>CAMLMI010000145.1 GCA_946480965.1 uncultured Verrucomicrobiales bacterium | reverse complement strand
GGTGCTCACCGGCCCCACGGGAACGCTGAACAACAACCAGACCTTCGGTTCCGATGGCCTGTTCATCTACGACGCGGCACCCGGTGCCTACACGGTGACGGTGGACGCGGCCGGCTCGGAAGCCGTGGGCGAGTTCTTCTTCCGCGTGCTCGATCTGGCCGCGGCGCGGACGATCTCCCCGCTGGCCACCGTGGAGGGCACGAACTCTCCGGCCGCCGGGGCGAACATCTACCGCTTCCAGGCGTCCGCCGGAGACCGCCTCTTCATCGACGCGCTGTCCGCCAGCGGCTACCTGCACGCGTGGTCCGGCGGTTCCCCGTCGCAGTGGCGTCTGGTCTCCCCCTATGGCGACGACCTGTTCAACGCGGGCTTCTCCGATCGCGGACCGTTCACCCTCTCGGAGACCGGCACCTACATGCTGTTCGTCGGCGGCAGCCAATACGACCCGCCGGTCGAGGGCGTCCACTCGTTCCGCGTCGTCATCGATCCCGCCACGCCGCAGCCGATGACCCTGGACAGCCTCGTCACCGGCACCATCGGCCTCCCCGGCCAGCAGCAGCGCTACACCTTCACGCTCGCGCAGCCCGCGAAGCTGATCTTCGACTCCTGGACCAATTCCACCTTCCGCTGGCGCCTTGACGGCCCCAACGGAACGGTCGTGGACAACCGCGGCTTCAACGGCTCCGACTCCTACCACTACGGCTCCAATCCCGTGCTGTCCCTTTCGGCCGGGGCCTACCAGATCACCGTCACCGCGCCCGGCGACGCCGTCGGCGGCTTCGCGTTCCAGATGCTCAACCTGGCCTCCGCACCCGCCTTGGCGCTCAACACGACCGTCAACAGCGGCCTGAGTCCGGGCTGGAGCTCCCGCGCCTACCGGATCGATGCCCAGGCCGGAGACCGCCTCCGCGTCACCGGACAGACGCTGGGCGGCAACGCCTGGAGCGTCTGGCGCCTCATCGATCCCCTTGGGCAGATGGTCTGGTCGGACTGGTTCGCGCAGTCGGTCCGGAGCAACCTGTTCGTCGTCGGCGGAGCCTACACCCTGCTGGTGGAGGGCGCGGTGGAAGCAAGCACGAACGCCGCCTTCACCCTCTCGGTTGAAACCTTCCCGAACATCCCGCCTCCGCCCTTGGGCGGACAGCCGCTGGTCCTCGGCCAGACCTACACCAACAGCCTGGAGGCGGGGCCGGGCACGAACTCGCACCGCCTCACCCTCGCCGCGCCGGCCGTGCTCTACTTCAACTTCCAGGGCTATCCCGAAAACCTGTCGCTCCGTGTCTTGGGTTCAACGGGCCTCGTGCAGCCGCCGGTCAATCTCTGGACATCGGAGTTCATGCAGAAGCCCTGGGTCGATCTTCCCGCAGGCGACTACGAGTTCCAGATCGTGCAGGGCTCCGGCCAGGCCCGCAGCTACCGCTTCCGCGTCATGGATCTTTTGACCGCGCCGCTGCTGCCCTTGAACACCGCCGTGACCAACGTCCTCGTCCCGTCGAGCGCCTCCGTCGTCTATCGCCTCGAAGCACCCCCCGGCGCCGTCCTCTTCCACGACGGGCTGGTGAACAGCGGGCACAACTACGCGAACCAGACGCGCGTCTTCACCCGGGAGCAGGGCCAGGTGCTGGTCCACGGTTCGCCGGGCTCAGACGACGCGCCGTTCTCGCTCCAGCCCGGCCGGACCCATTTCTTCGCCGTCGAGGGCTCCTGGTTCAACACCACCCCCCAGTCCACCGTGGCTTTCGTCCTCCAGAGCGTGCAGCCCGCCACCAACGCGCTCGTTCTCGGCGCGCCGGTGCAAGGGAACCTCGAAGGCGGCGGCGACACGGCCGCCTTCACCTTCAGCCTGCCGGATGCCCGCGCGGTCTTCTTCGACGCCCTGACCAACACGTATTGGAACTGGTCGATCAACGGGCCGGGAGGCGTCCATGTCGCCACGCGCGATTCCCGCTTCTCCGACGGGGCGGACTGGGAAAACCGGGTCTGGCTCCCGGCCGGGGACTACACCCTGCTGGTCGCCTCGACCGGCCCCGCGCCCACGCCCTTCGCCTTCCGCCTGATCGACGCGCAGACGGCCACTCCCACGGCCCTCGGCGCGGTCAATTCCACCAACCTCCACGGCGGCATCGGCCTGGCGCTCTACCGCTTCAACGCCGCGCCCAACCAGCGCGTGCATCTGCGCTCCTACGGCACGGCGGGCTTCAACTCCCCGCCTTCCGGCAGGCTCTACGACGCCAACGGCCGCCTGGTCCAATACACGGGCAACATGGGCAACGACGACAACTCGGTCCTCCTCGAGCTCGGCGGGGAATACCTGTTCCAGGTCGATGGCCGCACCTACTACAACAGCACCGGCACCGGCCACGTCTCGTTCGCCCATCAGCCGATCACGTATTCCACCAACGCCATCGCCCTGGAGCAGGTGGTGGAGGGCGTCCTCTCCGGCGCGCAGGACGTGGACCACTTCACCTTCACGCTCGCGGCCACGAACGTCGTCTTCTTCGACGCCCTGACCAACTCCTACTGGACGCTGAACCTCGTGGGCCCAGAAGGCTCCTACATGAACAACCGCGACCCGCGCTTCAGCGGCGCCTCCGATCTGGACCACCGCATGGAGCTGGTGCCCGGCGACTACCGGCTCTCCGTGGCCTCGCAGTCCACCGCGCCGACCTACTACCGCTTCATCCTGCGAAACGCGGCGTTGGCCCAGATCACGGCGCTTGGCACCACGAACCAGACGGTTCTCGGTGGCGACACCGGCCTGGCTCTCTATCGGTTCCCGGCCACGGCGGGCCAGCGCGTCTATTTCCAGTCCCTCGCCGTCTCCGGTTTCGGCAGCACGCCCCGGGGCCGCCTCTACCAGCCGAATGGCCGCGCGGTGGACGACTTCAGCGTCGGCAGCGATCGCCCCGGCCTCCTGCTTCCGGAGACGGGCGACTACCTCTTCGTCATCGACAGCCACATCTACTACCACGGCACCGGCACCGGCACCGTGTCGTCGGTCTTCGTGCCCGTGAACCACCAGACCAACGCGCTGGCGCTGAACGTCGCCGTGACCAACGCCATCGCCTCGGCGGGCACGACCAACTACCACACGTTCTCCCTCGGCGCGGAAACGCGCGTCTTCTTCGACGCCCTGACCAACGGCGCGGCGCGCTGGAACCTGATCCGTTCGGGCAGCGTGCTCGTCAGCCAACGGCCCTTCGACGATTCCGACGGCACCACCGGGAACGACTCCTCTCTGTTGTTGCCCGCCGGCGACTACGTCCTCTCCGTCAGCTTTCCCGCGGACGGCTTCGGCACCTATGGCTTCCGGTTGCTGACCCCGGCGGTGGCCATGCCGCTGGCCCTCGACACCGTCGTCACCAACGAGTCGTCCCCCAGTTCCATCACCCGGCTCTACCAGTTCAACGGCAGCCGGGGCGCGCGCCTGTATTTCGACGGGATGGGCATCGTCTCGGGCGGCGGCAGCGCCCCGGCCCTGCACCTCTACACGCCGGTCAACACGCGTGCGATGAGCCTCACCGTTTCCTCCGACCGTGACGGCGTCGTCCTTCCGGCCGATGGCTCCTATCTGCTCACGCTGGAAGGCCGCTTCTCTCCCCTCGTCGCCACGCAGACGACCGCCTTCGCCTTCTGGACCAATCCGGAGAAGCCCTCGGAACCGCTCTTCCAGACCAATTCTTCGCCCGACCTGATCGTCACCGGTGTGGGCGTCGTTCCGCCTTCGGGCGTGCAATCGGGGCAGGGAATCACCGTCGGCTGGACCGTCCGCAACACCGGGGGCGCGGCCACGGCCAGCTCCTTCACCGACCGCGTCGTGGTCCGCAACACAGGCACCGGCCAGATCCTGGTCAACTCCACGCTGCTCTATGATTCGGCCGCGGGCGGCAATGGTCCCATCGCTCCCTCCACCCAGCGCGCCCGGCAGCTTGCGGTCCAGTTGCCCGACGGCCCCGCGGCCGCCGGCACGCTGGAGGTCACGGTGACGACCGATTCCGCCAACAACGTGCTGGAGCAGAACTCCGGCGGCACGGGCGAGGCCAACAACTCGGCCACGGCCAGCTTCAGTTCCGCCCTGGCCCCGTATCCCGATCTGCGCGTCGCCTCCGTCTCGGTGCAGCCGACGAATGGCTGGCGTCCGGCCCAGGCCATCACCGTGAGCTGGGTCGTGACCAACTCCGGTCCCCGAGCCACCAGCAACTCGTGGTCGGACCGCGTCATCCTCCGCAACCTCACCACCGCCCAGACGCTCGTGACGACCAACGTCCTCTACGACGCCGCGCTGCCCGAGAACGGTTCGTTGCTCCCGGCCGGATTCCGCGCGCGCCAGGTCGCGCTGACCCTGCCGAACAGCGGGCAGGTCTATGGCCGCTTCGAGATCAGCGTGGAGGCCGACGGGTTGGGCGGCGTCTTCGAGCACTTCGTCGGCATCGGCGCCGAAACCAACAACCTGACGAGCATCGAGACGCTCAGCGCGCCCGACCTCCGCATCACCGGGCTCGCGGTCAATCCCGTGCCCGGACCGTTCTCCGGCGCGCGCCTCGACCTCTCCTGGCAGCTCGCCAACGACGGCACCGCCATCGCGGACGACGGCTTCTACGAGCGCATCCGTGTCGTCCACACCGGCACGCTCCAGGAACTGGTCAATACCACGCCCTACTACGGTTCCGGCCCCATCACCAACGGCACGTCCCGCAACCGCACCCTCTCCGTGAACCTGCCCGACGGCCCGCAGTCCGTCGGCGCGCTGGAGATCACGGTCACGGCCGACACCTTCAACAACCGCGCCGAGGCCAACGCCGCCGGCACGGCCGAGTCGAACAACAGCCAGTCGATCCCCCTGAACACCACGCTCGACACCTATCCCGACCTGCTCGTCAGCGCCGTGACGGTCGAACCCATGACGCTGGTTTCCGGCACGAACCTGACCATCCGCTGGACCCTGACCAACAGCGGCACCGGTCCGGTGCTGAACAACTTCTACGACCGGGTGCTCGTCGTGAACACGAACCAGGGCGTGACGCTGCTGAACACCTCCGTTTATTACGCGACCAACACCTCCGGCCCGATCACCAACGGCACCACGCGCGAGCGTTCCTACGCCTTCACGCTGCCGAACAACACCACCGGCGCGGGTGGCCTGCTCGTCACGGTCGTCGCGGACATCAACAACAACGTCTTCGAATACAACCTCGGCGGCACCGGCGAGGCCAACAACACGAACCGACTCGGCGTCTCCTCGTCGCTCACGCCGTTGCCCGACCTCGCCGTCGTCTCCATCCAGACCCCGGCCACGGCCTATCCCGGCGTTCCCTTCGAGATCACCTACGGCGTCACCAACCGTGGAACCGTTCCCGCCGTCGGCCCATGGAACGACACGCTCTATCTTTCCGCCGACGACCAGATCGGCTTCGACCAGGCGCTCGGCACGCACCAGGTGACGAACACCATCCCGGCGAACGGTTTCCTTTCGATCACCCGCACGCTCTCCATTCCGCCCGCGAGCGAGGCCGGGCCGCTGTATCTGGTCGTCACGACCGATTCGGGCGGCGGCCGCAGCGAGACCGACGAGTCGAACAACAGCCTCATCGCCACCAATCCCATCGTGGTGCCGGGTGCGCTCACACTCACGTTGAACGCGTTCCAGATCGCCGAAAACGCGGTCAATCCCAACGTCTCCGCCACCGTCACCCGCAACGGCAGCCGCGCCTCGGCCCTCGTGGTCAACCTCTCCAGCACGGACCCGTCCGAGGCCACCGTCCCGGCGACCGTCACGATTCCCGCCGGGCAGGCCAGCGCCGGGTTCTTCGTCACCGCCCAGCCCGACGCGGAGTTCGACGGGGCACAGGTCGCCTTCGTCGTCGCGTCCGCCTCCGGCTATGACCCGGCGACGAATTCCCTGACCGTCCTCGACAGCAACCAGCGCCGCGTGACCATCGCCATCGCCCCCACGAACGTCGTCGAGGGCACGGCCGCCGTCGCGACCATCACGCGCGATCCGGCCACGGCCACGAACCTCGTCGTGCAACTCGCCGCTTCGGACGCCAACCAGGTCTCCGTGCCCGCCACCGTCGTGCTCTCCGCCGGCATGGCCTCGACCAACATCGCCGTCACCGCCATCGATGATTCGCTGATCGAACGCACGAACGCCTACATCGTCACCGTCACGGCCCAGGGCCATCTGCCTTCGTCCGCCTCCTTGGCCGTCGTGGACAACGACATTCCGGACGTGGTGCTCTCCCTCGCCAGCCGCAACGTGAGCGAAGGCGCCGGTCCGAACGCCACCGACGGCACCGTCACGCTGCCTTCGCCGCGTCCCCGCAACATCGTGGTCCTCCTCTCGAGCAGCAACACGAACGCCGCCCGCGTGCCCGCGTCCGTCACCATTCCGTCCGGCTCGATCAGCGCGAGCTTCCCGGTCTCCGCCGTGAACAACACATTGGTGGACGGACCCAAGACGACCTCGATCATCGGCTACGTGGCCGACTCGGTTTTCGGCCAACCGCTGCGCCCGACCACGCCGGACATCCTCACCGTGACGGACGACGATGGCGCGACGCTCCGGATCTTCATCGCCGATGATCTCGTGCCCGAAGGCCGCAACCCCGCGACCACGGCCGTCGTGACCCGCAACACCGACACGGCCGCGCCGCTCGTTGTCTCCCTCGCCTCCGATCTTCCCACCGAGGCGACGGTGCCCGCCACCGTGACCATTCCTGCCGGGACGAACAGCGCGGTGTTCAACATCGCCAGCCTCACCGATGCCGTGACGGACGGGAACCGGACCGTGACCATCACCGCGACGGCGACAGGCTTCACCGCCGGTTCCGACACCGTCGTCGTCAGCGACGCGGACCTGCCCGACATCATCGTCACGGAAATCGCCGCCGCCACCAACGCGCTCACCGGCCAGAACCTGACCGTCACCTTCACCCTCGGGAACAACGGCCTGCGCGGCGCGAACACCAACATCGTCCAGCGCGTGCTGATCTCCACCGATCCGTTGCTCGGTGCCGATTCCATCGGGGCGCAGCCCGCCTACAACGGACCGCTCGGCATCGGCGATTCCATCCAGCAACAGGCCACGGTGCGGATGCCGGATGTCCCGGGCAGCTACTGGATCATCGTCCAGGCCGACGTCTTCAACGCCGTGCCCGAGGTTCTGGAGAACAACAACGCCCGCGTGGCCGCCGTGCCCGTGGTGATCGGCGCGGCCCATACCGCCACCGTCTCCACCGCCGTGACGGTCTCGCAGAAGGGCGAGCCCGTGCCGTTGACCGGCAGCGCCACGTCCTTGGCGACGGGGCAACCGGCCGCGCTCGCTCCGGTGACGGTGCATGTCGAGGTCCGCGGCACCCGCCGCACGATCCAGGCGATCACGGACCTGTCCGGCAACTTCGCGGTGGACTTCGTCCCGTTGCCGACCGAGGCGGGCCTTTACCGCATCGCCGCCACGCATCCGAGCACCGTGAACCCGCCCGCCTGGCAGGACCAGTTCTCCATCCTAGGCTTCAACATCGAGTCTCCGGGAACGATCGTGGTGGTCGAAGGCGGCACCAACAGCGGCTCTTCCGCCCTGGTCAACCTCAGCGACCAGCCGCTCACCGGCCTCGTCGCCGAGGTCTATACGAACCATCCGAGCATCCAGGTCTCCGCCGTCCTGACGAACAACCTGCTGCCCGGTGATTCCCGCGTGTATCTGCGCTTCGACGTGCGCGCCATCGACACGTCCGCCGTCAACAGCACCGTCGGTGTGCGCGTCACCACCGCCGAGGGATTGACGAACTACCTCGTCTTCAGTGTCCGGCAGTCCCTCTTCACGCCCGCGCTCGCGGCCCTGCCGTCCTTCCTCCAGTCCACGATGCTGCTCGGCCACCAGACGCCGGTCTCTTTCATCCTGACCAACGCGGGTTCGCGCGCCACCGGGCCGCTGGAGATACTCATCCCGTCGCTGCCGTGGCTCGCGTTGTCGTCGCCCCAGCAGTTGCCGCCGCTGGAGCCGGGCACGAACACGGTCATCACCCTGCTGCTGACGCCCCCGCCGGACCTGGCCTTCGGCGACTACACCGGCTCCATCGCGATCAACTCCTCCAACGCGGCGCTCTCGGTCCAATACCGCTTCCGCACCGTCTCGGACGGCATCGGTTCCCTGAAGGTCGTGGCCGAGGACGAATACACCTACTTCACGCCCGGCAGCCCCCGCGTGACCAACGCCTGGGTGCGGGTCACCGACGGGTTGAGCGGCGCTCTCGTGGCCACGAACGTCACCGGCGCGGACGGTTCGGTGCTCTTCACCAACCTGGCCGAGGCCTACTACATCGTGGATGTCGGCGCGACCGCCCACAGCTCCTACCGCCAGTCGGCCTTCGTCCGGTCGGGCGACACGACGAACGTCGTCGCCTTCCTCCAGCGCCAGACCGTGAGCTACACCTTCACCGTCGTGCCGACCACCGTGCAGGATCGCTATCGGTTCGAGGTCGAGAGCACGTTTGAAACCCAGGTGCCTGTCCCCGTGGTGACGATCAGCCCGGCGTCGGTGGATCTGTCGCAGTATGCCGGCGAGGACTTCCAGATCCAGTTCACCATCGAGAACCACGGGTTGATCGAGGCCCGTGATGTCCGGCTCAACATCCCGCACATCGAGGCGTTCCAGATCACCCCGCTGATCACGAACATCGGCACGCTCGGCGCCCGCCAGTCCATTACGATCCCGGCGACGGTCCATCGCGGACCACCGCCGGAGCAGAGCGGCCTGCGCCAGCAGACCGACTATTTGACCGGACAATGCTCCGTCACGGCCGAGATGCTGTGGAACTACCTCTGCGGCCCCAACGTCGTGGACAAGGAGAACGCGGTCTATTTCTTCGATTCGACGGGCTGCGACCTGCCCGCGCTCTACAACGCGGTCTATGAACTGGTGCCCATCGCCGGTGGCGGTGGTGGCGGCGGCGGACCGGCTCCCACCATTCCGGCCAACGCTGGATCGAACTTCGCGCCGCCGCCCGGCTTCAAGGGTGTCTGCCGCCCGGCTCCGCTGAACATCGTGGTTCCGGCCGGACGTCCCGGCGCCGCCCAGGCCTCGCTCGACAAGGTGATGCAGATGGCCGCCGAGGTCTGCGCCCGGGTCAAACTGAAGCTGAGCCAGCAGGCGGTGCTGACGCGCGACGCGTTCAACGCCACCTTGGAGATCGACAACGAAACCGCGAGCCCGCTTTCCGAGCTTCTCGTCACCCTCAGCATCCAGAGCGGCGACAGCACCAACGCCACCGATCTCTTCGATGTCCGCGCTCCCCAGCTCGTCGGCATGACGGGCGTGGACGGCACCGGTGCCCTGCCGGCTTTCACCGCAGGAAACGCCTCCTGGATTCTGGTGCCCACGCTCGACGCCGCTCCGACGAACGGCGCGCGCGTCTTCATGGTCGGCGGCACGATGAGCTACGTGCAGGACGGAATCCGGGTGACGCTGCCGTTGGCCGCCGCCCCGATCCAGGTGCACCCGCAGCCCGAGCTGCTCGTGCGCTACTTCCACGAACGCGACGTCTTCGCCGACGATCCCTTCACGCAGGAGATCGAGCCGAGCCTGCCCTACGCGCTGGCCGTGCGGGTGGACAACGTCGGCTACGGCGAGGCTCGGAACATGAAGATCACCAGCGCCAAGCCCGAGATCGTAGAGAACGAGAAGGGGCTGCTGATCGACTTCAAGATCATCGGCGCGCAGCTCGAAAACCAGGCCGTCACCCCGTCGCTGGAGGTCGATCTCGGCCCCATCGGCGTCGGCTCCAGCAAGATCGCCCGCTGGCTCTTCACCTCGACGCTCCAGGGCAGCTTCACGAACTACTCGGCTTCCTTCGAACACCTGGACGCCGTGGCGGGCAAGCGCCTGTCGCTCGTCCGGGCCACCGAGATCCACGAGCTGAACCGGATCGTGAATGTGGACGGCGCGGCCGGGGATGGCCGGCCCGACATGCTGGTCAACGACCTCGCCGATCCCCAGTTCCTGCCGGACACGCTGTATCTCTCGCAGGGGCCCATCGTGCCCGTGACGGCCGTGACCAACGCAGGCTTGAGCAACCCCATTTCGGTGGGCGCGCTCCAGACCACGCTCACCGCTCCGGCCACGCCCGGCTGGTCCTACTTCCGGATCGGCAATCCGGGAGGCACCAACTTCGTCCTCAGGAGGATCGTGCGGAGCAACGGCACGGAGATCGGCCTGAACACGAACGCCTGGACGACCGACCGCTTCTTCTTCGGCGGCGAGATCCGGCCGACCAGGACCAACCTGCTGCACTTCGTGGACTTCGATTCCACCGGCAGCTACACGCTGGTTTACGAAAGCCTCGTGCCGGTGCCGGACACCACGCCGCCCTCCACCCAGCTCGCGCCTTTGCCCGCGATCAGCTCGGCCGACTTCAACCTTGGTTGGACCGGCACGGACGACATCAGCGGCGTGGCCTTCTACGACGTCTATGTCTCGACCAACGGCGGTCCGTTCGGACGCTGGGCCTCGCGCCTGACGTCCTCCGGCACGGTTTTCCGCGGCACCGCCGGCACCGCCTACGGCTTCTACGTGCTGGCGACCGACGCCGCCGGCAACGCCGAGTCCGCCCCGCCCGCTGCCCAGGCCGCCACCACCGTGACCACGGCCGTTAATCAGGCTCCCGTTCTGGCCGCGATCCCCGACCAGAGCGTCGTCGAAGGCCGGCTCTTCAGCCTCCAGC
>CAMLMI010000144.1 GCA_946480965.1 uncultured Verrucomicrobiales bacterium | reverse complement strand
TTGGCGATGGAGATGACGAGGCGGAGGTTGGCCTCGACCATCTCGGTCTTGGCCTGGAGGGCCTTCTTGGAGAAGTGCTGGAGCTGCTTGTAGGCCTCGATGTAGGCCGCGCCGGTCATGCGCACGAAGTCCTCGAGGGCCTTCACCTTGCGCTCCTCGCCCTGGATGATCTGCTGCGCCTGGGCGTGCTTCTTCTGCGGTTCGAGGTCCTTGATGGTCTGGAGGCTGGCTTGGATCTTGTCGTGGATGTTGTCCGCGACGAGGGCCATTTCCTCGATGACCTTCTGCTTGTAGAAGAACTTGGGGAACGACTTCTGGAGCTTCTCGTCGAGCTTGCGGAACTCCTCCTGGAGCTTGTCCGCCTTTCCTTTGCTGGAGGCGCTCTGCAGGTCGGCGTATTTGTCATCGACGGTCGTGTCGATCTCGCGGACCTGTTTCACGAGCTTGCGGAGCACCTTGAGGTGGTTCTCACGGCCCTCGATCTTCTTGTCCACGATCACGCGGTCGAAGCGCTCCTTGGGCGGCTCGGAGATGAGCTTCTCGGCCAGGGCGATGTGTTCCTTACCGGAGAAGCCGAAGCTGTAGATGATGCGCTTGACCTCGTTCTCGGCGTCCTCGATGCGCTTGGAGATCTCGACTTCCTGCTCGCGGGTCAGGAGCGGGACCTGGCCCATCTGCTTGAGATACATCCGGACGGGGTCGTCCAGGATGTCGAGGCGGCTCTTGTCCTCGGGTTCTTCCTCGGGCTCGGGCTGCTTGACCCGGTCCACCTCGGCCTGATCGACGATCTCGACCTCGAGGTTGCGGAGGCGGGAGCAGATTTCGTCGATCTCGTCCGGGGTGACGATGTTGCTCGGGAGGGTGTCGTTGACGTCGTCCCAGGTCAAATAGCCCTGCTCCTGGGCCAAGCGGAGCAGTTCCTTGATCTTCTCGGTCAGGTCCGCGCCGGACTGGGTCTTGAGGTCGGCGATGGCGTCCACCGACTTGGTCAACTGGTCGGGGTCCTGCTGGGCGGATGGGGCGGTGGCAAGAATGGCGGCGCGGGGCAGGGTTCCGGTGGGTTTGGGCAACGGCTTGCCGGCGGGGGCGGTGGCCGGGGCCGGTTTGGCGGCCTTGCTGTCGGCCGGTTTGACCGGGGCGACTGGCTTCGCTTTTTTGGCTTCGGGCTTCGGCGCGACCTTTTTCTTGCTCTTAGATTTGACCATAAACGGAATTGGGCAAGGGACTTCCCCTGCCCAGTCAAGGGCCGGCGAATATCGGGGTGTGGCCGGTGGGCGTCAAGCAGGCGTTCCATAAATGCCCGGTTTTGCCGACCGGGCGCGGAATGCGGCGACGCGGCCGGAAATAAGGGACGCTGCGCCAGGGACCGGGGGAGCCCAAATCCTGCTGGCGTATTCCGGAACACTCCCGTAACAAGCCGCTCCGTCAGGTTCGCCTGGCAGAATGATCCATCCCCATACCGAGCTGCGGCTCGTCAACGAATCGATCGGCTACGGCGTCTTCGCCACCCGGTTCATCCCTCGCGGCACCCTCATCTGGGTGCGCGATGACTTCGACCAAACCTTCACCCCCGAGGAGTTCGGACATCTGACCGAACCCTACCGTTGCATCCTGGAGAAGTATTCCTTCATCGATGCCCGTGGAAACCTGGTGCTGTGCTGGGACAACTCCCGGTTCTTCAACCATTCCTGCGACGCCAACTGCCTCAGCGCCGGCTACGACTTCGAGATCGCCGTGCGCGACATCGAGCCCGGCGAGGAGCTGACCGACGACTACGGCACGCTGAACCTGCGCGAGTCCTTCACCTGCCTCTGCGGCAAGGCGAACTGCCGGGGCGTGATCACCCCGCACGACATGGAGCAACACGCGCCGCGTTGGGACGTGCTGGTGCGGCAAGCCTTCCCGCTGATCCCCGGCGTGGACCAGCCGCTCTGGTCGTGGCTGAAGGAAAAGGGCGACGTGGAGGATGCGCTGCGCCATCCCGCCGCTGTCCGGTCGATTCTCTGCAACTACGCGCCGCCGAAACCGGCCGCCGTGGCCGTGGAGCGTCCGTCGCTGGTGTTGGCTTCGGCGTAGAAAACAACCTCGGCAAAGACGAAGGGCTGGTTCCCCGATGCGGGAACCAGCCCTTCTGTTATTGATCGCCGGTTACTTGGCTGCTGGGCCGAGCGTCTTTTTCCAGCGCGCAAGCTGCCGCGCCACTTCCTTGGTGCCGGGCGCGCCGGTCAATGCGCGGCGAGACATGGCCTTCTTCAAATCGAAGGTCTCGATCACGTCCTTGCCGAAGGTTTTGTCGATGCTCTGGAAGTCCGCGAGGCTGAGCCGGTCCAACGGCTTGCCCGACTTCTCGGACAGCGCGACCACGGCACCGACCACATGGTGGGCTTGGCGAAAGGGCATGCCCTTCTTCACGAGGTAGTCGGCGAGGTCGGTGGCCAAGAGCAGCGGATCGGCGGCGGCGGCGGCGCAGGGGGCGGGGTTCACCGTGGTGTGGCGCAGCATCGCGGCCACGATCCGGACGGTGGCGCGGACGGTGTCGGCGGTGTCGAAGAGGCGTTCCTTGTCCTCCTGGAGGTCGCGGTTGTAGGTCATCGGCAGACCCTTCAGGAGCGTCAGCAGCGCCATGAGGTTGCCGATCACGCGGCCGCTCTTGCCCCGGGTCAACTCGGCAATGTCGGGATTCTTCTTCTGCGGCATGAGCGACGAGCCCGTCGTGTAGGCATCGGCGATCTTGATGAAGTTGAACTCGCTGCTGAACCAAAGGATCACGTCCTCCGCCAAGCGCGAGAGATGCACGGCCGTCAGCGCGGCTGCCGAGGCGAACTCGACCATGAAGTCGCGGTCGCTGATGCCGTCCATCGAATTCTGGGTGATGACGGCACGGCCTTTGCCATCCACGAAGCCGAGCTGCTCGGCCACGAACTCGCGGTCGAGGGGCAGGGTGCTGCCGGCGAGCGCGCCGTTGCCCAGCGGGCAAACATTCGTTCGTGCGAAGCTGTCGGCGAAGCGGTCGCAGTCGCGGTCGAACATCTCCACGTAGGCCAACAGGTGATGGGCGAAATAGACCGGCTGGGCGCGCTGGAGATGGGTGTAGCCGGGGATGACGATGTCGGCGTTCTTCGCGCCGAGTTCCACGAGCGCTCGCTGGAGGTCGCGCAGTTCGTCGATCAACGCGACGATCTCGTCGCGGACCCACATGCGCATGTCGAGGGCGACCTGGTCGTTGCGCGAGCGGGAGGTGTGGAGCTTGGCCCCGGCGGGGACGCGCTGGGTCAGCTCGGCCTCGATGTTCATGTGGACATCTTCCAGCTCCTGCTTCCACTCGAAGGTGCCGTCGGCGATCTCCTGGCCGATCTGCTCGAGCCCGACCGTGATGTCCTTGAGCTCGGCCTTGGTCAGGACGCCGATCTTCTGGAGCATGGTGGCGTGGGCGATGGAGCCCATGATGTCGTGTTGCCAGAGGCGCCAGTCGAAGGAGATGGACTCCGAGAACCGGGCCACTTCCTCGGAAGGGCCGCTGGCGAAACGTCCGGAACGCGAAACGGGAGAGCTGTTTTTCATGACAACGAGGAGCGGACTCTGCGAACGGCGACCGGGCGGGACAATGACGAAATCCGCCGCGTCGCCGCCGTTTCTCCGGCCGATTTTCGTCATTCTCAACCGCCAACGCTTCCGCCAACGCTTCCGCCGATGACGCTGCTCCTCGATGTCGGCAACACGCACACGCACGTCGGTCTGGCCAACGACCGGAAGGTGCTCCGTTCGTTCGATCTGCCGACCGCCGGATGGCGCGACGGCAGCACGGAGAAGCTTCTGCTGGAACGGCTCGGCGCGCGGCGTCCCACCCGCGCCGCCTTGGCCACGGTCGTGCCGGCGGTCCGTCCGCTGATCCGGCACGTGTTGCTCCAGCACTTCGACCTTGGCTGCTTCGAGCTGACGGCGGCGACGGCCCACGGGATCGGCATCGACTATCCGAAGCCCGAGAGCATCGGTGCGGACCGCTTGGCCAACGCCATCGCCGTGAAGCGGCATTTTGGCGCGCCGGCGGTGGTCGTCGGGTTCGGCACGGCGGTGGCCTTCGACGTGGTGGACCGGCGCGGATGCTACATCGGCGGCATCATCGCCCCCGGTCTTTCCGCGATGACCGACTATCTCCACGAAAAGACCGCTCTGTTGCCGCGCATCACGATCCGCGAACCGCGCGGCGTGGTCGGCAAGAGCACCGAACAGGCGATGCTCGTGGGCGCGGTCCACGGCTACCGGGGCCTCATCCGGGAACTGGTGAAGGAGCTGAAGTCCGAGCTCAAGGCGCGGCGGTTGCCCGTCGTGGCCACCGGCGGCTACGCCAAGTTGATGGCGGCGAAGCTCCCGGAGATCACCGCCGTGCAGCCGAACCTCACGCTCGAAGGATTGAGGCTGGCGATCGGAGCAGCGATCACGGCCCCCTAAAACAGGCTACCCCGATTGTGGGGCTGTCGGTTCACGGGATCGGCGGGCTGAATGGTTCGTGTTGGACCAGTCGTGGCCGTGCCACCGAACCTGTGGGGATCAAGTCGTTCCGCAGGCGACGGCCCGGCGGTTCCGACGAAAAATCGCCAGTAAACCATTATGCGTCGCCACCCTGTTGTTCCGGGCTCCCGGGGGTTCACCCTGATCGAACTCCTCGTCGTCATCGCCATCATCGCGATCCTTGCCGGCATGTTGCTGCCCGCGCTGGGCAAGGCCAAGGCCCGCGCCCAAGGCGTGCAGTGCATGAACAACACCAAGCAGCTCATGCTCGCGTGGCGCATGTATGTGGAGGACAACCGGGATGTGCTGCCCTTTGGCTATGCCGCCGCCGGCAGCGCCGCCGAGCGCTACGTCTGGGTGCGCGGGGACATGGGAGTGGGCCCCGACAACACCAATCTGGAGATCCTGCGGGAAAGTCTGATCGGGCCTTATCTCGGCAAGAATGTCGGCGTCTGGAAGTGCCCTGCGGACCAATCGAAGGCGGTCAATTCCCTGGGGCAGACGGTTCCCCGGATCAGGAGTGTCGCCATGATGAACTGGGTGGGTGGCAATGGCTCAGCCTCCACACGGGGCGGAGGCTGGGAAACGCGCGGCGCGGTCGGAGGCAGGAACTGGAGGGTTTACGGTAAAATGTCCGAAATGAACGACCCTGGACCGTCCAGCACCCTCGTCATGCTCGATGAGAACGAGGCCAGCATCAACGACGCCTTCTTCATCGTCAGCATGGAGGGGTGGACCTCCGGATTGCGGCAAATGTATGACTATCCGGGTTCCTATCACGGAGGTTCCGGCGGGCTGGCGTTTGCCGATGGCCACTCGGAGATCCATCGGTGGGAGGACGCCGTCACCCGCAGATCCTACAAGCAGAACGACTCGCTTCTGAGGCCATCGCCGGCTGCACAGACGGACATGAAATACCTCCAGTCCATTGCGACCCGGGCCCAGTAGCTTCAGGCTCTCCGTTGCTTGGCCGTGCTCCGGGGCTTAGAAGAGCGCGAATGCCTGTTGTGCCCGTCTTTCTCGTCACCGGATTCCTTGGGTCCGGCAAGACCACGCTGCTCTGGAAGTGGCTCCACGAAGCCCCGGTCAGCGGCCTCCGTCCCGGCGTCGTGATGAACGACTTCGGCGAAGTCAGCGTGGACACGCTGCTGTTGGGCCGGGCGGACGTCCCCCTGGAAACCGTCGCCGGGGGCTGTGTCTGCTGTGCCGATGACGCCCAGCTCGGCCACGCGGTGAAGCGGTTGGTCGAAGCCGGCGACCGCTCGGTGATTCTGGTCGAGACCTCCGGTTTGGCCGAACCCGACGCGGTGGTGGATCAATTGACCGATCCCGAGGTGGCGGCCGTGGCGGGGCTTCATGGCGTCTTCACCGTGGTCGATGCCACCGGGTTTTCGCTGCTGCGGCAGGAGATCGCCGAATGGCGCTTGGCCGAACGGCAGATCCAATTCTCCGACATTGTCTTCCTCTCCCGCTGCGATCTGGCGAACGAAACCACCATCCAAGCCGCCAAGACGGAGATCGCGGCCGTCAATCCCCGGGCCCGCATCGTGCGTCTGCCCTTGGCCCTGCCCGAACTGCCCGACCTGCTGCGCCTGCCGCCCTGCGCCGGTCGGGTGGAAACGGAAGCCAAGCCCGAACCGCACCTGCACGAGCGCTACCGTTCGCTGACCTTCGCGCTGCCGCGCCCGGTCGTGAAGGCGCGCTTCGTCGAGTTCCTCCAGTCCATCGACCGCCGCGAAGTGATCCGGGCCAAGGGCTTCGTCCGGTTCGCGGAAACACCGGACATTGTCCATGTCTTCCACCAGGTCATGGGACGCCACGCCATCGAGGCGTTGCCGCCGACCGGCCATGTTCCACCGACGGCCGCCGTGCTGATCGGACCGAGCTTGGACCACGCTCGCTGGACGGAGCGGCTCCGCAGGCTGCTGGACCTGGGCAGGGCGAGCTTGCCCCTCAACGCGGAGTGATTTCCCCGCCCCGGTTGACGCGCGCCGGGACGGGGCGGTAGAACCTCGCGCACTGAACGCGGTCCCCGTGGATTCGCACCCCCTTATGAGCCGAAGCGCCAAACCCCAGCCCAAATCCCCGAAACCCCGTTACCGCCGCATTCTCCTCAAGCTCAGCGGCGAGGCCCTGGGAGGCGAAGGCGCCAGCGGCATCGACCCCGTTTCCGTCCACGACATGGCCGAACAGATCGCCGAAGTCCGCGAGCTGGGCGTCGAAGTCGTCATCGTCATCGGCGGCGGCAACATCTTCCGCGGCCTCCAGGGCAGCGAGAAAGGAATCGACCGCGCCACCGGCGACTACATGGGCATGTTGGCCACCGTGATCAACTCCCTCGCGCTCCAGGACGCGCTGGAGAAGAAGGGCGTCCCCACCCGCGTGCAGACCGCCATCACCATGACGCAGGTCGCCGAGCCCTTCATCCGCCGCCGCGCCGTGCGGCACCTGGAGAAGGACCGCGTGGTCATCTTCGCCGGCGGCACAGGGAATCCCTACTTCTCCACCGACACCGCCGCCGCGCTCCGCGCGAACGAGATCGGCGCCGAGGTCGTGCTCAAGGCCACCAAGGTGGACGGCATCTACGACTGCGATCCCAAGAAGAACAAGAACGCCAAGCGCTACGCCACCATCACCTACCAGGAAGCGCTCCAGAAGCAGCTCAAGGTGATGGACGCCGCCGCCTTCGCCCTCTGCCAGGACAACAAGATGCCGATCATCGTGTTCGACTTTTTCAAGGCCCACAACCTGCGCAAGGTCGTCCTCGGCGAATCCATCGGCACCGTCGTGGCGGGCTGATTTCATCCACCCTTCACCCCGATTTTCCCGCTATGGCCCTCGACGACATCCTCCTCGAAACCGACGAAAAGATGGAGAAGACCGAGAAGCACGTCCTGCACGAGTTCTCCGGCGTGCGCACCGGCAAGGCTTCCCCGGCCCTCATCGAAAACGTCATGGTCGAAGCCTACGGCTCCATGATGCGCCTCAAGGAACTGGCCTCCATCAACACGCCCGAGCCGCGCATGTTCATGGTCCAGCCCTTCGACCAGACCACGGTCAAGGCCATCGAAAAGGCCATCCAGTCCTCCGGTCTCGGCCTGAACCCGGCCAACCAGGGCCGCTTCATCCGCATCGTCCTGCCCGAGCTCTCCACCGAGCGCCGCCAGGAATTCGTGAAGCTCTGCAAGAGGATCACCGAAGAGGGCCGCGTCGCCATCCGCAACGAACGCCGCGCCGCCATCGAGGCCCTGAAGAAGGCCGCGAAGGAAGGCGTGTCCGAGGACGAGCTGGAAGTGGCCGAGAAGGAAGTTCAGAAGATGACCGACGCCTACATCGCCAAGATCGAGGCGCACCTCGCCCAGAAGGAGAAGGAAATCCTGACGGTGTGAGCGGAGCGCAGGCGGTCGTGTCCGCCGGCAAAATATCCTGTGAGAAGGGCGGGCTTTCGGGCCTGCCCTTTTCTTTGCGCTGAAGCATCAGTGCTCCGGCTTCTTCACCGTCACGTCGCCGCCGATGATGCGTTCGATGCGTCCGTGCTCGGTGCGCAAGAGCAGCGCTCCGTCGTCGTCCAGGCTTTCGGCGATGCCTTCGACGGTTCTCGGACCGATGTTCACGGCCACGCGGGACCCGAGCGTGGTGCACCGGGCTTCCCATTCGTCGGCCACGGCGGGGAACTGGCGTTGGCAGACGCGGCGGTATTCGACATCCAGCTCCTTCAGAACCTGGGCGGCCAAGGCGGCCCGGTCCACCGGGCGTTCCAGCTCGATGCGGAGCGAAGTGGCGATGGGGCGCAGCTCGGCCGAGAGGTCGGAAAGAGAGAGATTCACGTCGATGCCGATGCCGACGATGAGGTGCTTCACCTGGTCGGGATCGGCGGCCAGCTCGGTGAGGATGCCGGCGATTTTTTTGCCGCGCACGAGCAGGTCGTTGGGCCATTTGATGGCGACGACGATGCCGGTATGGGCCTGAAGCGCGCGGCTGACGGCCACGGCTGCGGCCACGGTCATCTGCGTGGCTTCCTGCGGACGCAGTTGGGGCCGGAGCAGCACGGAGAACCACAGCCCTTTGCCCGAAGGGGAAACCCATTGCCGCCCGAGCCGACCTCGGCCCTTGGTCTGGGATTCGGCGAAGACAACAACGCCTTCCTTCACGCCGTCGCGGGCCAGTTTGTCGGCCACGTCGCTGGTGGAGGTCGTTTCCTGGAAGACGCGGATGTCGCGGCCGATGATCCGGTCCTGGGGCAAACGCGCGAGCAGATCGTCGGCGTGGAGCACATCGGGCATTCCGAGCAACCGATAGCCGTGGTGCGGGCTGGCGGCGATGTCGTAGCCCAGCTTGCGCAGCTCCTCGATGCGGGCCCAGACGGCGGCGCGGCTGATGCCGAGCGACTGGGCGAGTCCCTCGCCGGAGACGCCGTTTTCCCCGGACCTTCGCAGCGCGGCGAGGATGCGGGCATCGACCGGCATGTCGGCGGCGTTCATTTCTCCTTCAACGGCCATTCGGCGGATTCGGTGCGGGCCTTGGCGAGATACTCCTCGATGCGCTTCACCACATCCGCGTTGGCGGAAGCCACGTTGTTGGTCTCCCCGAGATCGGTCTTGAGGTTGTAGAGCTCCAAAGGTCCGCCGAATTTCCGGACTGCCTTCCAGTCGCCGGTGCGGACGGCCTGCTGGCTGCCGCCCTCGTGGAACTCCCAGTAGAGGAACTCGTGCGGCTTCTGCGTCTGGCCGAGGAGCGTGGGCACGATGGACTGGCCGTCGAGCTTGAGCCCTTCGGGCAGCGGCACCTTGGCCAGCTCGCAAGCGGTGGGCAGGAAGTCCCAGAAGGCCCAGGGAAAGTCGCTCGTGGTGCCGGGCGCGATCTGGCCGGGCCAACGGACGATGGCGGGCACGCGGATGCCGCCCTCGTAGAGATCGCGCTTGATCCCGCGCAACGGGCCGGAGCTCTTGAAGAACGCCGGGTCCACGCCGCCTTCCTTGTGGGGGCCGTTGTCGCTGGAAAAGATCACGATCGTCTGCTCGTCGAGCCCCTGCTTCTTGATCGCGTCGAGGATCATGCCCACATACACGTCGATGCGCGTGATCATGGCCGCCTTGTTCTTCTCCGTCTGCGGCCAGTCGAATTCGCCGTAGGGATGGTCGCTGGCGATCTCCATGCCGTTGCCCGTCTTCCGGCCCAGCTCGTTGTGGGCGTGGGGCAGGGTCAGGGCGAAGTAGAGGAAGAACGGCACGTCGCGGTATTGGTTGACGAAGTTGACGGCGGCGCGGGCGAACATGTCCGGCGCATAGATGCCCTTCTTGCCGTCGGCATTGGCTTCGAGCGGCAGCTTCATGCCGTTCCGCCAAAGATGGTCCGGGTAGTAGTTGTGCGCGTGGGTCTGGTCCATGTAGCCGAAGAACTCCGTGAAGCCCTTCCGGTTCGGCTCGCCGGTGGTGCCCTCGTTGCCCAGGCCCCACTTGCCGATCAGCGTCGTGGTGTAGCCGGATTTCTGGAGCAGCTCCGCTACGGTCAGGTCGTTCGTGGCGAGCGGCGTCTTGGCGTTGCCCCGGATGCGCGTGTGGCCCGTGTGCAATCCGGTCATCAGCGCCGAGCGGGACGGGGCGCAGACCGTGCTCCCGGCGTAGGCGCTGGTGAAGCGCAGGCCTTCGGCCGCCATGCGGTCGAGGTGGTAGCTCTTGATCTTCTCCTGTCCGTAGCTGGTCAGGTCGCCGTAGCCGAGATCGTCCACGAGGATGAAGACGATGTTCGGCCGATCCATTTGCTTGAGTCGCGGCATGGACTTGCTCCGGTTCGTCTGCATGAACTGGAGTTTCTCCTGCTTCGACCAGTCGCGCAGCGGAGCGGCGGCGGCGGTGGCGGCCAAGCCGAACAACAGGGCCACAACGGCCAAAAGACGGGACAAACGCATGGGCCGACACTAGCCACGTCCGCCGCGGAACCGCAACGGTTGCGCTTCAGCGAACGGTTGGGCGAAGGCTCCGGCCAAGCCGCCTGGAGGCGAACAGCGTTGGACCAAAGCGTCACTGGCAACTCCGGCGCGCCACGAAGTCGCCAGAGCTGCGGTCTCGTCGTCAGGAAATCCTCCGGCGGCTCGGCCGGAGCCTTCGCCCTACCGTGTGTTCCCCAGGAGTCAGCGCGAGACATCCACGAACGTCTTCACCGCGCGGTTGCCCGCCGCCATGTCGCAGAACTTCGCCGGCAGAGCGGTCAACGCGCATTCGGCGTCCACGAAGTCCGCTGCTCGGATCACACCGCGCTCGATCCAGC
>CAMLMI010000143.1 GCA_946480965.1 uncultured Verrucomicrobiales bacterium | reverse complement strand
TCCTCTATAGCTGTAGTCCAACGCCCTACCCCCGCTCGTCACTGTTCGATTGGCCGACTCCATGCCCGAGTCGCGGCGCGGCGAGTGGGGACAATCTGTTGAATATCAAAGATGTTCGGGAGTGCCACCTTCAGTTGGAAGGCTATCTTGGTCGGCGTGCCGGTGCCTACCATCTACGCAATCCCCCGCATCGAGAAACCGTGCGAAGACGCGCTCCTCTTCTTACACGGCCAACGCTACTAGCTTCGGGCTGATGCATCATGCCTAACTACGTCCATGTGCTCGTTCAGGTGTGGGAATGGCCGTTGAGCAAGATGGTGCAGAGCTGGAAGGTTAAGATAGCCCGTGAAGCTACGAAGCTCTTGGCATTGGAGTGCCGAGTATTCGGACACGGTCATCGACGGTGAGGAAGAAGGGCGCAAGGCGATCCGCTACATCGAAAACATCCGGTGAACTCCAAGCTCTGCCGCTCCGCCGAAGACTGGCCTTTCTGCAGCGCAAGGTTTCGGGACCTGTTTTGCCGATCCGTGTTGCCTGCGAAGGCGTAGTTTTTGGAGCGCCGAGCAGATGTCATCGGCGCCATGTCCCTCCCCCTCGCCGACCCGGCCCGGAAAAGAAACAGGCCGATCCGCGAACGGACCGGCCTTGGAAGAGGAGGCGGGCAGACAGTCCCACCTGGCAGAACCCTATCTCGTGCCCTGGAACCATTGGTTCTCGCGGGCCGAGCGGGCGGCTTTGAGCGCCCCCAGTGCGACGCATTCGCGGTAGCCCTCTTCGGCGAGGCGCACGCGGGGTTGTTCGTAGCCTTCTTCGGACAAGCGGCGCTGGAGTTCCCGGTCGAGGCCGGCGATCCGGCTGCCTCCGCCGGTGAGGACGATGTTGCCGAGGAGCTCGAGCACGTTGTCGGAGGAGCTGCGGGCGATGAGCGTCTTCATCGCCTCGAAGACGCGGGAGACGAGCGTCTCGCAGGCTTCGTGCAGCGGCGCGGCGAGGTCGATCCGGCGGTTCTTGCCGCCAACCATGACGGAGACGGGGATCGATTCGCGGGGCGTGCCGGCGAAGGCGTGGCGTTCCTTCAGCTCGCGGGCCTTGAGGAGCGAGAGTTCGCAGTCGGGATACAGGCGGCGGACGGCGTCGCGGAGGAGCGCGTCCAGATGGTCGCCGGCGAAGGGGATGGAGACCTGGTCCTCGGGCAACGGATAGAAGCCCTGCACGAGGCACACATCGGTGGTGCCGCCGCCGAGGTCCACGAAGAGCGAATTGCGCACGGGATCGACGTAGTCGGGATCGGCCAGGCGGTCTTCGTCGCGAAAGCCAAGCGCGGCGAGGAACGGCTCGGGCACGAGCAGCACACGGTCGAAGAGACCGACGACGGTCGCGCGCAGCTCTTCACGGGCCGCGGCGTCGGCGTTCGCGGGCACGCCGATCACGGCGCGGAGTTCGGTCCCGCGTTCCACGGCGAGCCGGGTGCGGAGATGGCGGATGAAATCGCGCGCGGCCGACCGGTGCGACACGACGCCTTGGGCCATCGGCGCGACGAGGTCCAAGTGGACCCGGTGCTTCAACGCGGCCTGGCCGACGAGCATCGAGGCGTCGTCCGGCAACAATCCGTCCACCAGGCCTTCCTTGGCGTAGCCGACGACGGTGGGAACCGTCTCGTCGTGCAGCAGCGCGCCATCGCCCGGGAGAGCGGCTTTCAGGCACGTCTTGCTGGTGCCGAAGTCGAGGCCCACGTGGACCACGGTTTTCGGCGGAAGATGGGAGGTTTCCAGCACCACGGGTTCGAAGCGCGACGCGGGCGTCTCGGACTCTTCGGGCGGCTGGGTCCGGGCCAAGCGGTAGCTGCGGAAGGTCTGGGTGAGGTTCATGGCGGATCAGGCCGGAAAGGGGATCGGAACGGTCGCTTGGCGCTGCTCGGCCAGGATGTGGTCGAGCGCGGCGGGAATGTCGTCGAAGCGGATGCGGGGCGCGGGTGTCAACTGCCTGGCCAGTGAACCACGCCAAGAACTCGGGGCCGTATCAAAGGCCACCCGCAGCGGCGAGGAATCTTGCGGAGCGGTTTCATGCAGGCGCTTCTGTTCGACCGCGAACATGGCGTGGAGCCGTGCGCGTTTCGTTTCCACCATTCCGGGAGTCTGCCTGGACCAGGCCGCGATGGCGCGGGAAAGCGGGCCCGTGAAGAGCCGGTCCGCCTCGGCCAAAAGGTTGGCCCGCTTGGTTTGGCAATACTCGCGGAAGAGCTTCACCACCTCTTCCCATCGGCCGTCGTTGGTCGCGTCGTTCATGATCCGTCGGGAGGTGCTCAGCACGGTCCATGCCCGGCGACGGACCGCCTGAATTCCAAAGATTTCCGGCCTCGAAGGCTCCTCCGAGGGGTCAACTTTGCCGACCGCCCGGCAGGAACCTCCCCGTCCAAACCCGCGCAACCCGCGCCCAGCAATGACCAAGAAGCGTCCGGCGCGGGCGACGGAAATGGCCGTTCATCCCATCACCATGATCAACGTGACCAAACTCTACTGCGGTCTCGCCCAACCCGCCGACGCCCTCCGCTACGGCCAGGGTCACGGAGCCGCCCGCACTGCCGCCGAGCGCCGTCCCATCGTCGTCTGGAACATCACGCGCCGCTGCAACCTCCAGTGCATCCACTGCTACTCGGATTCCGACGCCCGCAGCTATCCCGGCGAACTGACCTGGGAACAATGCCGCGCGGTGATCGAGGATCTGGCCGCATTCCAGGTGCCCGCTGTGTTGCTCTCGGGGGGCGAACCGTTGATCCATCCGCGCTTCTTCGATCTCGCCGGTTACGCCCGCGAAAAGGGGCTGCGCCTGACGCTCTCGACCAACGGCACCTTGATCGACCGCGACGCCGCCACGCGGCTCAAGGCGCTGGGCTTTTCCTACGTGGGCATCTCGCTCGACGGGATCGGAGCCACGCACGACCACTTCCGCGGACGCCAAGGCGCGTTCGAGAAGACCGTGCAGGCCTTCCGCCACTGCAAGGCCGTCGGACAGAAAGTCGGGCTCCGTCTCACCTTGTCGCGCCAGACCATCGACGACCTCGACCGCATCCTCGACTTCATCGAGAACGAGGACATCGACCGCGTCTGCTTCTACCACCTCGTCTATAGCGGCCGTGGCAGCGGGCTCGTGGACGTGACGCACCAGGACACGCGCGACGCGATGGACAAGATCATCGACCGCACGCTGCATTGGGCCAAGGTCGGCAAACCCCGTGAACTCCTCACCGTCGATCAACCCGCCGACGGCCCTTACCTCTACCTGCGGATGTTGAAGGAAAGCCCGGCGCGCGCGGCCGAAGTGATGGACCTGCTGAACTGGAACGGCGGCGGCGCGCACGGTTCCGGCACCGGCATCGGCAACATCGACACCCAGGGCCGGGTGCATCCCGACCAGTTCTGGCAAAGCCTGACCTTGGGCAACGTGAAGGAACGACCCTTCAGCGAAATCTGGACGGACCGTTCCAACGAAACCCTGGCCGCGCTGCGTTCGCGCAACGGCCGCCTCACCGGCAAATGCGCCGAGTGTCGGTTCCTGCCCGTCTGCGGCGGCGGTTTCCGCGTCCGCGCCGTGCAGGTCCACAACGACCTCTGGGCCCCCGATCCCGCGTGCTACCTCACCGCCGAAGAAATCGCGAAGCCTGATGCGAACAGTTTGCCGAAGGCAGTAACCAGTTAGCCGGGACAAAGCCGTTCAGAGCAGGTCAGGCTTCCAACCTGACCCGAGCGACGTGGGAGGTCCGAAAACCTCATCTGCGTTGGCTGGCCCCACCGTTGAGTGATTCCACCATGACTTCGCGGACAGGCTAGCAGCGCTGTCCTACTTGGCCCCCGGCAGTTCGGCCTGCCCCAACGGGGCAGCGTCTTCTAGCCCAACGTTGCCGCGCAGTGGTAACGTTGGGTCAACCGGTCCCAGTGCCCATCAACCTCAACGAGGTTGCGCCCAGCATCCTCTTCGAGAAATGGCCACAACCCCGTTGGGGTTGGTCGTCGTTCAGTCGTTCAGGACCGTATCCCCAAGGTTGTCGCTCCACGCCAACCTTGGGCTACGGACGGAACGCCTTTGGCGTTCTCATCTCGGAGGGTTTATTGCCTGTCGGTCCGCCCCATCGCGCGCCAATGACGTCGGAAAGAGCGTTTCCCATCCGGCATCCGACCTCTGCACGATCGAACGCGGCCTCACGGAGGGGACCGTTCGCACTCCTCTTCTCCGCTTCAGAACCCGTCGAAGATCGAGCCCAGCAAACTGCCTCCGATCTCTAGGACAACCCCAAACGCTTCGGCACCCGGACTCGCACCGTAGAGCATGGAGTTTTCGTAGGAGATCGGCGTCTTCGCCTGCTCCAACCGCGACCGTTCCCGCACCAGTTCCTCCTTCTCCCGCCGCCGTGCGCGGTCGAGGCCGCCTTCCTGGATGAAGGCCACGATGCGCTGGAGTTCGTTCCGGTCGAACCACACGCCGTGCTGAGAACACACGTCCACGATGACCCCGGAACAGCCCGCGTAGTTCATCCGGTTCATGAGCTGGGTGCAGACCGGACACTTGCGGTAGCGCACTTGGGTGGCGTCCCAGGCCGCGGGCGTGTTCGTCGAAGGCCGCTCCGCCAACACCGTCGCCTGCCGTTCGCGGTCGCGGCACACGGCGTCGAAGCTCGCCTTGTCCAGCCACAGGCCGAAGCACGCGCCGCACTCGTGCACCGTCATTCCGCCGACATCGCCGTGGAGCATCCCGCCCGCGCAATGCGGGCACTTCGTCTCCGAAGGATCGGGCTGCCACACCACGGCCGGAGCGGCGCAGTGGGGACAGAACTTCGAGCCGAGGAACATCATGCCGAAGCACGACGGGCAGGCCATCGTGGCCAGGCGCACGCCGCAGTGGCGGCAGTTCGGCCAATCGGTGGCCGCGCCCGCGCCGCAGGAGGGACAGTGGATCGAACCGGCGGTTGTCATGGATGTTTCCTAGCCGAAAGCGTCGCCCCCGTGGTGGGGAATTTTCGTGCGGTTTCCCACCGGTCCGTCCCCTCTGATCCACCCAAAACGGGGCGGCCCAAACGGGTCGCCCAATAAGTGGGGGTGGTTGCCCCGCAAAGCCCACGGCTACAACAGGACCGGTCGCTGAAGTTCCGGCCAACTGGATTCGTATCAGGGATGCGGAAATCCTCCTGCGGCGGCGTTCCCACGGGCCGCAGGTGTGCCCTGTTGTGGTTCCCGTCGGTGTCTTCTCGGTCCACCAAAACCACCATCCCCCAACACTCGTCATCGCCATGCCCCTACCTGCCCGTATGTCCCGCCGGATGCTCGCCGCCTGCGGCGCGTCGTTCTGCCTCGCCGCCGCGCCGCTGCACGCCGACGTGCTCTTCCGCTTCGGCTTCAACGAAGGCGCCGGCTCCACCGTCACCAACGATTCCGCCACCTTGACCGGCGTGCTCGGGCCCAATCCCGACACGACGGGCGGCCCCGTCACCAACGACAGTTCCCCCTCGGGCGGCGCGTCGGACAAGTCCGTCACCAGCGACTTGCCCTATTCCTTCCTGCTGATGGACGCGACGAACAACGTCGCGCTCCACGACCTCACCCAGCCCATCACGGCCGAGGCCTGGATCAACATCACCGACGGCACGACCTTCCGCCCGATGGGCATCACGGGCTACGGCTTCAGCTGGAAGCTGGGCATCCTGAACAGCGGCAACCTCGCCATGACGCTCTTCGGCGTGGCGGACGTGGATTCCGGCGTGTTCGTGCCGCAGGGCTCCTGGCAGCACGTGGCGGCGGTCTGGACCCCGGGCGTCGGCATCACCTTCTACCTGAACGGGGCCGAAGCCAGCACCGTGGCCGAGACCCGCGCGATGCGGGCGCCGCAGAACTCCTACCTCGGCGTCGGTTCATCCGGCTTCAATGGCGAGACCATCACCGGCGTCGTGGACCGCATCCGCGTGCACCGCGCCGCGCTGACGGCCGAGCAGCTCGACTCCGATCCCGCCACCGCCAAGGCCCCGCTCGGCTCCACCGTCGCTTCGTTCAACTTCTCCGAGGCCGCAGCGCCCTACGCCAACAACGGCACCCTCGCCATCCCGGCCCTGCCCGCCTTCCCGATCATCGCCGCCAACCAGTCGCCGAAGTTCACCACCGACACCGCCTCCGGCAAACCCGGCGACACCGCGCTGGTCTTCGACGGCAACGACCGCTTGGCCGTGGACGACTCCGCGCAGCAGATCTGGAGTCTGACCGGTGACTTCACCGCGCAGGCCTGGGTGAAGTTCCCGACCCTCCCGACCTCCCGCCAGATCATCATGGCCAAGAACGGCCCGGGCGGTGCCTTCAGCTTCTCCATCACCTCCGGCGGCGTCCTCTTCGTGACCACCTACGGCATCGCCGACACCACCTCCACCACCGCGAAGGTGCCGGACGACGGGCTCTGGCACCATGTGGCCGTGGTCCACCGCAGCGGCACGGACCTGCGCTTCTACGTGGATGGCGTGCTCGGCAGCACCGTCCCCTACACCGGCGGACTGCTCTTCGACCGCACCGCCACGACGTTCTACATCGGCGGCGAGACCACCGGCTTCGGATTGCCCTTTCGCGGTTCCCTCGACCGCGTGCAGCTCGACAACGTGGCGCTCGACGCCAAGGACCTCGACTACCTGGCCGTGCCCGGCGTGACGCCCGACGCGCCGGAGCTCGAAGTCGCCACCGCCATCTCCGTAGCGTGGCCCACCGCCGCCACCGGCTTCATCCTCCAGAGCACGACGAACCTGAACAACGCCGCCTCCTGGACCAACGTAGCCACCGCACCCATCGTGATCGGCGACAAGTTCTACACCCTGTTGCCCGCGCTCCAGACGGAGTCGTTCTTCCGCCTCGTCCGGCCGGACGAGAACTGAACCTCCGGTCCCGAACAGCTCCGCCGGATCGTCCCCACGGTCCGGCGGAGTTTTTTTATCGCTCCAATCCCCGGAAAAATCCGTGGGCCGCAGCGCAGGTGGCGGCGGACAGCTCCTCCAGCGTGCAGCCCTTCACCGAAGCCACGGTCTCGGCGATCCGCGCCACGTGCGCGGGTTCGGCGCGTTTGCCCCGGAACGGCACGGGCGCGAGGAACGGGCAATCCGTTTCCAGCATAAGCCGGTCGAGCGGCGTCGCCGCCAGGGTCTCGCGGACCTCGTTGGCGTTCTTGAAGGTCACGATGCCGGTGAAGCTGACGAGCCCGCCGATGGCCAACACGCGCCGCATCTGCTCGGGCGTGCCGACGAAGCAGTGGAAGACCGTGCGCAGCCGCCCGGTGAACGGCTCCAGGATCGACATCGTGTCCTCGAAGCAGTCGCCGCGCTGGTGGATCACGCAGTTCAGCCCCAGCTCCGCCGCCACCTCGAGCTGCTGGCGGAAGACCACCGCCTGCTTGGCCTTGTAGCGCGTGTCGTCCTCCGCCGTGCCTCCGTTGGCGCTGGGTAGGCGGTAGTAGTCGAGACCGGTCTCGCCGATGGCGGCCACGCGGGGATGCCGGGCCAGCTCGCGCAATTCCCAACGGATGTCCTCCGGTGCCTCCAGCGCATGGCCCGGATGCCACCCCACGGCGGCGCGGACCGTCCCGAAACGCTCGGCCAGAGCCACGGCGTTGCGGCTGCTGGCCAGATCCGTGCCGATGGAGACGATCCTCCCGATCCCGGCGGCCTCGGCGCGCTCGACGATCTGCGGCAAGTCGTCCTGGAAGTCGGGGAAATCAAGATGGGCGTGGGTGTCGTAGAACGTCGGCACGAAAGAAGACTAACGAGCCAGCCAACCGGGCCGCCAGCGCGATGACACCGCATCTCAGGAACGGCGAACGTCTCGTCCGTAGCACCAGCCTCCGGCTGGCCGTGCCGCAACCGTCCCGGTAGCGACAACGCGCTTCCGACGAAGCGCCTCGGCAAACGCGACGCATGCGACATGGCCGACGGGGATGTCGGCGCTACGGTTGCGGCTACTTCTGCTGTTTGGGCGGCAAGAGGGGCGTGGGTTTGCCGCCGAGCTTTTCGAGCTGGCGGCGGATGTTGTCGCGCTGCTCGTTCCACTCGATCCAGTCGTCCTCCCAGTCGCGCGTGGCCCAGCGCCGCTTCGCCGATTCCCAGATGCCGTCCAGCGTCTCCAACTGCTTCGCGACCGCTGCCGCATCGTTTTCGGCCACCAGGAAATCCAGCAGCGCCAGATGGTTGGCCGGAAACTCGGGCACACGTTTGACGGCGGCTTCGAGATGGCGGCGGGCCTTGGCGTCGTCGCCCACGCTGAGCGGCCAACCGGGGGCCAAGTGGTGCAGGCGGCCGAGATTCCGGTCCGGCCCGGAGTGTTCCAGCGCGGGATCGATCCCGAGGGCGAGGTTGAAGTGCTCCACCATTTCCTCCACCAGCCGCAGCGCGCCCAAAGTGCGGGTGCGGGCGAGCTGGCCGAGGTTCATCGCGAGAAAATAGTGCGCGACGGCGGAGCGGGGATGGTCGCGCGCCACGGCTCGGAGCGCGGCGACGGTTTCTTCGGCGACGGTGGCGCGTTCGGCGGAAGTGCTGACCGTGTCGCCCCAGGCGAAGGCCGTCTCGCCGAACCGGAGCGCGACCACGAGGTTGGTGCGGTTGGTCTGCCACGCTTGGCGCGCGGTCCGGTAATCCTTCTCGATCTCTTCGCGCAACGAAGCGGCCCCGACGCAGAACGACGGCAACACGGCCCACAACAGCAGGAAAATGCGGCCGATGCGACTGGGCCGGTGGAAAGGCATGACTTGCACAGGACTGGAACACGGCCGGAGCCCGGAGGCAAACCCGCAGGCCAAGACCGGCGCGCGGGCGGAATCCCCACCAGAACGCCGGGCTGGGGAACCTAGCCTGCCATCGCCGTCCGCTCTCCTACGCCATTGCCGACCAGTGGTCCTCCGTTTCCCCGGCCCGACCGGCGTCGGCCATGAGCGGGAGCTCGGGGTTCTTGAAGTCGATGCCCGCAAGCTGCGTGTAGTGGCGGAAGACATCGACGTTCTGCACGAAGCCCCGGAACCGCTCCGCTCCCGGCCCGACCGCGAGCAGCGGCACGTAGTCGGAGGTGTGGTTGAGCGAGGTCCAGCCAACGCCGACGTAGTTCGCCAGGAGCTGGGAAAGCTGGAAGGTGCCGTTGTTCGTCAGGTCGTAGAGCGCGTCGCCCTTGCCATCGAGGAAGCGATGGAGACGTTCCACGCGGCGGATCGAGGGCTTGTAGTCCGTCAGCTCGTGGATGATGTCGGCGATCTTCGCGGGCTCGGCCAACGCGGCCTTCTTCTCCGGGCCTTCGCCCGGGCCGTCATATTCGATGCCGTCGAAGCCCTGGATGCGGCGCATCATCAGCTCCAGGGAACCGCGCACCTTGGCCAGGTTGTGGAAGAGCGGCACGGAGAGGCTGTAGCCGCTGCCCGCGCCGTTCAGGCCGGGATTGCCCGTGCCGTGGTCGGTGGTCACGACGACCAGCGTGTCGGGATGGCGCCTGCGGAACTCCAGGCAAACGTCCAGCGCCTCGTCGAAGGCGACGAGGTCGCGGAAGGCGGCGGGCGCGTCGTTGTTGTGCGCGCCGTGGTCCACGCGGCCGCCCTCGACCTGGAGGATGAACCGGTCCTCGCGCTCCAACCGGCGCAGCGCCTCCAGCGTCATCTCCGCGAGCGTCGGCACCTTGGCCTTGAGCCGGTCGCTCTGGCGCTGATCGACGCTGTAGGGCAGATGGCTGTCGCTGAAGAGGCCGAGCCAGGGCTTGTCGGTGGGAGCGGCGACCAGTTGCGCGCGTTCGGCCATGAAGTGGTAGCCCTTGGCCGCGAATTCCCCGGGGAGATCGCGCCGGTCCTTGCGCCGCTTCGCGCTGAAATGCTTGTTCGCCCCGCCCAGCAGCACGTCCACGCCGCGCGCCAGGTGCTGGTCCGCGATCTGCGTGCCGCTGCCCCGGCTGGACATGGTGATGGAGAAGCCGGACGGCGTGGCGTGGGTGATCTCGGTGGTGGTGACGAGCCCCCGCTTCCAGCCCGCTTCGCGGAAGAGCTGGTAGAGCGTGGTCAGCTCGCGGCCGTCGGGCAGGATATTGACCGCGCCGTTGACGATGCGCGACCCGGAGCCCCAGGCCGAAGCCGAGGCGGAAGAATCGGTCACGAGCGAGTTCAACGACCGCACGTCCATGAAGGAAGAGACCACCTCCGGCCGGCTCCATTGCGCCACCCAGGTCAGTCCGCGTTCGCGCTCCAGGTGCGACAGGTGGTCCGCGCAGGTCAGCGTGGCCAGGCTCATCCCGTCGGCCACCAGATGCAGGATGCGGCGGGGCTTGTCGCCGGGCTTGAAGGAGACCTGATCGGCGGAGCGGACGAGGGCCGGAGCGGCCACGGCCCCGGCGGCCAGCAACCCGGAACGGCGCAGAAAGGAACGGCGGTTGAACGGCATGGCGAAAAAGCTAAAGAGCAGACGTCGTCGATCAACCCCCGTATTCAGCCGCGTGTCACTTGTCGTCGATCCTGCCGGTCCGGCGGACAGGTCCGCATCCTCCTTGAAAACGTAACCGAGCCGTTCCCGCGCGTTCGTTGTCCGTCGCGCTGGGGACACGGCAAAGTGCGGGCTCAATGCTGTATCTGAATCCTGAAAACCAACGCCGGACGCGCCTCGGGGTCGTGGCCGGCTCTCCGAGATCCGCCTTCACCCTGATCGAGCTGCTGGTCGTCATCGCCATCATCGCCATTCTCGCCAGCATGCTGCTGCCCGCCCTGGGCAAGGCCAAGGAACGCGCCCAACGCATCGGCTGCCTGAACAACCTGAAACAGATCGGCCTCGGCTGCGTGATGTATGGGAACGACTACGACGGGAAGATCCTCGGCTAC
>CAMLMI010000142.1 GCA_946480965.1 uncultured Verrucomicrobiales bacterium | reverse complement strand
GCGGGCACGACGCCGTTCCGATACTTCTTCAGCATGTTGAGCGTGCGGTTGACCAGGTTGCCGAGGCCATTGGCCAGCTCCGACTGGTAACGCGCCTGGAAACCGGCGTCGGTCCAGTTGCCGTCGGGGCCGATGGCGAGTTCGCGCACGACGTAGTAGCGGAAGGCGTCCACGCCCCATTCGTCGATGACGGCGACGGGATCGACGACGTTGCCGGTGCTCTTGCTCATCTTCGCGCCGTCTTTCTGCCACCAGCCGTGGGCGAGGATCTGTTTGGGCAAGGGCAGCCCCATCGCCTTGAGCATGATGGGCCAATAGACGGCGTGGAACTTGATGATGTCCTTGCCGATGACGTGAAGGTCGGCGGGCCAGAGAGCGGATGCGGGATGCCCGATGCCTGATGCCGGATTCCGGATGCCGGATGCGGGATTGTAGAAGCCCTTCAGGGCGTCATTCACCACGGGATCGCCGAGGGCGGCGGGCACGGTGATGTAGTTGGTCAACGCATCGAACCACACGTAGGTGACGAACTCGGGATCGAACGGCAGCGGAATGCCCCAGCTCAGGCGCGAGGCGGGTCGGGTGATGCAGAGGTCTTCCAGCGTCTCGGACTTGAGGAAGCCCAGCACTTCGTTGCGCCGGTAGTCGGGCTGCACGAAGGACGGGTTGGTCTCGATGAAGTCGATGAGCCATTGCTGGTCGCGGCTCATCTTGAAATACCAGTTCTCTTCCAGCAGCTCGACGACTTCGCCCCATTGCGGCGCCCAGGTGCCGTCGGGGTTGCGGTCCTTCTCGGTCAGGAAGGTCTCTTCCTTCACGGAGTAGAAGCCCTTGTAGCCCTTCTTGTAGAGGTCGCCCTGGGCGTGGAGCTTGGAGAGGACGGCGCGGACGACTTCCTTGTGGCGCTCGTCGGTGGTGCGGATGAAGTCGTTGTTCGTCAGGTCGAGCCGGCTGGCGAAGCTCTTCCATTGGGCGGCCAGTTCATCGCAATAGGCCTGGGCGGACTTGCCGTCCTTCTCGGCGGCTTGCTGGACCTTCTGGCCGTGTTCGTCGAGGCCGGTGAGGAAAAACGCTTCCTCGCCGAGGAAACGCCGGCCGCGGGCGATCACGTCGGTGATGACCTTCTCGTAGGCGTGGCCGAGATGCGGCGCGCCGTTCACGTAGTCGATGGCGGTCGTGAGGTAGAAGCGTTTGCTCATGGAGGGAAAAGGATGGGGCGGGCGGGCCGTGCATGGCAACCCGCTCGGATCAAACCCAGGGTGGGAAAGCCGTGTCCGCCGGAAGGACGATCAAGCCGCCACGCGGGGCTTGGCGGCGAGCACGGTGGACCGGGGCATGGTCTTGTAGTCGCCGAAGCTCTGGAAGAGCGCCGTGAGGTCGATGGAGAGATTGGACGAGGATTTCAGGTCCTCCGCCACCAGGTCCATCACCCCGGCCACGGCCACGCGGATGCCGGAGCGGCGCAGCTTGTAGGCGAGGTGGGAGAAATCGCCGTCGCCGCTGACGAGGATGACCTCCTCGGGCTTGACCTGCTCGCAGAACTCGATGGCGTCGATGGTCATCAAGAGGTCCACGGTGGCCTTGTAGCTGCCCTGCTCGGCCGGCTTGCCATACTTGCGCACCACGAGGAAGCCGTGCTGTTCCAACCAGTTGAGGAATTTTTCCCGTTTTTGCCGAAGCTCGAACCAATCGGGGAGATTGGGGGGCAACCCGGCATAGACCACGAACTCGACGACGTTCCGGTGGTCCGCGAGGAATTCACGCACACGCACCCAATCCGTCATCTTGCCGATGAGGTGTCCCATCTGCAGGAGATTGGCTTCGTCGATGAAAACCAGCGTGCGTGCTGCCATGAAGGTCACGTTAACAGTGGATTGTGAAAAAGAAACCCCTTTGTCCGGGGAACTGCCTCAGGAAGGCATGGTTTCCGGGGCTTTTGGCGGGGCCGCCCGCCACGCTGCCCACTTCTGGAGCTTGTCGTTTTTCCATTGGCCAGAAGGCGCACCAAACGCCTTAAAGCGGGACAGAATACAAAGCAACTCCTGAACACCTGATCGGATAAACGCTCTGGCTCCTAGTATGGTAGCCCGCCCGGTCGGCCGACAAGCTGTAGACCGGGTTCCCCAACCTGGCGTTCGGCCTTCCTGGCGAGTTGATCTTCTGTTTCGAGTCTTCACCGGACTTTGGCGAAGACTTCCCATGTCACGCCATCGAGCGGTTCCACCCAGCAATCGGCTGGCTGGGCAAGGATGACCGGCAAACGAACGGCACATTCGGTTCACCGGCTGGGACGGATTTCCAGGTAGTCGATGACCGCCGCTTCCTTGCCGTCGGGCATGGCCTGGAGGCGGATCTCGTCGCCGGACCGGAGCAACACCCGCCGGATCGTCCGCCGGGTGCTGGTGTGGCCATTGGGCAAGGGGCTGGGATGCGTGTCGTCGGCCGGCCACTGGTCGATCTGCTGCCCGGCAATCCTCAGGGCGAAGCGGGAGACGCCGTCGTTTTCGTCGAAATACTGGACGGCCAGATCGTGCCAGCCGGATTGACCGGTGAAGCGGTGGGACAGGATCGCCGCCGCATTGGTCGAAGCCGCCGCCACGGCCTTGCCGCCGGACGCGGTTTCCCAGGGCGTCACCTCGATCACCGAGCCGCCTTCCACAGCCATCGCTTCGGCCTCGATCCGGCCCGGATGATTCCCCACCCGGCCCTGGGCGTCGGCGATGCCGGACTTGCGATGGAACCAGTCGTTGACGGCGTCGCGCCAGACGATGGCGTGACCGGCCTGGTATTCGAGATCGCGCAAGACCTCCAAGTAACGGGGCTCGTCCACCAGCCCCTTCAACCCGCGCCAATCCTCGACAAACTTCGCCGCTTCCGCCGCGCCGGCGTAGTGCGCGTCGTAGAAGTGCTGGATGACCGTCTTGCCGTTCTTCAACCGGTGCGTGTAGGGCACGTGGTGCATGAAGAGCAGCAGGTCGTCGGGACAGGTCTTCAACGACTCGAAACGGGCGGCGACGCCGGGGCGGTATTGGCCGATGTAGCCGGTGCCGGTGGCGATGGAGCGGTTCATGCCCGTGCCGGTTTCCTTCGAGCGATGCCACTGGCCCCAGCCGTTGTGCTCGGAGGATTCCACGCCCGGCCCGTAGTGGACGTGGATGATGTCCGTCAACGTGCCGATGCCGAGCGGGCCGCTGTAGTTCTCGTAGGCGGGCCAGGAACGCATCTGGAGATCGGTGACCGTCTTCACGACCTTGGCGTCGTTCCCGAAAGTCAGGCGGGTCCATTCCTCGGCGATGGCCTTCGAGGACACCTCCGGGTTCCACGCCAAACGGCCGAAGCCGTAGAGATTGGCCATCGCCAAATGGTGGCCGAGCCAATCGATGTCGCGGCCCACATTGGAGACGCCGACGTAGCCGCCGGTGGAACGGTTGAAGGTCTTGCCGGAAACGAGGTCCTTGACCGGGGTCCCCTTCCCCTTCGCCTCCATGTCGAAGTCCAGCACCTCCTGCCACATCGGCACCACGTAGCAGACGTGGCGCTGTTGGCCGAGATACTCCTGCGTGATCTGGAGCTCGATGGCCTGGCTGGTCTTCTCCAACGCGCCGAACAACGGCGACGCCGGTTCGCGCACCTGGAAATCGATCGGCCCGTGCTTGATCTGGACGATGACGTTGTCCTCGAACTGGCCGTCGAGCTTCGCGAAGTTGTCATACGCCGCCTTGGCGCGGTCCAGGCTCAGGTCGCGCCAATCCATCCGGTGGTTATAGACGAAGCCGCGGTAGAAGAGCACGCCGCCGTGGGCCTTGAGCGGACGGGCGATGACGTTGGCGGCATCGGCCGGAGTGCGTCCGTATTCGGAAGGACCGAGGCGGCCTTCGGAATCGGCCTTCAACACGAAGCCACCGAGATCGGGAATGGCGCGATACACCTCGTCCACGGCCTTCTGCCAGAACTCCACGGTGCGCGGGTCCAACGGATCGAAGCTGTCGATGCCGCCGATCTTCCGGGGGCTGGCGAAGTCGAGCGAGAGGTAGAGCTTCACGCCCCAGGGCCGGAACTGCTCGGCCACGCGCGCGACCTGCGGCAACCACGCGGCGGAGATGACGCGCGGATCGGCGTTCACGTTGTTGATGGAGCAGCCGTTGATTCCCACCGAGGCCATCAACCGCGCATAGTCGCGCACCCGGCCGAGGTCGGACACGATCTTGCCGTTCTCCCAAAAGATGGACCGGCCCGCGTAGCCGCGCTCGATGGTGCCGTCGGGATTGTCCCAGTGGTTGAGGATGCGGATGGGCGCGGAGGGATTCTCCGAAAGGTTCAGCCGCGCGACGCTCCCGCCCGTCTGCATCCGCCGCAGCAATGCGAAGGCGCCATACAAGACTCCGCGATCATCCAGCCCGGTGACGAGCAAGTGGCGCTTCCCGTCGTGCCGGATCGACTTGATCCAAAAGCCTTCGGGTCGGAGCTCCGGAACATCCCCGAGATCCGGGTAAGCCTTCCGCGCCGCATCGAGCCTGGCCAACACGATGGCCTCTCCGGCGGCGAGGGACGTTTCCTGGCGCTGGACGCGGCCGAGCAATCCGCGCATTCCCCGGCCCAGTTCCTCGCGCGCGGCCTGCAGAATGTCGGTGCCCTCCAGCACCACGATGTTGCCCGGCAACGCCTCGTAGCCGCGCCGATCCCATGCGCTCTCGACCGGCGCGTAGCGCAGCCAGCCGTCGGCCCCGGTTTCCGCGCGCGACGAAGTGTTCCCCGAAAAGGCCAGCACCCATAGTGCGAGCCCACAACAAAAGCGGCGAAGTCGAATCGTGTTCATGGAATGTGCGCTCCAGAACACCAGCTTCGCCACGCGCCTGGCAAGCAACGGAAACGAAGGACAGCTCCGGAGCCCGGCGCTACCGGCCCTGCACGATCTGCTCCAGCTCCTGGCCGTCGATGTCGGTGTTGATCTGGAGCCAGAGCGGGAGGTGGTCGGAGAGCTGGTAGGTGAAGGCTTCCTTGGTCAGGCCTTCGGGGAACAGTTCCTTGATCCGGTCTTCCTTGAGGTAGAAGTCCAGCACGCCGCCGGCGTTGGTGAAGTTCTCCGGATACTGCGCGTAGTGCAGGATCTGGTCGTAGCGCTTGTCCTTCTCCAGGTTGCTGCCGTGGTCGAGCCCGGCCAGCGCCTTCGGCAACTGGAGGCCGTGCTTGCTGATGGCCTTGAAGAGGTCGCTGGTCTTCGTGGGGATGTTGAAGTCGCCCATGACGATCAGATCCTTGTCCTCCTTCGTCTCCTGGAGCCGCTTGGCCTCGATCCAGTCGGCGAGGCGCTCCAGCTCCAACCGGCGCGCCTCCGTGCTGTCGCCCCAGCGGATGTGGACGGTGAGGACGACGAAGTCGAAGTTGCCCGCCTTGAACGACGCGAGGTAGGGCGCGCGCCAGAACGAATCCTCGGAGACATACTCGAAGCCCTTCTTCTTGCGCGGCGGCTGGGCCTGGGCGGCAAGACCGTTGAAGACGACGGCGCGTTTGTCGAAGAGATAGGCGAGGCGTTCGCGGTTCCCGCCCGCGTCGGGGATCATGTCGGAATACACGACCTGCCAATACGGCCCGAGGATCTCCAGCACGCGGCCGAGGTCCGTGAGGTTGTCGCGCAGCTCGACCAGGCCGATGAGGTCGAACTGGCCGAGGATCTCCGCGATGTAGTGGATCGCGGCCTGGCTGCGGCGCTTCTTGCCGAATTCGCGGATGTTCCAGGTGGCGATGTTCAGCGTCTCGTCGAGCTTCGAGGCCGGGATCTTGGCGGCTTCGATGCGCTTCTTGAGTTCGAGGAGTCCTTTGGCGATGTCTTCCGAAACCTTTCCGTGGTGCATGGTCGTGTCCCTTGATGCGGAGTTCCCGTGGGTGGTTCGGCGCGAGATTGGACCGACAGCTCGGAGGAAACAATCCCAGCCACGGCCGTGGCCGAGATATTCCATTGACCCGGTCCACGCGCCCGCCTAGGCAAAGCCATGCTCCAACGCCTTGCCGCCCTCTTCGCCCTGACGCTGCTGGTTTCCGGCTGCTCCAGTTCCCTGCCCCGCTCCTCCGAACCCCTCCGCGCGCTGCTCGTCACCGGCGGCTGCTGCCACAACTATCCCTTCCAGGCGACGGCCCTGACCAACGCGGTCAACGCCCACGCGAAGGTGCTCTGGACCGTGGTCAACGAGGGCGGCAACGGCACCCGCGCCCAGATCCCGCTCTACTCGAATCCCGATTGGGCCAAGCCCTACGACGTGGTCGTCCACAACGAATGTTTCGCCGACACGGACGATCCGGCCTACATCCGCTCCATCACCGAGGCGCACAAGGCCGGCACTCCCGCCGTGGTGATCCACTGCGCGATGCACACCTACCGTTCGGCGAAGTTCGACGATTGGCGGCAGTTCCTCGGCGTGACCAGCCGCCACCACGACCACCAGAGCCGTTACCCGGTGAAGGTCGCCGCCAAGAACCATCCGGTGATGAAGGGTTTCCCCGAGAACTGGGTCACGCCGATGGACGAGCTCTACATCATCGATCAGGTCTGGCCGGGCACGACGCCGCTGGCCACCTCGAACAGCGAGCGCAACGGCGCGGTCCAGCCCGTCATCTGGGTGAACGACTTCCACGGCACGCGCGTCTTCGGCACCACCTTCGGCCACACGGACGACACCTTCCGCGATCCCGTGTTCCTCAACGTCGTCAGCCGGGGCCTGCTCTGGGCCGCCGGACGTCTCGATTGAACAATTTCGCGTCGAACCTCCTCTAATGCCCGTTCGCCAACCCGATCCTGCCATGAAAACGACCTCTCCCCTGCTCCTCGCCGGCGTGCTTTTGGCCGCCGTTTCCAGCCCGCTCCCCGCTTCGGACTGGCCCCAGTGGCGCGGCCCGAACCGCACGGACATCTCCTCCGAAACCGGCCTTTTGAAGGAATGGCCCGCCAGCGGCCCCAAACGGGTCTGGCTCTATGAAAACGCCGGACAAGGCTACGCCGGATTCTCCGTCGTCGGCGACCGGCTCTACACCCTGGGCACCCGCGACGGGCAGGAGGCGGTGCTGGCCTTGAACGCCACCACCGGCCGCGAAGTCTGGGCCGCCAAGCTCTCGCCCATCCTGAAGAACGACTGGGGCGACGGCCCGCGCGGCACCCCCACCGTGGACGGCGACCACCTCTACGTGATGAGCGGCCCCGGCGTCCTCGCCTGCCTCTCCGTGAAGGACGGCGCCATCGTTTGGAAGCAGTCCATGACCGATCTCGGCGGCAAGGTGCCCACTTGGGGCTACACCGAGTCGCCGTTGGTGGACGGCAACCAGGTGGTCTGCACCCCCGGCGGATCGAAGGGCGCGCTCGCCGCCTTCGACAAGAAGACGGGCAAGCTGCTCTGGCAGTCGGCGGAGTTCACCGACGAGGCCCAATACGCCTCCATCATCCCCGCCGAGATCAACGGCACCCGCCAATACGTCCAGCTCACCATGAAGAACATCGTGGGCATCTCGGCCAAGGACGGAAAACAGCTCTGGAAGGAGCCGTTTCCCGGCCGCACCGCCGTCATCCCCACGCCCATCGTGAAGGACAACCACGTCTATGTGGCCTGCGGCTACGGCGTCGGCTGCAAGCTCATCAAGATCAACCCCGGCAACACCGTCACCGTCGTCTATGAGGACAACAAGGTGATGAAGAACCACCATGGCGGCGTCATCCTCGTGGGCGACCATCTCTACGGCTACTCCGACGGCGTGGGCTGGACCTGCCAGAACTTCCTGACCGGCGAAGAGGTCTGGGCCGAACGCAGCGCCCTCGGCAAGGGCGCCATCGGCTACGCGGACGGCAAGTTCTACTGCCTGGACGAGGAGAAGGGCACCGTGGTGCTGATCGACGCCTCGCCGACCGGCTGGAAGGAAAGCGGCCGCTTCACGCTCGATCCCCAGACGAAGATCCGCGCCTCCCGGGGCAAGATCTGGGTCCATCCCGTCGTCAGCCACGGCAAGCTCTACCTGCGCGACCAGGACCTGATCTACTGCTACGACGTGAAGAAGTCCTGATCGGACCGGGAACCGTCCGGGATCGCCGGGATTCCGGACGGTTTTTTTCGTGGCCCGGAGACGGCCGGGATGGGTATCACTGCGGCCGTCGTCAAAAAAGATCCACAGCGCCACATGGGGCATTCCTACATCGAATCGTTGGCCTTGTTCGGCCGGGAACTCATCAAGAATCCCGGTCCGATCGGCGCGGCGGTTCCCAGTTCCCCGGCCTTGGCCCGGAGCATGGCCCGCATGGTGCGCGGCGCGGGCGAGGGCTACGTGGTGGAACTGGGCGCGGGCACGGGATCGATCACCGAAGGGCTGATCCGCGACGGCATAGCGCCGGAACGCATCATCGCCGTGGAGTATTCCCCGGAAATGGCCCAGCACCTCCGGCGGCGCTTCCCCGGCATCGCCGTGGTGCAGGGCGACGCCTGTAGCCTGAACCACCTGCTCCGGCAGAATTTCGGCACCCAGGATTCTCCGCCCATCGCCGCCGTGGTCTCCAGCCTCCCGTTGCGTTCCCTGCCCAAGCGCAAGGTCGCCCGCCTCTTCCTCGAGGTCCGCCGCCTGTTGGCCCAGAGGGGCCGCTTCATCCAGTTCACCTACGCGGTCCACCGCCCCACGCGGTTCCCCCAGTGCTTCCGCCGCACGGCCACCTCGATGGTCTGGGCCAATGTGCCGCCCGCGCGCGTCGAGTGCTACGCCGTTACCAGTCCTTGAACTTCTTCGGCTGGACCTTCCCGCCCGTCTGCTGCGGAGGCACGAAGATGATCGTGCGCTCCTCCGCCTTCATCGCCTCCAGAAGCTGCTGCGCCTGGCGCGGAGTCATCACGCCCTGACCTGCTCCGGTTTGCCCGTCTTCCCGGCGGTCGCCGCCCGGACCCTGTTCGTCGTTCCGTTCCTCGCCGCCGCCGGGGCCTTCCTTCTCCTTTTCCTCGCCCGAGCCGCTGTCGGCACGTTCGTCGCGCCGATCCCCGCCGCCGTCCTGGCCCTGGCCCTGTTGCCCCCGGCCGGGCTGGTCCTGCCCGTCCTGGCCCTGGCCCGGCTGCTGTTGGCCGGATTGCTGGCCCTGCTGCTGCTGGCGGTCGCGGCGATTGCGGCGGCTGTTGCGGGAATTCTGCTGGCCCTGGCCCTGTTGCGGCTGCTGGGCGGCCATCTCGTCGAGCTGCTGCTTCAGCCGCTGGAGCCTCTTTTGGATGACCTCCAGGTTGTGCTTCGCGTCGGAATCCGTCTGGTCCAGCTCCAAGGCTCTGGACAGGTTGCGGACCGCGTCCTCCCAGATGATCTCCCGCTCCTCCAGGTCCTGCGAGGCCTCGCCCTGAAGGTAGAGCGTGTTGCCCAGGTTGTAGTAGGACTGTTGCTGGAGCAGAAGATCCTCAGCTCCGGCGGCCATGATGAAGTGCTGGCGCGCCTTCTCGAAATCGCCCGCCTTGTAGGCCGAAGCCCCGGCGTTGAACTCCAACTGCGCGTCCTTTTCGCCGGGCTCCTTGCCCTTGTTCGCCCGTTCCTCGAGCAGCCGCTCATACTCCGCCTGTGCTTTTCCGTATTCCCCCTGGCGGTAGTTCTTCAGGGCCCCCGACGGCGCGGCCATCAGGCCCGGAACTCCGCAGGCGAGCAGCAGCACGAGAGCGGTCTTTGCGGCCGCCGTCGTCGCCCCGGATTTGCCCGGGCTGTCGGTCTTGGTTTCCATTTTTCCTCTCCAGAACATCTCGGCGATCAGGCCGGCCACCGCCAGCAGCACGAACCAATGAAACTGCTCCCGGTAGCTGCGCGTGAGCGTCGTCGCGGACTCCGTTTTCGGCAACAGCTCGATGCCGCGCTTGAACAGCGTCTCCATCGGCCGCGCGCCCGACAGCGCCAGGTAGAAGCCTCCCGTCTCCGTGGCGATCTCCTTGAGCAAGGCCTCGTTCAGCCGCGACTTCACCGCGTTCCCCTGCTCGTCGCGCAGGAAAACCATGTTGCCCTGTTCGTCCGGGATGCGGATCACCTCCCCGGCCGGCGTGCCGACGCCGACGGTGAAGATCTTGATCCCCGCCTTCTGCGCCCGCTTCACCGCCGCGTCCACGCCTTCTTCGTGGTCCTCGCCGTCGGTCAGCAGCACCAGCACCCGGTGGTTGTCGCCGCTCTTCTCGAACGCCTTCACCGCCGTGTCGATCGCCCCGGCCAACGCCGTGCCGCCCTGCGGAATGATCTGCGTGTCGATCGCGTTCACGCTCTGCGCAAAGGCGAAGTCGTCCAAGGTCAACGGGCACTGGAGAAAGGCCGATCCGGCGAAGGCGATCAGGCCGAAGCGGTCCGACTGCGCGATCTGCGCCAGGTCCAGCGCGGCCAGCTTGGCCCGCGTCAACCGGTCCGTGGGCGGCGAATCCACCGCCAGCATCGACTTCGACGAATCCACCGCCACCAGGATGTCGCGGCCCTGCGTCGTCGCCTCTTCCCAGACCAGCCCCCACTGCGGCCGCGCCAGCGACACCAGCAAGGCCGCCGTCGCCACCACGATCAAAACCAGCCGACGCCGTTCCACCGAAGGGCTGAAGCCCACGGTCAATCCGGCCAGCAGCCGCTCCGGGATGAACTCCCGCATCAGCCGCTTCCGCCGTTGCCACGACCACCACAAAAACACGGCCAGCAACGGCACCACCGTCACCACCAGCCACAGGAGTTGGAAATGGGCGAAGTGCATCTGTTCTCAATGACGAAGGGCGAAGGCCATGGTCCGAAGGAAATCCGATCCGTTGAACCAGACCGGGAACGATGGCGGGCAAAAAAGGAAGAAGCCCCTCACCCCGGCCCTCTCCCCGTCGGACGGGGAGAGGGTGGCCGAAGG
>CAMLMI010000141.1 GCA_946480965.1 uncultured Verrucomicrobiales bacterium | reverse complement strand
TGACCTCGTGCGCCCCGCCGTCGGTGGTCCGGCTCTTCCAGTTGTAAACGACGTTGTTCCGCAGATCGAGGCGGCCGGCGTATTCGTTGCGCGGCTTGCTCAAGCCTCCGGCGAGGCTCCAGTTCCGCCCCGCGCAATGGGCCAGGAGGTTGTGGTGGAAGCTGCCGATGTCGCCGCCGATGCTGGCGGCGTAGCCGTGCTGGGTGCCGGGCGGATACTTCTTGTGGCCGGCGGCGTTCAACGCCTCGGAGATCAAGGTGCGTTGGAGCGTGAAGTTCCTGGCGCCGCGCGAGCTGAAGGCCTCGTCCTGCGTCCAACTGATCGAGCAGTGGTCGATGATGCAGTCGTCGCTCGACGCCAGGCCCATGCCGTCGAGCGTCGCGCCGGAGAGGTTGCCCGGACGCACGCGGAGATAGCGCAACACCACATTGGAAGCGCCCATCAAGCCGAAGTTGTATTTGCGGAGACAGATCCCCTTCCCCGGCGCGGTTTGCCCGGCGACGGTGAGCCACGAATTGGTCTTCCGCACAACGAGCTTGGACTCGAGCGTGATCAGGCCCGACACCTCGAAGACAACGGTGCGCGGCCCTTCGGCTTCCACGGCGGCGCGAAGGCTGCCGGGACCGGAATCGTTCAGGTTCGTGACCTTGATGACCCTTCCGCCGCGTCCGCCGGCGGCGAAACGGCCGTAGCCTTCGGCCGAAGGAAAGGCCAACGGACGCCTGCCCGGTGCTTCGGCGGCTTTGGCAATCCTGGGCAAGGCTACCTCACCCAGCAGAACCATGCCTGCGATCCACGCGGCGGTGAATGGCCGGGAAACCATCACGGCGAGACGAGGCGGAAGTAGCCGCCGGGTTGGTTCGCCGGGATGGGCAAGACCGCTTGGCTCGCGTTTTCGCTTCCCGGAACGAAGTCCCAGTCGCCGGCATTGGTGCTGACGCCGGATTCGACCGCGTTGGTCTGGGTCAGCAGCTTCCAACCAAGGTAGGCTTGCGGCCAGGTGATCGTGAGGTTTCCGCCAGACACGGAGTTCGTGATCGTCGGCGATTCGAGCACGCCCTGCACGATGGAGAGAATGCCGTTGGTCGTGAGCTGGGACGTGTCCCAGGCGAGACCGACGCCGGGCTTGGCGGGCAGGACGCTGAAGTCCTGCGTGGCTTCCGGCGTGTTTGGCAGGCCAAAGCTCTGGCGGACGATGTGGAAGCTCTGGCCGACGGCAAAGGGCTTGGCGCCGATGTTCTGGATCAGGAGGTTTCCGCGATAGTTGGAAAGCTTGTCCACCAGCACGAAGTCGTTCGTCGCGGGATGGTCGAGATCGATCTCGATGAGCAGGTTGCCGCCCGGATTGAGGTCCAGCCGGGCTTCGATGGCGAGGGACCCGATGGAGTTCGACGGGGCCGCCCCGGGCGAGAGGGTCGCGCCGTTGTTGATGGCGAACCGGCCGTTGTTGCCCGCGAAGTCGCCGGTCAGGTCGGACACCTTGTCGGTGCCGAAGAAAAAGCCGCCGAGATCCAACCGCGCGGTCAGGTTGTTGATCTGGCCGAAGTGGGCGAACAGACCGCCGACCGACGAAACGCCCTGCGCGTTGATGATGCCGGCGGCGGCGTTGGTCACGGCCGCAGCGGCGGTGGAGAGCGTGCCGTTGAGCGTGCCGGAGTTGTGGAAGCTTCCACCGGTGATCGCGGTGCCGATGTTCACGGTGCCGGAGCTGGAGGCCGAACCGGACGAGGACAGGCCGTTGATCGAGCCCGCGTAGGAAAGCGATGTTCCGGCTCCGACCGTGGTGAATCCGATCGAGCCGCTGCCGTCCACCCATCCTTCCTCGATGGTCAAAGGCACCTCGCTGGTGGCGTTGATCGTCAGCGAAGCCGCGCCCTGTTTCGTCATCACGCCGGTGCCCGCGATGGTTCCGCCCGCGAGCGTGTAGGCCTTGGTGGCGTTGGTCACGAGCACGCCGTTGCCGCCGGGAGTCACCGTGCCGGAGACGTTCACCGTGGTGCCGCCGGAGGCCGAGTCGTCGAACACCACGGCGTCGCCGTCGCCGAAGATTTTCCCGTCCTTCCAGTTGGCCGTCGCCTTGTCCCAGATGGCGCTCAGGTTGCCGTTCCAGACGAGCGCGGCCGGGGGATTCGTGGTGATGATCGCGTCCACCGTGCCGGCGGCGGTGTTGTTGACGATGTAGCCGTAGAGCCCGGCGGGCAGGCCCAGGCTGAAGTTCGGCGCGGCGGCGCCCTGGTAGGAGATCAGCGTGAGAGCGGCGGGATACTCCGTGACGCCGGTGACGCTCGAGAGAACGACGCGGTTGCTGTTGCCGCCGGTGGTGAGCGTGGTGGTGAAGACATACGGATCGGTCTGCGCGCCGTTCACATGCAGGACCAGGGTCGAATCGCTCATGCTCAGCGCGGTCAACTTGGCGTCGGCCGCTCCGACGCGGTTGGACACGACCAGCGTGCCTCCGGCGGTGAGCGCGATCCGGTTGTCGGCCGACGCCTTGGTCACGCCGCCCACGGAGATCGCGTTGGCCCGGACGGTGCCGCCGCCGATGTTCAACTGGCCGAAGCCCAGTTCCGGCTGCGTCGGATCGCCCACGGCCGCCGTCGTGTGGCCGAGCTCAAGAAGCCCGTTCACGACAAAGACCGCCGAGCCGTCCACGCCCAGGCGACCCCGGCAGTAGTTCGCCGCCGTGTGGTTGCCCTGCTGCTGGTAGCCGAGGATGGCGTGGTTCACGTCGATGGTCCCGGCGCTGAAATTCATGAACGCCTCGGTGTTGTAGCCGGCGGAGAGCGTGCGGTCGCGGCCAAGGTAGAAACGGTCGATGAAGCCGCTCACCGTGCCGCCCGCGAGGTTGATCGTCGCCTTGGTGTTGCTCGAAAGCGCGTTCGGTCCGGCGCCGTCGGACACGGCAAAGACCGACATGCGTTGGCCGTTCAATCCCTGGAACGTGGCCGAAGGCTCGTTGTTCGTGGCGAAGAAGCTGACCGTGCCCTGCGCCCCGGAGCCGATGAAACAAAGGGCGTCCATGCTGAAGGCGTTCCGATGACCGAGCCAGAGATCGACCGAGGCGCTGGTGCCCGCGCGTTCGTTGCGGCCCATCATGAAGGCATAGAGCCGGTTGGTCGGATCGTTGTAGCCGTTCGGGTCCACCAACCCGGCGGAGATGACGTTGGTCCGGGCCAGGCGGACGCGCGGGCGGAAGCGGCGCGGGTGCGTGGCGTTGCCGTTGGTGCCGTAGTCGGGATACGCGAGGTAGTCGCCCAACGCGACGCGTTCCACCTCGACCACGAGGGTGTTCAACTGGTCGAGGTAGAGGTGGGATTCCTGCTGGTTGTCCACGAGCAGGGAGAAGGGCGCTGCGGGATTGGTCACGACCAAGGTGCCATCCCCGTAGATGTTGACGTAGGAACGGGTGGACGATGGCAACTCGTCCCGGAGCTGCGTGAACCCAAGGGAACCGGCCACGGCCAAGGTCGCGCCCGATTCGATGGAGAGGTTGTGGTTGCGGGTCGTTCCCTGGGTGAAACGCAGCGCAGCCACGGTCGTGTTCGCGTTCACCACCACGTTGGTCCCGGCATCGTCGGGCAACGCGCCCGTGTCGCCGAAGACCGCGATGCTGTCCGGTCCCGGCACCGCGCCACCGAACCAATTGGTCGCCTCGCTGAAGAGCGTCGCACTGCCGCCCCCGCGCCAAGTCGTGCCGACGATCACCGGCATGGGCAGACGCCGCGCCGCGCCGCCCGTCGCCTCGACCGCTACGTCGTAGTAGCCCGCCGCGACGTTCGTGTAGGCGAGCGAAAGCACGGCCGTGCCCGACGCGGTGAAGGACGCGAGGTCGAAGCTCGCGGTGACACCGGCGGGCAGACCGGTGACGGCGAGGTTCACGACGTCGTTGCCTCCCGCGATGGCGATGGCGATGGTGTTGGTCCGGACTCCTTCACCGGAAACCGGCAGGGTAAAACGCGTGGGATTGGCCGTGAGGCCCACCGTCTGTTGGGCCATGACGGACTGGTGCAAAGCCGCCGCCGCGATGAATCCCAGCACGCGGGCGGCGAGAGCGGCAAAAGGACGGCCAATCGACGTTTCGGTTCGGAGCGGAGCATTCCTTGGGGTCGGGTTCCTTGGAGTCATGGGGCCGGAGCGGGTTGAAACGGAATCGGATTTCGAGCAGGAGCCAGCGGTCAGCGATAGGGCATCCGGTCATTGAGCCAGGCGTAGTCGCGGCTGTTCCGCACCACGGCTCCCGGCCAGTCCTGGAAAGTCACCGGCCGGACGGTGCTGATGTTCGGCGACGCACCGCTGTTCCGCTCCTCCCAGCGTTTCAGCTCGGAATGGCCGTCCACGAAAGAGAAGCCGCAGGAGCCGTTGTGGTAGCTGGCGGGCAGATCGCGCCAGCGATAGCCGCTCGGGGCCAAACCGGGATCGAGTTGGAAGACCGCGTCGTTGATGCTGTCCGGATGCTCGTCAACCGTCAGCCACACGCTGCTGGGCGCGGTGATTTCGGACACCTTCGTGGCGAAGATGTAGGTGCGGTCCGCCGGATAGCCGACGCCTCCCGGAGGCAGCGTCGGGCTGCGGCCGATGGCGGCGCCATTCATGGCGATGCTGCGGACGCGGCGGCCGTATTGCGGGTGGTTGTAGATGTCGGCCGGACAGCGCCAGACATCGGCCGACTTGAGATACTTCGCGAGCGGCGACTGGACTTCATCGACCAGCAGCGTGGCATTGGTGCTGTCGCGATCCGAGGCCGTCCAGCCCATGCCGCCCGCCACCGTCGCGCCTTGGACGCGGTCGTTGTTGTCGGAGTGGTAGAGATGGTAGGCCAGCGCGATCTGCTTCGTGTTGTTCAGGCACGCGATGCCCTGGGCCTTGGTCTTGGCCTTGGCCAACGCGGGCAGGAGCATTCCGGCAAGGATGGCGATGATGGCGATCACCACCAGCAGTTCGATCAGCGTGAACGCCGCTCCGCCGCAACGGCGGGAGCCCGAGAAACCATTCCGGGACGAGGAATCAAGGAAACGCATGGCGGGCATTGTCCGGGCACCGGCGAGGTTCGCTGTCGGGGAGAAGCGGCTTCTGGTCCGGCGGTGGCATGATCCCAGAACGGGTCCATCGGACAGGGCTGACAGTGGCGGTCGCACAGGGCTTCGGGGTGACGATCCGACAATGGAGCCCTGCCAAAAACTGAACATGGCTTTTCTTCAAAAACTCATGGCCTTTCCAAAGAAAACCCGGCGCGAAAAGACATGCGAGGCCGGGAATCTGCAGGATCTGGCCAAGCGCCGGAAAGCGACAGCGGCGGATTGGAGGACCAGCGTCGTCTCAAGCAAAGGGCGCGAGAGACGCGGACAAGATGAACTTCCCCGCTCTGTCTGATGGCTCACGACGCAATTAGGAACCGTCAGCGAACGCCGAGAGCTTCGGTCGGCCAGCCGGAAACCAAGTCCAACCTAGCCAGTTCCGCGCGCAGCTCGGCGCGTTCAGCGGCTCCGGCGGGTTGTAACGGCGACAGCACTCCGCCGCCGCAGAGACCGATGCAGGACATGGCGGCCTTCAGCGCGGCCAGAGATTGGCCCAAGGTCCGGCCGCGTTGGTAGAGCGTGGACACTTCCTGGAAACGAATCTGCGCCCGGGCCAAGCGGGTTTCGTCCTTCGCTTGGGCAGCGTCGAAGAGTTCTCGGCAGAGTTCCGGCGACAGGTTGCCCACGCTGGGCACGATGCCGTCCGCGCCGAGCAGAAGCCCTTCGGCCATCAACGCGCCGGTGCCGACAAAGACCGAGAAATCCGTCCTTCCGCCCATTCGCCGGAGCAACTCCCGCAGCCGGGCCGGATCGTTCTCCGAATCCTTCAGCCCCACCACGGCGCGATGGTGCGAAAGCGTTTCGCACACGTCCAAAGGCAGGGAGATGCCGGTGGTCGCGGGAATGTTGTAGAGGATCAGGTCGCGGCCGAGCTCGTCCGCCAGCGCGGTGAAGTAGCCCAGGCATTCGTGTGGCTGGAGATCATAGTAGCTGGGCACGTGGGCCACCACGGCGTCCGCGCCCGCCGTGAGATACCGCGATCCCGCCGCCGCCGCTTCGGCGAAGCTGTTGCCGCTGATGCCGGCATAGACCAGCAGCCGTCCGGCCGAAGCGACACGCACGCATTCCACCAACCGGTCCCTCATCGCCACCGGCACGGACGGGGCCTCACCGGTGGTCCCGAGGACGAACACGCCCTGCACCCGGCCACGGACGAGCAACTCGACCAACCGCGCCACGGCCGCCTCGTCCAAGCCGCCCGCGTCGTCGATGGGCGTGACCAGCGGAACCACGACGCCGCCGAGTTTCTTGCCTGGAGCGGAAGGGGACATCGTCAGAAAGCCGCCCGGTAGATGGCGAGCGCGTCTTCCTCGGACACGGGACGCGGGTTGTTCTTCAGGAGCCGTTTCACGGTCAACGCGGAGCGGGCCAGATCGGGCAAGGCGCGTTCCGGAACGCCCAGTTCGGAGAGCCGCTGCGGCACCGGACACGCCGCCAGCATTTCGGCCAACCGCTCCACGCCCGCGCGGGCGGTTCCGAGATGATCGGCCTTCGCTTCCACGCCGAGGGCGCGGGCGATGCGGGCGTAGCGATCCGGCGCGGCGGGAAGGTTCCAGCGCATCACGTGCGGCAAGAGCAGCGCGTTCGCGAGGCCGTGGCCGATGCCGAATTCGCAGCCGAGCGGATAAGAGAGCGCGTGGACCGCCGCCGTGTTGACCGGTCCCAGGCAAAGCCCGCCTTGCAGGCTGCCGAACGCCACGGCCGCCCGCGCCGCCGCGTTCGATCCGTCCACGACCGCGTCCAACAGATGGCGGCCGATGAGCCGGATGCCTTCCAGCGCATGCAGATCGACCGCCGGATGGGCGTTCCGGTTGGCGAAGCCCTCGATGCAGTGCGTCAGCGCGTCCATCCCCGTCGCGGCCGTCAAGGCGGGCGACAGCGAATGGGTCAGCAGCGGATCGACGCAGGCCAAGTCGGGAACCAAGTGCGGACTGATGACCGCCTTCTTCATCCGTGCTTCCACGTCGAGCAGCACGGCGTTGGGAGAAACTTCGCTGCCGGTTCCGGAGGTCGTCGGCACGCAGCCGAGAAAGATCCGGCGACCGGACAATTGGCCCGTGCCGAAGGCTTCATGGATCTGCTGCCGTCCGCCGATCAACGCGGCCGCGAGCTTGGCGACATCGAGCACACTGCCGCCGCCGACACCGAGGATGCCGTCGAGATGCTGGAGCCGGGCAAAACCCAAACAGGCGTCGAAATCGGCGAGAGTCGGTTCGGGCCGAACCCCGTCGAAGACCGTCACCCGCAGTCCACCCGCGCGCAGCTCGGCCAAGCGGCCTCCGAAGAGGCGATGGACCGACGGGCTGGTGATGACGAGGCAATGGCGCAGCCCCCGCGCCGAGAAATTGGCGGCCAGTTCGCCGGAAGCCCCGTCGCCGAACAGGATCTGCGGCGGACGTTGCAGGAGGACGCACCGCCCTTCCAACGAAGGCTCTGCGGGAAGAAAACGGACGGACGGATCGACCGAAGGAAACGTGTTCCATCGATCCGTCCGTTCCTCGACCGAATTGTTGCAGTCGCGAATCACGCCGTTCCGCCCGGGGCGGGAACCGATCCGGCCTGCGGCCATCACGGACGCTGCGCGGCGTCCGGACCGGCCCGGTCGGCGGGTCGGGATTGGTGACGGAAACGCTGGGAGAAGCCCCTCCGGCGGGACATGGACAAAGGTTCCCAATGTCCTGCAAAAACGGCGCGCCGGACGGGGCCCCGTTCCCGGCGCGGCTCCTGGACCGTCGGCGCGCGGTCCTGGAAACGAAAAAGCCCGGCCGACGCTTGCGCGCCGGCCGGGCCGTAGCCACCGGAGTGGCCGACCGGCTGCTTACGAGAGCAGACGGAGGGCGGACTGCGGCGTCTGGTTTGCCTGGGCCAACATCGCGGTGCCTGCCTGAACCAGGATGTTGTAACGGGCAAATTTGGTGGACTCGTCGGCGACATCCACATCCTTGATGCGGCTGTTGGCGGCGGCGAGGTTGTCCTTGAGGACGCCCAACTGTTCGTTGGTGTAGTTCAGACGGGCGATGTTGGCGCCGATCTGCGCGCGGTCGGTGGCGAGCTGGGTGATCGCGGCCTTGACGTTGGTCAGGGCGGTCGCGGCGCCCGTGGTGGTGGCCACGCTCGAGGAGCTGTCGGTCGCGTTCGTGTAGGAAGCCGCCGAGAGGTTCACTCCGGACATGGAGAACGCGCCGGCGTCGCCGGAGCTGGTGTCGCCGTCGGTCGTGACCGACAGGGTGTTGCCGCCGAACAGGCTGACGCCGTTGAAGTCCTTCGTCGCCGTGTTGGTGATGTAGGTCTTCAGCTCGGTGAACTCCTTCTGGTAGAGGTCACGGTCCGTGTCGGACTTGGTGACGTCCTGCGAGAGGATCGCGAGTTCGGACATGCGGTCCAGGGCCTTGCCGACCTTCTGGAGGAACCCGTCCTGGGTCTGGTTGAAGGAGACGGCGTTGCCAATGTTGCTCTTGGCGGCCTGGGTGCGGTTGATCTGCGCATCGAACCGTTGGGAAACGGCCAAACCGGCGGCGTCGTCCTCGGGGGAGACGATCTTGGAGCCGGAGGAGAGTCGCGCCAGCGACTTCGACAGCATTGAGGAGGATTCGGAGAGCAAGCGGGAGCTGCTCTGGGCCGAAACGTTCGTATTGATGACCATATAGACTCTTTCCGTGAGTCGCCCCTCCGAAGAGGGACTCTGACGTGGCATCCATGCCACGGGCGAAGTTCATTGCGGGCATCGCCTTGTCCCGTCCGGTGAAATCTGGGCTCCGGCACCCCGACCTTGCGGTCAATGAATGTATCGGCTCCCCCCCGGAATACTTGAGGAGAAGCTTTGGCACCCGGCCGGTGGACAAAAAAGAGACCGGCCGACGTTCATCACGTCGGCCGGTCCTCGCTGACCGCTGCGGGTGCCGCGCTCCCGCTTATGACAGGAGTCGCAGGGCGCCCTGCGGCGTCTGGTTCGCCTGCGCCAGCATCGCGGTTCCGGCCTGGACCAGGATGTTGTAGCGCGCGAATTTCGTGCTTTCCTCGGCCACATCCACATCTTTGATGCGGCTGTTGGCCTGTGAAATGTTGTCCTTGAGGACGCCCAACTGTTCGTTGGTGAAGTTCAGGCGTGCGATGTTCGCACCGATCTGAGCGCGGTCCGTCGCCAGCTGCGTGATGGCCGACTTGATGTTGGTCAAGGCCGAGGCCGCTGCCGTGGTGGTCGCCACGTTGATGGTGTTGTCCGTCGCCGACGAATACGTCGTGCCGGCCAGGTCCACCCCCGCCATGGAGAACGCGCCACTGGTGCCGCCGCTGGTGTCGCCGTCGGTCGTGACCGAAAGCGTGTCGCCCCCGAAGAGGCTGACGCCGTTGAAATCCTTCGTCCCCGTGTTGGTGATGTAGGACTTCAGCTCGGTGAATTCCTTGTCGTAGAGGGCACGGTCCGAATCGGACTTGGTGACGTCCTGCGACAGGATCGACAGCTCGCTCATGCGGTCCAAAGCCTTGCCCACCTTCTGCAAGAATCCGTCCTGGGTCTGGTTGAACGAGATCGCGTTGCCGATGTTGCTGCGGGCAGCATTGGTGCGGCTGATCTGCGCGTCGAACCGTTGGGACACCGCCAAGCCTGCGGCATCATCCTCGGGAGACACGATTTTGGACCCCGAGGAGAGTCGCGACAGCGACTTGGACAGCATCGAGGAGGATTCATTGAGCAGACGGGCGCTGCTCTGGGCCGAAACGTTAGTGTTAATGATCATAGACTCTTTCCTTGAGTCACCCTTGGTCTAAGGGGGAATACACGGCATCCGTGCCGCGGGTGGATTTTCGTGAGGCTCACCGTTTTCCTCTCCGGCTTTTGATGGCTACCGGATGCCGTTGTCACACGACACCTGATTCATCGGCCACCCCTCGGAATTCTTGAGTCTGCGAAACGACAATCTTTCGGATTTCTCATCCCCGGGAACGCCCGTGGTTCCGGTCCTTGTGCAACCCCTTGATGCCACGGCCCCGCGCCGCCGACCGGCCATGCGCGGGCTCGATTCCCTCCATCGAAAACTTTCCCGCATCCCCTCCGTCCGCCCAGTTGCGCCCGGCGCTGTGGCCTGAATATGCTCCCCACCTCTGTCTATGAACGACCTGCTGACCCAGATCAAAAACCACAGCCTGATCGTGGCCGACACCGGCGACTTCGCCGCCATGCGCAAATACACCCCGCGCGACGCCACCACCAATCCCAGCCTCCTCCTCAAGGCCGCGACCATGCCGGAATACGCCGAGCTGATCGACGCCACCTTGAAATCCGTCCCCTCCTCCCTCTCCGGAGCCGCCAAGTTGGACGACGCCCTCGACCGCCTCGCCGTCGCCTTTGGCCTCGAAATCCTCAAGATCGTCCCCCACCGCGTCTCCACGGAAGTGGATGCCCGTTTGAGCTTCGACTATCAGGGCACCTTGGCCAAAGCCCGCAAGCTCATCGGCCTCTACGATGCCGCCGGAATTCCCCGTGAACGCGTGTTGATCAAGATCGCCTCCACTTGGGAGGGCATCCAAGCCGCCGCCGCCCTGAAGAAGGAAGGCATCAACTGCAATCTCACCCTGCTCTTCTCCTTCGCCCAGGCCGTCGCCTGCGCCGAAGCCGGCGTGCAGCTCATCTCGCCCTTCGTCGGCCGTATCCTCGACTGGTATAAGAAGAGCACCGGCAAGGCCGACTACGCTCCTGCGGAAGATCCCGGCGTCGTCTCCGTCACCCGCATCTACAACTACTACAAGACCTACAGCTACCAGACCGAGGTCATGGGCGCGTCCTTCCGCAAGATCGGAAGAGCACACGTCTGAACTCCAGTCACGTAAGGTGATCTCGT
>CAMLMI010000140.1 GCA_946480965.1 uncultured Verrucomicrobiales bacterium | reverse complement strand
CGGGTCAGGACGATCGTTTCCCGACCGGGCAAGGGACGACCGATGGATTCAAAGGTCTTCCGTCCCATCACCAGCAAGTGCCCGAGCGTGGTTTGCTTGAACCATTTGAAGTCCTCCGGCAGGTGCCAGGGAATCTGGGAGCCGCGCCCGATGACGCGGTTCTCGGACATGGCGGCGATGGCGGTGAAGCTCATGGCATCGACGGGACCCGACCCCGGGCGTCCCGGCTGAACATTCAGCTTGGCTCAGCCGAGCTTGCCGAGTTCCGCGTGGCCGTAGCGGAGCATCCGCTCGGTGGTTTCCCAGTTGAGGCAGGCATCGGTCAGGGACACGCCGTATTTCAGGTCGGCGAGGGTCACGGGCATGGGCTGGTTGCCCTCGTGGATGTTGCTCTCGATCATCACGCCGGTCAGGGCGCTGTTCCCCGCGACGCGCTGGGCGATGACGCTGTGCCAGACTTCTTCCTGCTTGGCGTGCTGCTTGGAGGAATTGGCGTGGCTGCAATCGACCATCAGGGCCTCCGGCAACTGGTGTTTGCGGAGCTGGAGCACGGCGTCGGCGATGCTCTCGGGATCATAGTTCGTCCGGCCCCGGCCGCCACGCAGGACGACGTGGCCACAGGCGTTGCCGGTCGTGCGGATGATGCTGGTGACGCCGTCCTGGTCGATGCCGAGGAAGCTGTGCGGCGTGCGCGCGGCCTGCATGGCGTCGATGGCGATCTGGAGCCCGCCGTCGGTGCCGTTCTTGAAGCCGACGGGCACGGAGAGGCCGCTGGCCATCTCACGATGGGTCTGGCTCTCGGTCGTGCGCGCGCCGATGGCGGCCCAGGAGATCAGATCGTCGAAATACTGCGGAGAGATGGGGTCGAGGAACTCGGTGGCGGCGGGGAGGCCGAGGGCGTTCACGTCGAGCAGGATCTTGCGGGCGAGCTTGAGGCCGGCCTGGATGTCGCAGGAGTTGTCGAGGCGCGGGTCGTTGATCAGGCCCTTCCAGCCGATGGTGGTGCGGGGCTTCTCGAAATAGACGCGCATCACCAGGAGCATCCGGTCGGCGAGCTCGCGGCTCAGGTCGGCCAGGCGGCGGGCGTAGTCGATGGCCGCGACGGGGTCGTGGATCGAGCAGGGGCCGACGACGACGAGGAGGCGGGAATCCTCGCGGGCGAGGATGCGGGTGATGGCGGCGCGGGCGGCGACGACGGTGTTCGCGCCGCTTTCCGGCAGGGGCAAGGCGGCCTTCACCGTCTGCGGAGTTTCGAGCGGCACGGTTTCGCGCACCCGCAAGTTGATCGTCTGCTGCATGGTCGGCTCTCTAAATGGAGCGGAGACCCTATGGCGTCCGCGTTTGGCGCGTCCAGAGCGGTTTTCGGTGCCGTGAAGGAGCTGGAAGGCCGTTCAATATGTTGCTTCAGAGAGCAAACGGGGCAGGGCGAAGGCTCCCACCGAGGCGACGTAGCGCCGACGTCTCGTCGGCCGTGCCGCAAGCGTCGCGCTTGCCGGGTGTTCTGCGTTGGAGGACGTCCGTCCTCGCCGACAGGATGTCGGCGCTACGGCAACCGGGACGGCTGCGACACAGCAAGCCAGAGGCTTGCGCTACACAGGCTCGGCCGGAGCCATCGCCCTACCCCTTCCGGGTTCAGCTCCGCTGCACGAGGGCTTCGGAGCGGGTGCCGCGAGTTGGCGATGGGGACAACAGCGGGGCGGAAATCTGAGGGGAGTTTTTCTCCAATGTCCCGGCCCCGGCGTCCCGGACTTCGCCCAGCAGTTCGCCCAGGGAATCGACGGCCGTGCGCAGCGCCGCGGCTTTCGAGGCCAGGCCTTCGGCCGCGCCGACGTTGGCCTTGGAGGACTCGGCGTTGGCGTCGCTGATCTCGTAGATGCGCGACATCGTGCCGTCGATGCTCTGGACCTGCGTGGTCTGGAGGTTCGAGGCGGTGGCGATCTGGTCCACCAGCGCGTCCACTTCGCGCGCCTTGTCGAGGATCTGCTGGAAGCGGTTGACGACCTTGTCGGTGAGCTGGACGCCGCGCCGGGTGCAGGCGATGGACTCGTTGACCTGCGCGGCGGTTTCGCGCGAGGCCTCGGCGCTGCGCTGGGCGAGGCGGCGCACCTCGTCGGCCACGACGGCGAAGCCCAGTCCGGCCTGCCCGGCTCGGGCGGCCTCGACCGCCGCGTTGAGCGCGAGCAGGTTCGTTTGGAAGGCGATCTCGTCGATGTTCTTCAGGATGCGGGCGACGTTGCCGCTGGCTTCGCGGATCTCGCCCATCGCGCTGGAAAGCTCCGCCATCTCCCCCGCGCCGGCGTCGGCGGCGGCGCGGGCCTCGGCGGCGGTGCTGCGGGCGCGGGCGGCGCTCTCGGCGTTCTTGCGGGCGGAACCTTCCAGCACGGACAATGCGTTGGTCGTCTCCTCCATCGCCACGCTCTGGCGGCCGATGCCGTCGGCCTGGCGATGGGATGCGCCCGTGACCTGGTCGGCGGTGGCGGCCACCTGCCCCACCGTGTCGCCCATCAGCACGAGGGCGCCGCGCAACGGCCGCACGATGGAACGGCGGGCGAAAAAGCTGAGAAGCACGGCGGCCAGCACGAGGAACGCCGACGCGACGACCAGTTTCCGCTCGGTGCCGCCGGCGAGGGCGAGATTGTGCTTCAGCTCGTCGGCGGTGTCGCCCTTGAGCCGTTCGGCGGCGGCCATGAGCAGTTCGTCCGTCTGCTGCAACGCGGCCTGCGACGCGGCACGGGCGGCGCGGAAGCCCCCCTGCCCCGCCAGGAACGACTTCTGAGCGGAGACGATGCCGTCGGCACCGAGGATCGTCCTTTGCAGACGCGCGAACTGCGCGGCCAGGCGTTCGGCCGAACCTCCGTCCAGTCCCTTCAGCAGCTCGCCGGTCTGCGCCAGCAATTGGTCGATGCGCGGGCCGAGCGCGGCGACGGCCGCTTCGTCGCGGGCGGCGAAGAGCGACCGGGCCAGCGAGACCAGCATGAGCCCGTTGGCGCGGACGTTGAGCGAAGTCTTCAGGGCGGCGCTCGACCGGGCCAGCGTTCCGGCCAGAGCCGTTCCGCCATTGGCCATGCCCTCCATGCCGGCGGAGATCTGCTTCTCGAAGGCCGTCGTGGCGTCGGACATCTCGATCGTGCTGTCGAAGACGACGTCGTCCACCAGGCCGAGCAGCAGCTTGTTCAGCGCGGCGATCTCGGACACCTGGCGGCCGATCCCGGCGCGGACGAGCGCGAGCGTCTCGGGCGAGGCGTTGGTCGAGGCGGTCGCCTGCACGAGCTGGGCCGGGACCGAGTTGGAACCGGCCAAGGCTTCGCGGAGCGGGAGCACGAGCTTGAGCACCGGGCCCGACTGCTCGGGCTTCAGGCCTTCGAGCGTCTTGCCGAAGCTTCCGGCGAGCGTGGCGATCTCGGTGGCCCGCTGGCGGATCAGATCCTTGTCCGCCGACTGGTTCAGGCCGCCGAGCAACGCGGCCAGCTCGAAGCCGGACGCGCGGGTCTGGAGCACGGCCGTCACGGCCTTGAGCGCGTGGTCGGTCTGGGAGGAAAGCCGTTTGAGCGCCTGTTGTGCGGCGGTCCTCTGTTCGGCGGAGATCTTCGCGAGCCCGGCGGTGGAGGCTTCCGCCGCACTGGAAGCCTGGCTGTCGATCTCGGCCACAAGCGCGGAGAGCTCGCGGTCCAAGGCGTCCTGCACCTCGGCCAAGGTCCCGGCGGCCTTGGCCAGGCTGGCCTCGGCGTTCAGCGCGGCCGCGCGGCTGTCGGCCAACTGGTGGAGCGCCCGGCGCGCCGCCACGAAGAGGTCGTCCGCATCCGTCGGCCGCTCGACGGCGCCGACGCGGTCCTTCAACACGAGCAGGTCGTTCGGCGTCGCCGCCGCCTCGATCTGGGCGAACATCCGCTCGAACTCGTGGCGGCGCTTCAGCTGCGCCGACTGCTCGTCGAGGTTGTCGGCGATGCGGTCGGCGGAGATCCGGGCGTTGTTCAGCAGACCGCGCACGCCCACCACGCCGATGACGGCGATGACGCTCGCGAGTCCGGCCGTGGCCAGCACCGTGAAGACGATCCTTCTTCCAAGGGTGAGTTTCATCGGCGACGGGGATTCCGCGTCATTCGAGATCGACGACTTTGCCGTCCTTCACGTGGGTCAGATACACGTGATCGGAGCCCTGATGGTCCTCGGGTCCGAACTCCAGGACGAAGCCGCCGATGTCGTAGTTCTTCTGCTGCTGGATGGCCTCCAGGAACGAGGCGCGCGTCGGGCTCGCCCCGGCCTTGGCCAGCGCGGCGGCGAAGAACCGACCGGCGAGATAGCCCTCCAGGGAGATCCAGTCGGGCTCCTGCGAGGGCTGGTATTTCTTCAGCGCGACGGCGTAGTCCTTCAGCACGGGGAGCGAATCGCCGTAGGGGTTCGGCACCACCTGGGAGATGATCGTGCCCTCGGCGTCCGCGCCCAGCTCGGCCACGAGCGCCTTGGTGCCGACGAAGGAGATGTTGCAGTAGAGCATGTCGGTCATGCCCAGCTTGCGCGCGAGGCGGATGAACTCGGCGCAGGCCTTGTAGGCACCAACCATGACGACGGCCTGGGGCTCGCCCTTGCGGACATCGAGCAACCCGGCCTTCACCGCCGTGGTGTTGCGCTCGTAGGCGCCGGTCGAGACCAGTTCGATGCCGCGCTTCTTCAACGCCGCCGTGATGCCGGACAACCCGGCCTGGCCGTAGCCGTCGTTCTGGTGGAAGCAGGCGATCCGGGTGAGCTTCCGGTCATCGACCAGCAGCTTGGCCAGCGCCTCCATCTCCTGGTTGTAGCTGGCGCGGACGTTGACGACCTGTTTCTTGAACGGGCTGCGGAGCGTGCCCGCGCCGGTGAACGCGCCGACGAACGGCACGGAGTTCTCCTCGCAGATGGGGACGATGGCGTTGGCCGTGGGCGTGCCGACCCCGGCGATGAGGAGGAAGACCTTGTCGGTGGCGATCAGCTCCTTGGCGGAGGCGATGGCCTTGTCGGGCTCGTAGCCGTCGTCCTTGGCCACGAGCCTGATCTTGCGGCCGTGGATGCCGCCGGCGTCGTTGATCTCGGAGAGCGCGGCTTCGAGCCCGGCCTTCATGCCGAGGCCGAGGGCGCTGGTCGGCCCGCTGAAGACGGCAGTCTGGCCGACGGCGATCTCCGTGGCGGTGACGCCGTCCTCGGCGCGGGCGAAGGACTGGGAAAGGCCGACCGAAAGGGCCAGCAGGGCGAGGGTCTTGGAAAGGTTCATGGTGCGCGGGTGCGGCGCTGCTCACACGACGCAGCTCTGGAAAGGAATCGGCCGGAAGATCGGGCTCTTGAGCACCGCATCGTTCCGGCCGTCGCAAAGGATTCAGGCAGCGGCTGATTCAGAAGACGAGCTGCACGCGGGTGATGAGCAGGTTGCCCTCGTCCATCGCGCCGCCGGGGTTCCCGATCATGTAGTTCACGTCGAGCTTCAGGTCGTCGCCCTTCACGAAGTAGGTGAGGCCCAGCGTCCAGGTCTCGCTCTCGTCGCCGGAGGCGTCGGTGTTCGGGTCGAAGCGGTCGAAGCGCACCTGGCCCCGGAGCTTCTTGGGGAGGATGTCGTAGAGCGCCATGACGTAGAAGCCGTCGGACTCGATCTCGGCCGCGGGCACCGGATTGTCGGGTTCGAAGTGGCCGAAGAGGTATTCCGCCTGGAGCCCGAAACGGCCGAGCTGCCACTGCGCGTCCACGCCGAGACCGTAGCGCTCGCCGGCGAAGAGGTTGTCCGCCGCGCCGCCGGGCGTGCTGTCGAAGCCGAAGCCGCCCTTGGAGACGGAGTTCGCGTTCTCCACGTAGCCGTTGACGCCGAGGTCGAGCTTCGTGTCCTGGCCGAAGAGCTTGCCCTGGACGGCGGTGCCGTTGAGGCGACCGACCCACATGAAGTTGTCGTCGTCGTTGCCGCCCTGGTTGATGCCGCTGCCGTTGAAGGCGCCGACCGAGTAGGCCAGCCGCTTCTCCAGCACGGAGCCGGACACGGCCGCGCCGATCTGGCGGCTTTCGGTCAGGCGGTCGTTCGGGAGCGAACGCTCCGCGAAGACCGTCTTGGTGTCGGCCAGGATCTGCTCGTAGCCGAAGGGCGTCTTGAACTGGCCGACCTTCACGTTGGCGAAGTCGAAGCGGTTCCAGTTCACGAAGACGTCGCTGGCCGTGGGCTTCCAGCTCGCGCCCGTGGTCTGGCCCAGCGAGTTGTTGCCGATGTCCACCTCGGCCTTGAAATCGAAGTTCTCGTGGAACGAGCCCGAGACGTTCACCCGCGCTCGGCGGACGAGGAACCGGTCGTTGATGCCGCTGTAGCGGGCGTCGGGCGGTTCGCCGAACTCGGCGTTGGCCTGGAGGTAGCCTCCCACCTTGAGGGACTTCTCCTTGCCGCCGGGTTTGACGACCACGAGGTCGCCCTTGCCATCCCACCCCAGTTGCTTCTTGAGGTCGGCGTTTTCCTTCGCGAGCGCCTCATACTGGGTCTCCAGCTTCTTGAGGCGTTCCTCGACGGACGTGGGTTCGGCCGCGTTCAACGCAACGGCGCAGAGGGCGCCGCTGAGAACGGCGGCCCGGGCAGTGTATCGATGGGTGTTCATGTCGTGGACCGCCGCCCGATTTGCGGGCACATGGTCCAAGAATGGATCGGAGAAGCCGGAAGCCGCCTTGAGCGACGTCTCCGTGACGTTTCTTCTGGGGACAAGGCACTTGCGCGGCGGGGTTGAAATTTCCCCCGCCCCGGGGCTTCCTTCGCCCCGATTTTCCACACTCCATGAAACTCGGACTCGGCCTCTACCGCCACATGCTGACGCGCGACAACTACCGCTTCGCGCGCCAGGCCGGCGCCTCGCACGTCGTCATCCATCTCGTCGATTACTTCAAGGGCGGCGCCCACAACCCCCGCGACAACCAGCCCACCGGCACCGAACGCGGCTGGGGCCTCGCGGGCGATCCCGGCCAGCTCTGGACCCTCGACGAACTCGTCGCCATCCGCCGCGACCTCGAAGCCGAGGGCCTGAAGCTGGAGGCCATCGAGAACTTCGACCCGGCCCATTGGCACGACGTGCTGCTCGACGGCCCCAAGCGAGCCGAGCAGATCGAGAACGTGAAGACGCTGATCCGCCGCCTCGGGGACGCGGGCATTCCCATCATGGGCTACAACTTCAGCATCGCCGGCGTCTGCGGCCGCACCCATCTGCCCTACGCGCGCGGCGAAGCCATGTCCGTCGGCATGGAAGGCCCGCTCGACACCCCGATGCCCAACGGCATGGCCTGGAACATGGTCTATGATCCCGATGCGCCCGCCGGAACCGTGCCCTCCACCACGCATGAACAACTGTGGGATCGGCTCAACCGCTTCCTCTCGGAAGTCGCGCCCGTCGCCGAGGCCTCCGGTGTGAAGCTCGCGCTGCATCCCGACGATCCGCCGATGCCCTTCATGCGCGGCCAGCCCCGCCTCGTCTATCAGCCGCACCTCTACCAGAAGGTCATCGACCTGAACCCCAGCCCGGCCAACGCGCTGGAGTTCTGCCTCGGCTCCATCGCCGAGATGACCGAGGGCGACGTCTATGAGGCCGTGGAGCAATACAGCCGCCAGAACCGTCTCGGCTACGTCCACTTCCGCAACGTCACCGGCAAGGTCCCCTTCTACCGCGAAACCTTCGTGGACGACGGCGACATCGACATGATCCGTGTCCTTCGCATCCTGAAGAAAAACGGCTTCGAAGGCGTGCTCATCCCCGACCACACCCCGCAGATGAGCTGTGCCGCCCCGTGGCACGCCGGCATGGCCTACGCGATGGGCTACATGAAGGCGGCGCTCCAGATCCTCGGGCGGGAATAACCTCGGGCAGCCGATCAACCCACCACGCGGATCGCCGCTTCTCCGATCCCTTCGACTACCACGCGCCCGTCGCGCGGCGACACGCTCCGGGCCTGCCCCGCCGCCAGCAGGTGGTCGCCGTCGCTCGGCGAGACCGTCAGCCACACGACGCCCCGTTCCACCTCGATCCGGGTTTCGGCCTGCGACCGGGGCAGCGAGACCGCCTGGCCACGCCGGAGAAATATCCGGCGCGACTGCACCGCGTAGCGGCCGGAGAGCGCCCCATCGCGCCAAAGATGCGCCCACCAGACGCTCCAACGCCTGGCCCAACCCCGAGGTTCTGGAACCGCTTTCACGTTTCCAGCCTGCCATCCGCGCCGAGCGAAAACAGATGCACCCGGGCGAAATTGGACCTTGCACAGATTCCAGCCCGGAGAACTGTGCATCCGGTTTTTGTCCCCAACTGTATCTGCCCGTGCCCCGACCTCCGCGCCAACCTGCCGCCATGCGTCCTTCCGCGTCGCTCGACCGCGCCCCCGCCTACCAGAAGCTCGCGGGCACGCTTGAAGCCATGATCCGCAGCCGCTCGCTCCGGCCCGGCGACCGCGTCCCGTCCGTCCGCCAGTTCAGCGCCCAGCAACGCGTCAGCGTGCCCACCGCGCTCCACGCCTACGTCACCCTCGAATCCCGTGGCTTGATCGAAGCCCGGCCCAAGTCCGGCTTCTACGTCCGTGCCCGGCTCGCCGATCTTGTGCCCGCGCCGCGCACCGCCACCGGTCGGCCGAAGGTCACCGACCTTTCCACGCTCGACCCGCTCGATTCCCTGCTCGCCGATCATAACAACCCGGACTTGATCCCGCTCGGCGCCGCCTTGCCCGGTCCCGAACTTCTCCCTTCGTTGAAGCTCGCGCGTTCGATGGGCGTCATCGCGCGCCGTCTCGGTCCGGAAAGCGTCGGCTATGACATGGCCCCGGGAAACCTCTCCGTCCGCCAGGCGATCGCTCGTCGCTCGTTGGAATGGGGCGGCGCGCTTCGGCCCGAGGATCTGGTGATCGTCAACGGCGGCACCGAAGCCCTCACCCTCGCGCTCCGCGCCACCTGCGAGCCCGGCGACACCGTCGCCATCGAGTCGCCGTGCTATTTCGGGCTCGTCGCCATGCTGCGCGACCTCGGCCTGAAGGCCCTGCCCATCCCGGTGGACTGCACCCACGGCCTCGATCTCGATGCCCTCGAAGCCGCCCTGGCCAAGACCAGGATCGCCGCCTGCGTGGTCATGCCGAACTTCCAGAACCCCACCGGCACCTTCATGCCCGATGCCGCGAGGGAACGCCTCTTCACGCTGCTCAAGACAAAGCGCGTCCCGCTGATCGAGGACGACATCTACGGCGACCTGCCGCACGAGGGCCGGCGCCCCCGTTGCCTCAAGGCCCTCGATCCCTCGGGCGATTGCGTGATCCTCTGCGGCTCCTTCTCCAAGACGCTCGCGCCCGGCTATCGCGTCGGCTACCTCGCCGCCGGCCGCTGGCACGACCGCGCCCTCGCGCTGAAGAAATCCACCACCCTCGCCAACGCCACTCTGCCCACGCTCGCCATCGGCGAATTCCTCCGCAACGGCGGCTACGACCGCTACCTGCGCTCCATCCGCGAGACCTTCCGCCAACAGGTCGCGAAGATGCGCGAAGCCGTCGTCGAGTCGTTTCCCGAGGGCATCTGCCTCTCCCGTCCCCTTGGCGGATTTCTCCTGTGGTGCGAACTGCCGGAGAAGGCCGATTCGCTCGAGCTCTTCCGTCGCGCGCGCGAATCCGGCATCAGCGTCGCGCCCGGCCCGCTCTTCTCCGCCACCGGTGGCCACCGGAACTGCATCCGCCTGAACTGCGGCCACGCCTGGAACCCCGCCATCGAACGCTCCATCGGCATCCTCGGCGACCTGGTCCGTCGAAAGCTCGACGGACGCTGATCCCAGCATCGCTCCGCTCCAGCGCGGACTTCCTTCGTTCGTTGTCGTCCGGGGGAAGGCTCCGGGCGGACCTCCGCCCTTCTTACCTAGCCTTCAACGCATCGCGTCTGCCGTCCGCATACGCCTCGAAGACTCGGCGGATCTCGTCGCGCACGCGGCGGAAGACGACAAGCTTTTCGGCGTCGGTGCCGGGAGCATGGGCGGGATCTTCGAAGGGCCAATGGTGGCGGTTCACCTGGCCGGGATAGAGCGGGCAGGCCTGGTCGGCGTTGCCGCAGACGGTGATGACGGTCTCCACCGGCTGCTGGAGGAAGTCGTTCATGTGCTTCGACCGATGCGCGGAGATGTCGATGCCGATCTCCTTCATCGCCTCGATGGCGAGCGGGTGGACGTAGCCCGCGGGCTTGGAGCCGGCGCTCTGCACGTCGAGAATGTCTCCGGCGGCAGCGCGGAGCAGGCCTTCGGCGAGGTGGCTGCGGCAGGAGTTGCCGGTGCAGAGGATGAGGACGGTGGGTTTCACGGTGTCAGTCATGGGTTGGAGAGGGATCGGTGGAGGCTTCGAGCAGACGCCGCGTGGGCACGGCCAGCAGCGCCCCGAGCACCGGCGCGGTGAGGTAGATCCAGAGAGATTCGAGGTGCCCGGAGACCAGGGCCGGTCCCAGCGAACGGGCCGGATTCATCGACGCGCCGCAGACCGGACCGGCGAACATCGCCTCCAGACCAATCACCGCGCCGACCGCGATCCCGGCGGTGATCCCCTTCTCTTTCGGTCCGGTGGAGACGTTCAGGACCACAAGCATGAGGAACCACGTGAGCACGAGCTCAAGCACCCACGATTGCCAGGCGGTCCCGGCCGGGAGCGTCGCGCCGAGATGTTCGTTGATCGGGAACAGCGTCTTCAGCAGCGCGCTGGCCGCGATGGCTCCAGCGCCTTGGGCCGCGAGATAGGGAGCGACCTCGCGCAGCGGGAAACGCCCGGCCGCGCAAAAGCCGAGCGTCACGGCCGGATTGAAATGCGCGCCGGAGATGTCGCCGAAGGCGTAGATCAGCGCCAGCACCACCAGACCCCAGACGATCGCGACGCCCGCGTGGCCGATGACGCCGCCGTGGACCTGGTTCACCACCACCGCGCCGGTGCCGGCGAAGATCAGGGC
>CAMLMI010000139.1 GCA_946480965.1 uncultured Verrucomicrobiales bacterium | reverse complement strand
CTACCCAAGTAGGCGGTTGCCCACATGGACGATCAGCTGGGTTGGGCAGGCGCAACGTGGATCATTTCAGCCAGGTGATCTTGATCTCCCTCTCCAGCGCTTTGAACTCCGGGTCGCCGGTGACGAGTTCGGCTTTCTTTTCCTTGGCCAGCGCGGCGGCGAAGGCGTCGGCCAGGCTGAGTTTGTGGCGGGCTTTGAAGTCGGCGGCCAAGTCGGCCAGAGAGCGTGTGGCGGGATGGAACTCGATGGGGGCGGCGGGCAGTTCGGCGGCGATGGCGGTCCATGCCGCATCTCCGTCTTTGCGACGGACCGTGTATTGCACCTCGGCGTAGTTCACCTCGGTCATGTGGACGGGCTGGTCGCGTTGTCCCGCCTTTTCCAGAATGACGGCGACCGCTTCCGCCCCGGGCTCGTCGCGCAAGAGCCGGAGCAGGGCGTGGCTATCGAGAACCACCGGTGCTGCGGGCATACTTGGCCTCCTCCAGTTCGATCTCCTCGCGCTTGTGCTCGGCCCATTCCTCGGCGAACGACTTTTCGCCCGGCTTGCGCTTGAGGATGCCGCGCAGGCGGGAAATGGCGTGCTTGGTCACCGGCTTGAGCAGGATGCCCTCGGGCGTGGACTGCACCACGGCCTTGGTGCCCTCCTCGATGTGGAATTCACGCCGCAGCCAGGCGGGGATGACGACCTGCCCCTTGGTCGTGAACCAGACGGTGTCGGAGGTGGAAGTCTTCGGCATGGGTAGAAGTGTGACTTCCCGTGCATTTCTGTCAATTGTCGGAATGTCTTACTTGTTTCGATATATCTGAAACACCCATCTGAAAGCGGCGATATGTTGGTCGACGCTCCATCTCTCCGGCCCTTGTGGCGGGCGAGGCCGACCGCCGGCCAAGGCTCCAGAACCGACATTGCCAAATCCGGCTGGCTTGCTAGAACACGCGCCCCTTTGACATGGCTCTAATCGTCCAAAAATTCGGTGGCACGTCCGTCGGCAACACCGAGCGGATCAAGAACGTCGCCCGCCGCGTGGCCCAGTGCCGCGCCGAAGGCAACCAGGTCGTCGTCGTCGTCTCCGCCATGAGCGGCGTGACCGACAACCTGATCAAGATGGCCAAGGACCTCATGCCCATCCCCGACGAGCGGGAGATGGACATGCTCCTCGCCACCGGCGAGCAGACCACCATCGCGCTCCTCGCCATCGCCCTGCACGCGCTCGACGTGCCCGCCGTCTCCCTCACCGGTGCGCAGGCCGGCATCGTGACCGACGGCGTCCACACCAAGGCCAAGATCCAGAACATCACGCCCAAGCAGATCCACAAGCTGCTGGACGAGGGCAAGGTGGTCATCGTCGCCGGGTTCCAGGGCCAGACGCTCGAAGGCCAGATCACCACGCTCGGCCGCGGCGGCTCCGATCTCACGGCCATCGCGCTGGCCGCCGCCGCGCAGGCCGATCTTTGCCAGATCTACACCGATGTGGACGGCGTCTATACCGCCGATCCGCGCATCGTGCCCGGCGCGAAGAAACTCGCCGAGATTTCCTATGACGAGATGCTCGAGCTCTCCTCGCTCGGCGCCAAGGTCATGCAGAACCGCTCCGTCGAATTCGCGAAGAAGTTCGGCGTCGTCTTCGAAGTCCGCTCCAGCCTCAACGACAATCCCGGAACCATTGTGAAAGAAGCCACCACCAGCATGGAGGACGTCGTCATCCGCGGCGTTTCCCTCGACAAGAACCAGGCCAAGATCACCGTCGTCGGCGTGCCCGACCGGCCCGGCGTGGCCGCCAAGGTCTTCCGCACCCTCGGCGACGGCGCCATCAACGTGGACATGATCGTGCAGAACGTCAGCCACGGCGGCGGCACCGACATCTCCTTCACCACGGACAAGGCCGACGTGCTCAAGGCCCGCAAGCTCATCGAAGGGCTCCAGGCCGAGACCGGCTTCAAGGGCGTCGAAGTTTCCGAGAACATCGGCAAGCTCTCCGTCGTCGGCGTCGGCATGAAGAGCCATTCCGGCGTGGCCGCGAAGCTGTTCGAGGTGCTCGCCCACGAAGGCGTGAACATCGCCATGATCTCCACCAGCGAGATCTACATCTCCGTCGTCATCGACATCGCCAAGGGACCGGCCGCGCTCCAGGCCGTCCACAAGGCGTTCCTCGAATAGCCTCGGTTAGCCGAAAAACCCCTCGACCGGCCCGCTCGCTTGGGCAGCCGGTCGAGGGGTTGCTTTTGCATCGGGCGGGCTTCCTAGCTTCCCGCGTTGATGCGAGAGGAGAGCCCGTGCTTGGGTTCAAGCGCGTCGTTCCGATTCCGGATCGCCGGCCGTCTTCGGCTTCGCCGGCAGGATCAGCACCTTGTCCACGCGGTGCCGGTCCATGTCCAGGATCTCGAAGACATAGCCCTGGGTCTCCAGCGTCTCGCCTTCCTTGGGCACGCGGCCGAACTGCTTCACGAGGAACCCGGCCAGCGTCTGGAACTCCGAGAGAGCGCCGACACCGAACTTGAAGCCCGGCAACGTCCGCTCCACCGCTTCGAGGTCCATCATCGCGTCGGCCAGCCAAGAGCCGTCGTCGCGTTTCAATGCCGAAGGCTTGGCGCGTTCGCCCTGGGACGGGAACTCGCCGACGACGGCCTCCATCACGTCGTTCAGCGTGACGAGCCCAACGGTGCCGCCGAATTCGTCGGTCACGATGGCGATATGGCGGCCGGTCTGTTTGAAGGTCTCGACGAGCTGGAGGACCATCTGCGTCTCCGGCACGACGAGCGGCGGGGTCATGATGTCCTTCAGCACGACGGGCAGGCCGGCCGCCAGATGGGCGTAGATGGACTTGAGCGAGACGATGCCGACGACGTGGTCGCGGTCGTGCTCATAGACGGGGAAATGCGTGTGGTTGCTGACGACGATCTTGTGCCAGAGCAGGTCGTGGGCTTCGCGGAGGTTGAGCCAGATCACCTTGGGCTTCGGCGTCATGATCTCGCGCACCTGGAGCCGGTCGAGCTCCAGCGCGCTGTGGACGATCTCGCTCTCCACGCGGTTGAACGAGCCCGCGCGCAGGCCCTCCTGCATCATCACGCGGACCTCGTCCTCGGACACGGCCACCTCCTTCTCCGGCTTGAAGCCCAGCAGGCGCAGCACGCCCTCGGTGGAGGCGCCGAGGAAGTGGACGACGGGGCCGGCCACCTTCGACAGCCAGTTCATGGGCCGCGCCACCAGCATGGCGATGCGCTCGGGATTGCTCAGGCCGATGCGCTTGGGCATCAGCTCGCCCATCACCAGCGAGAAGTAGGTGATGGCGGCGATGACGAGGAACATCGCGAGATCGTCGGCGTATTTCTCCGGCATCCCGAGGCCCATCAACGGTCCCGCCAGCTTCGCCGCCAACCGGGCGCCGCCGAACGCGCCGGCCACGATGCCGACGAGGGTGATGCCGATCTGGACGGTGGAGAGGAAGCGGTTGGGCGACTCCGCCAGCTCCAGCGCGATGCGGGCCGAGACGTTCCCCTGGTCCGCGAGATGGCGCAGCCGCCCCTTGCGGGAGGACACGACGGCGATCTCGGCCATGGCGAACACGCCATTGGCCAGCAGCAGCACGAACACCACCGCGATCTCGAACGCGACTTGAGACATGGCCGCAGACTAGAGCACAGAAACGAGACGGGTCACGCGGGCAAACGCGGGAAATCATCTGCGCCGTTCCGTGCTTTCGTCTCGGCTCAACGCTTGCAGAAGGCGTCGAACGTGCCGCCGAAGAGGTTCTTCACGTCGCGTTCGATCTCGGGCTTGGTCACCGCCCAGCCGGTGGCGGCGAGGTCGCGGTATTTCTCCACAAGGATGTCGGCGATGATCTTCCGGCTGTGGTCCCACTTGTAGACGATCTGGTCGAGGACGCGGGCGTCGGAGTGCTGCGGGGTGAAGCTCAGGCCGATCAGCTCCACGCGCATCCGCACGATCTCGTTGATCAGCTCGGGCACGTTGGTGAACCACCAGCAGCCAAAGACGTGCAGGTTGCGGAACTTCCGGGTCAGGATCGCGGCCTCGTGCTGGTTCTCGCGGGAGAGGAGCGTGGCGGCGATCTTGTTGTCGGGATACATCGCGCAGAGGTTCTGGAGCAGCGAGAGGTCGCACTGGCCCACGCTGTCGCCGGCCAAGCGAAGGTCTGGATTCACCAGACGGCGCACGCCCGGCATCACGGCGAAGGGGATGCCGAACTCGCGGCAATGCGGCATGACCGCGCCCTCGATGATGGCCGATTCATCGGTGGCGGCGGGGAACCTGAACTCGGGCGTGAGCGACACCATCAGGTAGCGCGCTTTCATCTTCTTCGTCCAATCGGCGAAGAAGCGGCGGACCTCGTCGAAGGTCTTCTGGTCCGGCCGTCCGGATGAAACGTCGTAGCCCCAGGACGCGAGCTTGGGCGCGGCCGTCTTCCAGTTCACCAGCAGCGGATCGATGCGCAGCGCGGCGGAGAAGGCGGGATGACGTTTGAAACCCTTTTCCCAGACGGGGCGTTCCAGGTCGTCGAACGGCGAATTGGTCATGCAGATGTCGCTGACGCCGGCGATCTCCATGCAGTGGTCGATGTAGGCGCCGGGCTTCTGCTGGGCGAACCACTTCCGGAGCTTGGGCAGGTCGCGCTTCTTCACGTCGAGGCCCAGCTTGTGCAGCACGGTGAGGACGCCGCGGCAGGCTTCGGAGACGGGGGAATTCTGGATGAACAGGACGTCCCAGATCAGTTCGGCCTGGCGGGACTTGGGCAGCTTCCAGAACTCCTCGTAGGGCATCGTGAAGTAGCGGAACGACTCGGCCACGAGGTAGTGATAGACGAGCAGTTCGTCGATGCCCCACAGGAGAAGGTCGCCGAAGGCGGGGTCGTAGAGATGCGTGTGGATGTCCTGGATGGGCGTCTGCGCGACGGTGGCGCGCACCGTCTTCTCCAGCTGGGCTGTGGTCATGGTGCAGCGAGGCTATCGGGAGGCGTCGAGCGTGCTAGGGCAAAAACCGGCCTTTCTGTTCCGGGTTTCTGCACTGCCAGCCCAAAGGCCCGACACGGCGGTGCAGCGTGGAGCCTTGGTGCGCCGCACGGGACGCGGTGGACGCCGGGGCGGGTTTGCTTTGGGCGCAGCGTTATGGCTGGGAGGAGGCCGGAGTCGCGAGCTTGGCGCGGAGATCGTCGATGTGTTTCTGCGGACCGGCCGGATTCGGGCTGATCCGCTTGGCGTGTTCCCAGAGCTCGATGGAGCGGGCGAAACGGCCGGTTTGTTCCTCCATTTCGGCAAGTTGGGAGACGATCTGGAGTTCGAGGAAACGGTCCTGCGTCGTGGCGTTGGGCGGCGGTTCCGGCAAGTGGCGCAGCGCGGCCTCGAAGACGTTCCGGGCGCGGTCGAAGTCTTTCCGATCCTGGAAAAAGATGCGGCCGAGCTCGAAGAGCAGGACGGGATGGCGCGGGTTGTTCCAGAGGCCATCGCGGATGAACTCCTCGGCTTCACGGCTGCGGTTGAGCTTCGTGCGGAGCCAGAAGGCGGTGACGGTGTAGGTCTCGACGTTGTTCGGATCAAGGGCGGTGGCGGCCTTCAACCACGGCAGCATTTCGCGCACGTCGCCGCCGCTGTCGGCAGCGCCGTGATCGTGGTCATGATCGTGATCGTGGGCGGCGTGGTCCGGGTGGCCGTCGTGATCATGGTCGTGGTCGTGGCTGTGATTGTGCGACGGATCGGTGCAGGTGGAGGCGCCACCGCTGTCGAGATGCGTGTGCTCGGTGGGGAAAAACTTCCGGCCAAACGACTCGAGCGGATCGAGCGGCGCGTTCAGGAAACCCACGGCGCGGTCGGGATGGTCGGCGGCGGCGGCTCCGGCGTCGGCCGAGATGTGCAGCGTCTGGGGACCGCTGCCCTTCTGGTCGAAGATCGTGGGGTAGGCGCCGCTGTGGAAGTAGGCGTCGGCCTTGACGAAGAAATGGTTCGCGAAGAGCCGGCGGCTTTCGCCGAGCAGGGTCTCGATCAGGGAGAAGGGCTTGTGGTCGCGCGAGACGGCCAGGGTGCGGGATTCGCGCAGGGTGGCGAGCGACACGGCCAACGTGGCGAGACCGGCGAGGGCGAAGATCGGGCGGAGCGGCGCGTTCATTGGAGGCGTTTCCGGCGGAAGATCCAGCAGGCGACGAAGAGGATCGCGCCCGCATAGGCCAACGCGTAGGCGAGGGCCACGGAGAAGGAGAGGGGATCGATGGCCGCCCAGTTGTGGACGATGCGTTCGCGGACATCGAACCAGCCGAGCTGCGGGATCACGTAGTAGATGGCGGTGAGGAGCGCCTCGGAGATTCCGCCCTGGCCCACGGCGATCTTATGGAGATGGCGGCCGAGCAGAAGGATTCCGCCGACGACCACGAAGCAGATGGTGGTGTTCGAGCTGGGCGCGGCGAAGACGAGCGAGCCGAGCAGCGCGAGCGCGATGACGATGGCCAGCATGAACCAGTGCAGCGTCACCGCCTGGAGGTAGCTGCCGAGCGGCCAGCCGCTTTCCCGCGCGGCGCTGATGAGACCGAAGAAAAGGTAGAAGCAGACCAGCGCCACGCCGCAGGCCAGCCAGCAGCCGAGAAACTTTCCGGCCAGCACTTCGCCCCGGCTGATGGGCTTGGCCAGCAGCGGGAAGATGGTGCGGGACTCGCGTTCCGCCGGGATCTGGCGCGCGGCGGTGGTGATGGCGATGACGAGCGAGGCGATCCAGATGAGGAGCAGGCAGACTTCCTTCAGATAGCGGACGATGTGCGACTCGTTGAAGAAGTTCACCGCCCCAAGGATGAGGGTGATGAGCACGGTCAAGATCAGCAGGACGTAGAAATCCTTGCGCCGATACATCTCGCGCATGACGACGCCGGCGACGGCCCAGATGTTGTTCATACGGTCACTCCTTCCGGACGGGTGGGCACGGCGCCCCGGTAGCCGACGACCTTCAGGAATACTTGTTCCAGGTTGCAGGCGTGCTTGGTGACAAGGTCGTGGACGGTGCCTTCCTCGCGCAGCACGCCCTGGTGGATGATGCAGACGCGGTCGCAGATGGTCTCCACTTCGCCGAGTTCGTGGGACGAGAAGAGGATGGTTTTCCCTTCACGCTTCAGGCGCTGGATGATTTCGCGGACCTTCATCCGGCCGATGGGATCAAGGCCACTGGTCGGTTCGTCGAGGATGAGGAGATCGGGGTCGTTGACCAGGGCTTGGGCGAGACCAGCGCGCTGCTGCATGCCTTTGGAGAAGGTCTTGATCTGGCGCTTGCGGGCCTCGGTCAGCTCGACGAGTTCAAGGATCTGGTCGATGCGCGGCTCCAAGGTGGCCTTGGGAATCCTGAAGAGCTTTCCGTAGAAGCGGAGCAGTTCCTCGGGCGTGAGGAACTTGTAGTAGTAGGTCAGCTCGGGCAGGTAGCCGAGACGTTGGCGGGCGGACTTGTCGGTGACGTCCACGCCGAAAATGGTGGCGCTGCCGGCGGCCGGGGCGACGAAGCCGAGCAGCACGTTCATGGTGCTGGTCTTGCCCGCGCCGTTGGGCCCGAGAAAGCCGAAGACCTGGCCCTGATCGACGGAGAGCGTGAGCCCGTCCACGGCGACCTTAGTCTTCTGGCCTAGGTCGCGGCCCGGGTATTCCACCCGGAGATCTTTGATGGCGATGACCGGAGTCATGTTCCCTTCTGGTGTTCCGCAGTTTTTTGACCAATGCGGCGTCCGACGGTTCAAGCGACGCCGTGACGGCGCAGTCTGATTTGCGCGGTCGGACGGAATATCGGCGGCGAGGAAACGGGCTTGAGCGGCCGGGGCGGGGGAGAGGTTCAACGCCCCTTCTTCGTGGCCTGCTGCACGGAGTAGAGGCCGGGGCAGCAGTGATACATGGCGTGGAAGGCGTGGCTGAAGTGGCTGATGCTGGAGTAGCCGACTTCGAGCGCGGCTTCGGTCACGTTGAACTTGCCGGTCAGGAGGAGTTCAGCGGCCTTTTCCAGGCGGAGCTGGCGCTGGTATTGGGACAGCGTCATGCCCATCTCCTTGGTGAAGGTGCGGCTGAGGTAGAATTGGCTGCAACCGACGCGCTTGCCGATCTCTTCGAGCGTGAGCGGTTCGGCGAGGTGTTCCTTCAACAGGCCGACGACCTTGGCCACGCGGTCCTGGGCGAGGCGCTTCTGGCGGTCGCAGAAGAACTCGTCGGACTTGGGCGCGTGGAAGAAGAGCAGCGCGGCCACTTCCAATGCCTTGCTGTGATACCAGAGCTTCTGCGCGGTGGCGGAGACGGGCGGATGGCGGAGGCTGCCGATGAGCTGCTGGGCTTCGGCGGTCAACCGGCTGATGCGAGAAACGCCGGACTGGGAACCGTCGCGAATGGTGTCGGCCACTATGGGGTCGAGTCCTTCGGCGTGGCCCTTGAGGTGGGTGCGGAGGAAGTCGGGATGGAACTCCAGCGTGATGAAGCGGTGGGGTTCGGCGCCGAAGCGCCGCGCGGCCAGGCCTGGTTGGCCGTGGCGGTAAAAGCCGGAGGTGAGCGCCTCGAACTCGGCGACTTCCTGGTCGAACTTCACTTCACCTTGGCCGGAGAGGTTGAAGCAGGCTTCCACGCTGCCGGGATGGAAGCTGCGGCACCAGTCGAGATCCTCGCGCGTTTCGAAGTCGTGCCACTCGAAGCTGAAGCCGAGATCGCCGAAGCTGCCGTGGAGATGTTTCCAGCCCGCACCGACGGCGCGCCACGCCTCGGCTTCCTGGAACGAATCGTCGTCGGCGACGGGCAGGGCGGAGTTGGCAGGGCGGTTGGCGCGCATGAGCGGCTTATTGAAACTCAGTCTCAATAAAGGGCAAGCGGCAGATGCTTTGAAAAAATGCCGAGGCCCGAAGGCCAATGACCGAAATGAAATCGAGGACTCAGCCGCGAAGCGTCTTCAACGCCGTCTGGAAATCTTCCGGCAACGGCGCGGTGCAGGTGACCGGTTTGCTGGTTTTGGGATGCTGGAAGGTGATGCGCCATGCGTGGAGCATCTGGCGCGGGAACTTGGCGCCGATTGCTTCTTCCAGCTTCTTGTTGGGCCGGGCGGCGTAGGTGCTGTCGCCCACGACGGGATGGCCGATATGGAGGAAATGCACGCGGATCTGGTGGGTGCGGCCCGTGTGGAGATGCGCCTCGACATGCGAGGCTCCTTGGAGCCGCTCCAACACCCGGAACGCGGTCCAAGAGGGACGCCCATCGCCTGGAGAAACCGCCATGCGTTTGCGGTGCGTCGGGTGGCGGGCGATGTCGGCGCGAATATCGCCTTTGTCGCGCTGCACCACGCCGCAGACGAGCACCTGGTAAATCTTGGTCATCGAACGTTCGGCGAACTGCTGGGACAAGGCGTGGTGCGTCTCGTCGTTCTTCGCGACCAGCAGACAGCCGCTCGTTTCCTTGTCGAGCCGATGGACGATGCCGGGCCGGGCGACGCCGCCGATGCCGCTTAATTCACCCGCGCAATGGTGCAGGAGGGCGTTGACCAGGGTGTGCTCGTCGTGGCCTAGGGAGGGATGGACGACGATGCCGGACGGTTTGTTGATCACGAGAAGGTCGGAATCCTCGTGGAGCACTTCGAGCGGAATGTCCTCGGGCTTGGCCTCGGCGGGCTTGGCCTCGGGAAAGAAGACGCGGACCTCATCGCCGGCGTGAGGGCGGTGGGTGGGCTTCGCGGATTGGCCGTTGACCGTAATGTGGCCCTGCTCGATCAACCGCTGGATCACGCCGCGCGAGACCGCCGGATACCGTTCTCGCAGGAAGGTGTCCAGGCGCAGGTGCGGCATGGAATGCTCGACGGTGAAGGTTTCGGAGCGATCAGACATGGGGCTTAGGTGGCCGTGCTTTCCGGGGTGAGCGTTATCCGAAGCACAAAAAGCCGGAAGCGCGGGGCGCTTCCGGCCTGGCAAATCATGCTGTGGGGATCAGGCCGCCTTGGGGGCGGCGACCTTGGTGAGGCGGATGGCGTGGCGCGACTTCTTGCGGTCCACGGTGCCCTTCTTGAGCACGCCGGTCTTCACGGCCTTGTCGAGGGCGGAGGTGAGGTCGCGCAGCGCGGTGGCGGCGGCGTCCTTGGCACCCGACGTGGTCAGGGCCAGATACTTCTTCTCGAGGGTGCTGACGCGCGATTTGACGGCGCTGTTGCGAGCCTGTTTCCGCGCGTTGCTGCGCACCCGACGTTCCGCTGACTTGGTGTTCGGCATGGTCTGTTCAGTTCAAAAATGAGGCGCGGAGCCTATCGGACGGGAGATTGTTGTCAACGACCCACTCCGGTCGGCGTTCCGCAAGTTGATGGTGGAAGGGGAATTGTTCGTTCCGGGGCCGTGGTCTATTCCGGTTCCTCGCCTTCGAGGAAGCCTTGGAGCTGACGGAGGCGCGTCGGGTGGCGCATCTTGCGGAGCGCCTTGGCCTCGATCTGACGGATGCGTTCGCGGGTGACCTTGAACTGCTTGCCGACCTCTTCGAGCGTGCGGCTGTAGCCGTCGCCGAGGCCGAAGCGCAGTTCCAGCACCTTGCGTTCGCGCTCGGTGAGGCTGGTGAGCACGTCCTGCAGCTTGTCCTTCAGCAGGCTGTAGCTGGTCATGTCGGACGGGTTCTCCGCCGACTTGTCCTCGATGAAGTCGCCGAAGTTGGTGTCTTCGGAATCGCCGACAGGGCTCTGCAAAGAGATGGGCTGCTGCGCCATCTTCAAGACGGCGCGGACGCGGTCCACCGGCATCTGCATCTCGTCCGCGATCTCCTCCGGCGTTGGCTCGCGGCCGAAGTCCTGGATCAACTGCTTCTGCACGCGCATCAGCTTGTTGATCGTCTCGATCATGTGGACCGGGATACGAATCGTGCGGGCCTGGTCGGCGATGGAACGGGTGATCGCCTGGCGGATCCACCAAGTGGCGTAGGTGGAGAACTTGTAGCCGCGGCGGTATTCGAACTTCTCGACGGCCT
>CAMLMI010000138.1 GCA_946480965.1 uncultured Verrucomicrobiales bacterium | reverse complement strand
CGAGCCGCCGGATGACACCCGGCGAGAGGGAACGCTTCACTGGCAACTCCAGATCGCCAAGGAGTCGCCAGAGTTGCCCTTCTGCAACTCGCAGATCCTCCGGCGGCTCGGCGGGAGCCTTCGCCCTACCGTTCAACATTTCGTGATCTTGACTCCCCATCACACCCGCAGCCTTTGGCTGATCGGCGCGCTGCACGCGTTCACCCACCTGAACTCGGTCATCCTGCTGCCGCTCTACCTGCCGATGGTTCGGGATCTGAAGCTGACCGGCGAAAACGAGGCGACCGCTCTCGTCTCGGTCATCATGATCGCCTACTTCCTTCCCAGCTACTTCATGGGCGTGCTGGCGGACAAGGTGTCGCGCAAAGGCCTTCTCGCCTGGGGACTGGTCCTGAACGCCCTCGGCTTCATCGGCCTCAGCCAGGCACCGACCTACGGCTGGGCCGTGGCGGCGTGCATCCTCGCGGGCGTTGGCGGCAGCTTCTTCCATCCCGCCGCGACCGCGCTGATCGTGCGGCTGTTTCCCGTGGGAACGGGGCGGGCGCTGGGAACCATCGGCATCGGCGCCTCGGTTGGGTTCGCCATCGGACCGGTCTATGCCGGTTGGCGCGCGGAGACGGCGGGATGGCGGCAACCGGTCCTGGAGTTCGGCCTGGTCGGTCTGGTGATGGCGGCCGTCTTCGCCTGGTTGGCGGAAACGGAGCAGGGGACACCTGCGGCTAAAGCGGCTGCCCATGCGCCACAAAAACGGCAGCCCATGTTCCATGGCGCGGGCGCGTGGACTTTGTTCCTCGTGGCGGCGCTGTTCTTCACCCTGCGCGATTTTGGCGGGTTCGGCATGGGCAGTCTGGGGTCGTTGTTCCTCCAGCATGTCCACCAGTTTTCGCTCCGGGAAACGGGCCTCGCGCTGGCCGGATTGTTCCTTGCTTCGGCCATCAGCAATCCGCTCTTCGGCGGTCTCTCGGACAAACACCGCACCGGTTGGATTGCCTTTGTGCTCGTGGCGGCGGCGGCGCTGGTGATGGTTGTGCCGTTTGTGCCGCCCGGCGCGATCGTTTTTGTCCTGCTGGCCTACGGCTTCTTCCTCATGGCGAGCTATCCGATGGTCGAAGCCGCCTTGATGCAGGCCGTGCCGGACGCGGTGCGTGGACGCGTCTTCGGCCTGTGGATCACCATCGGCGGGCTCATCAGCAACCTGTCGCACTGGATCATCGGCAGCTGGGTCAAGGCGCTCGGGCCGGATGCCGATGTGCGCGCCAGCTACTACCCGGCCTACGCCATTCTCGCCGTCTTCATCCTCGTCTCGCTCGGCGGCGCCTTTTGCCTGAAGGCGCTGGCGAAGCGGAAAGCTAACCACAAATGAACACGAAGCTTCACGAATGGGAAAAAGCCCTCGTAGCGGCGAACGGGAGTTCGCCGGTGACGTCCCGTGCAATAGCGCATCTCCTACGGATCAGTTGGCGGCGAACTCCCGTTCGCCGCTACAGGGTAGGGCAGGCTTCCAGCCTGACCCGAGGTCTGAGCGGAACCATTTTCCCGAGCAACCTCCGCCGTTCTTCTCCCCATTCGTGTTCCTTCGTGTCCATTCGAGGTTGCCTTTGATGCCATGATCTCCGACCTGCCCAACTACTTCCTTGCCGATCTGCCGCCGGAACCGCCGCTGGCCGCGTCCACCGTGACCGACGCCTGCCAGGCCATCCGCCGCAACCGCGCCACCTATCTCGCCGAGCGGTCCACCCAGAGCCTGATCACGCTGCTCAGCCGGGTCGCGTCGGACTGGCTGGACCCCGAGTATCCGCTGCGCCAACGCGCTTTGAGCGAAGGGCCGGCGGCCACGGGTTTCTCGCGGGAGACGCTCGAAACCGGGCTCGACGACTACTTCCGCGGCATCACGCCCGAATCCTTGGGCGCGCTGCTGCTGCTCGAACTCGGCCACGTGGAGCGGCTCGATGCGCCCGTCCAATCCGACGTGGAATGGGAGCTCGGCCTCTCGGGCATGGCCGTCGGACCGGAACTGATCGTCCACATCGCCGGCGGCGTGCTGCCCAATCCGGTCTTCACCTCCATCCTCCAGGGATTGCTCGTGCGGTCCGCGCAGTTCGTGAAGTGCGCCTCCGGCACCTCGTTTCTGCCGCGACTCTTCGCCCATTCACTCTACGAACACGACCCGAAGCTCGCGTCGTGCCTCGAGATCGCCGAGTGGCGCGGCGGCCAGACCGCGCTCGAAGACGCCATCTTCGCCGAAGCCGACGTCGTTACTGCGATGGGCTCGGATAAAACGATCGCCGCCCTGAAGCCACGCGTGCGCGGCCGCTTCCTGGGTTATGGCCATCGCGCCAGCTTCGCCTACGTCACGCAGGAAGCGGCTTCGGGGTTCGGCCTGGCCAAGGTGCTCGCCCGCGTGGCCGAGGACGTGGCTGCCTGGGATCAACTGGGCTGCCTCTCGCCCCATGTCGTTTACGTGGAGACCGGCGGCAAAACGACGCCCGAGCAATTCGCCGAACGGTTGGCCGCCGAGTTGAAGGCACTGGAAGGCCGCCGTCCGCGCGGTCCGTTGTCGGCTGAAGCCGCAGGGGCCGTTTCACTGCGCCGCTCGGTCTTCGAGATGCGCGCGGCCCAATCGCCAGCTACCCGCCTGTGGTGCAGCAGCGGCTCCACCGTGTGGACCGTGGTTTATGAGGACGAGCCGGCCTTCACGTTGTCCTGCGGGCATCGATTCGTCTTCGTCAAACCCGCGCCGTCGCTCGCCGATGTGCTGCGACAGGCGGACCTGCATCGCGGGAAGATTTCCACCGTCGGGCTGGCCGCCACCGCAGAGCGCGCCGCGACGATTGTCCGCGAACTCGCCCACTGGGGCGTCACCCGAGTCTGTCCCGTGGGCCAGATGCAGAACCCGCCGCTGACCTGGCGCCACGACGGCCGTCCGGCCCTTGGCGACCTCGTCACGTGGACCGACTGGGAACAGGCCTGAACCAACCATCTTTTCACCATGGAACTCCGCAAAACCTTCCACTTCGAAGCCGCCCATCGCCTTCCGCTCCTTGCCGAAGGCCACAAGTGCTGGCGGCTGCACGGCCACAGCTTCACCGTCGAGATCGCGGTCGAAGGCCCGCTCGACCCGCACTTCGGCTGGGTCATGGACTACGCCGACATGAAGGCCGCGTTCAAACCGCTCTGGGACCAGCTCGACCACAACTATCTCAACGACCTACCAGGACTCGAGAACCCGACCAGCGAGCGTTTGGCCGAATGGATCTGGGCGCGCTTGAAGCCGACCTTGCCGCTGCTCACCGAGGTGGTCGTCGCCGAGACCTGCACGGCACGGTGCGTCTATCGGGGGCGTTAAAAGTTCGGCCTTTGCGCCGAAGGGGCAGGGGAGTTTCGCGCCGGGGAAAGGGAGGAGGCCCTGATCGGGACACGTCAACACCGGCCCGGTGGTTTCCTCCTCCCAACTGTTTGGTTACGGAACGACTACGGCCAAGGGTGGCGCGCAGCCGTGGCCAACTTCCAACAAGTCCTCGATGCTCGACAAGCCCGGACCTTGTTGCAGCCGAGTTTTTTACGGGGATGTCACGCTTCGGCTACATCTCCGGCGCACGGACCGGCAAGGTGACGGTGAATTCCGAGCCATCGCCGCCGTGGCTCGTCACCGCGACACTGCCGCCGTGGGCTTCGACCACGGCCTTGACCAGGCTCAAGCCCAACCCGAGTCCGCGCTGCGAGCGGCTGCGATCTCCCCGGAAAAGCCGTTCCCAGATGCGGCTTTGTTCCTCGACGGGAATGCCACAGCCGGTGTCGCGAAAGCGCGTCTGGAGCAGGGGACCGAGGATCTCAAAGCTCACCCGAACCGAACCCCCGCCGCGGTTATACTTGATGGCGTTGTCCAGCAGGTTGGCGAAGACCTGCCGCATACGGTTCTCGTCCACGCTGGCGTGGAAAGGACTGTCCGCCTCCACGGTCACGGCCACGTTTTTCTCTTCGGCCACGAACTCGAAGACCTCCGCTACTTCGCGCGCGAGCCGGGCCAGGTCCACGTCGGAGCGTTGCAGCTTCATCATGCCGGCCTCGGCTTCGGACACGTCCATCAGCGTCTTCAACATGCTGAGCACGCGGTCGGATTCCTCCACGCAATCGGCCAACGCTTCCTGGATCTGCGCCGGGTCCGCCTCGTTGCGCAACGCGGCTTCGGCATTCCCACGGAGACGGGTGAGGGGGGTGCGAAGGTCGTGCGCGACGTTGTCGAGCGAGTCGCGCATCGAGCGGATGAGCGACTGGTTGCGGTCGAGCACGGTGTTGATCAGGTGCGAAAGCTCGGTCAGGTCGTCGTCGTCGCCGTTGGTCGGCACCCGCTCGTCGAGCCGACCGGTGCGGATGATGGAGCGCGCCGTGTCCACGATCTGCCGCACCGGCCGCATGGCGCGATGGGCGAAAAGCGCGCCGCTGACCACACCGACGAACAACACTCCGAAGACGATGCCGAACAAGCTCCGGCGAAACGGGGTCACCAGCGTCTCCCAGCTATTGGCGCTGCGGCCCAGTTCCAGCAAGGCACCGTCGGGCAATTCCGCTCGCATTAGCGAAAAGTCGCGCTCTGCATCGCGGGGAATGCGGATGACGCCGCGCTGTCCAAGAGTCCGATTGCCCAGATGGTTCGTCTCCGGAAAGCCCACCCAGTCCTGGGGAATGCGCTGGAAGACGACGGTCCGCGAGGGGTTGATCAAGCGCACGAAGAAGAGCTGGCCATTGCGGGGTTCCTCCGTGCTGTTGAGCCAGCGCTGCAAGGCCACGGGGCCGCCGCTCTGGTAGATGCCGGCATATTCCCGGAACCGGTTCTCCAAGATCTCCTGATCCTTCGATTCCACCGCCGACACGAACATCCAGTAGGTCAGCGCATAGATCGCGAGACTTCCGAACGCGAACAGCACGGCGAACCACGCGGCCATGCGGACGGCGACGCGGCGGCGTAGCTGTTCAAGCGGGTTTGAGGACATAGCCGACTCCGCGCAGGGTCTGGATGGGATTGTTCTCCTTGCCCAGCTTGGCCCGGAGCCGATGCACGAGCACATCGACCACGTTCGTCTGCGGATCGAAGCTATAGTCGTAAACGTGCTCCAGGATCATGGTCTTGGTCACGGGTCGGCCAGCGTGACGGAGCAGGTATTCCAGCAGGGAGAATTCTCGCGGTTGCAGCTCGATCTTCTGGCCTCCACGCCGCACCTCGCGTTGAAGGAGATCCAAGGTCAGATCGCCGGCCGACAAGCTCGTGGGCTCCGGAGTGCGGGACGAACGCCGGATCAAAGCCTGAAGCCGGGCGAGCAGCTCCGAAAACGCAAAGGGCTTGGTCAGATAGTCGTCGCCGCCGGCCTGGAGGCCTTGGACCCGGTCATCCACGGAAGCCTTGGCGCTGAGGATCAAGACCGGTAGCTTGCTGGCATCGGCCCGCAGACGCTTGAGCAGCGACAATCCGTCGAGCTTCGGCAGCATCAGATCCAGCACCGCCGCATCATACGAAACCGATCGGGCCATGACCAATCCTTGGTCGCCGTCGCTACAGTGATCCACGGCGAACCCGGCCTGCTTCAGCCCGTTCACGATGAACGAGGCGATTTTCGGATCGTCTTCGACGACAAGGACGCGCATTCGGGGGAGACCTTTGACCGAGTTGGCCCCAAGCGCAACGGCACAGCTCAGAGCAAAGCCGATCCTGAACGAAGCCGATAAATAGTGAATATAACAAACATTGTGGATTGATTGTTGGGCAATTTTTGAGTGACGGCGGAGTTGTCGGTCGGGTTTCGCGATTGGTTCTGAAATCTTCAGCGATGGGCCCAACCCCAACGATGGCCGTCGCGGTTGATGATGGGCCAATAGACGAAGAACGACTTGCCGATGACGTTTTGGGTCGGCACAGGCCCCCACATGCGGGAGTCGGAGCTGTGGGCGGTGTTGTCGCCCATCGCAAAGAACTGGTCCGAAGCGAGTGGCTGCTTCTTTTCGGCATCGGGAAACCAATCCACGCCGGGCATCTTCCGTCCGTTCAAATGTCCTTGGTAGCGCCAAGGTCCGAAGCCAGAACCGATGGTATAGACATTCTCGAATCCAGGCTCACTTGCATCCAAGCGACGTCCATCAATGACCAAATGGGCGTCGTCTCCGATACTGACGGTCTCGTTGGGCAAAGCCACGAGGCGTTTGATGTAGAACTGGTCCTGCTCACGGATGGCCGTGCCTTTGGTGGCGAAGACGATGATGTCGCCTCGGGCCGGTTTGCGGAAGTTGTAGGTCACCCGGTCCACGAAGAGATGGTCGCCGGAGGTTTCCTGGAAGCGGATGATGGGCTCGCCTTTGCGGAAAAAACGGTGGGCTTCGAAGTTCAATTTGCCCACCAGTCCATCCGCCGGGGTGAACCACAGCTTGACCTTCTCGGGCCGACCGCGTCCCGCATACTGGACGGTCAGCTCAGAGCGGCTGAAGAGGCCAAGAAACTTGATCGGTGGCGAAACGTCCAACAGTTGGCCGTCTGCTTCCGCCACGGCATCATGATAAAAGATGCCGCCCACGATTCCTTGGTAGATCCGCGTGGCCAATCCCGGGAGCGGCTGGATCGCCGGATGGGCGTAATCTTCGACGGTGACGCCATAAAGCGTCGGCTGCATCGAACCGGTCGGGATCTTGAAGGGCTGGAGGATAAAGGTGCGGAAGGCCATCGCGACGGCCACGACCACGAGGAACACCTCCACGTTTTCGCGGATGCCCGGGCTGCGATAGGGCTTGAACCACTTGTCGGCGGCCGCCTTGAGGGCATCCATTTTGTCCGCCAAAAGAGCAGGGGGCAGTGCCTGCTTGATCCCCTGCTCCGCTTCCTCGATCGCCTTGGTGACATTCTCCAATGCCTGCGGGCTCAGGATGTCGCGCTGGTGATTGAGGATCTTCCGCGCCTGTTTGCACAGGTCGGTGGCTTCACGGATCGACTTGGAGAAAAACCAGCGCAGCGTCATGGGCTTGGGGCGAGCGGGGTCAGCTCTTGAGGACTTCGATGAAGGCTTCCTGCGGGATGTTCACGGAGCCGATGGACTTCATCCGCTTTTTGCCTTCCTTCTGCTTCTCCAGCAGCTTGCGTTTGCGGGAGATGTCGCCGCCGTAGCACTTCGCGGTCACGTCCTTGCGCATGGCGCTCAACGTCTCGCGGGCGACGACCTTGCCGCCGATCGCGGCCTGGATGGCGACCTGATACTGCTGTTTCGGAATGACGTCCTTGAGCTTTGCGGCCAAGGCGCGTCCCCGGGTCTCCGCCTTGCTGCGGTGGACGAGCGCGGAGAAGGCTTCCATGACCTCGCCGTTCACGAGGATGTCGAGCTTCACCATGTCGCTGGCGACATAGACGTCGTGCTCGTAGTCCATCGAGCCGTAGCCGCGGGTGATGGATTTGATGCGGTCGTGGAAGTCGATGAGGATCTCGTTCAGCGGGATCTTCGCGGTCAGCATGACGCGCTTGGCGTCGAGGGTCTCGGTGTGGTCCACCTCGCCGCGCTTTTCGGAGATGAGGTTCATCATGTCGCCGATGTTCTCGTTCGGCACCATGACGAAGGCCTTCACCATCGGCTCGCGGATCTCGTCGATGTAGGTCACGTCCGGCATGAAGGCGGGGTTGTCCACCTCCTTCTCCGTGCCGTCCGTCATCCGCACCTGATACACGACGCTCGGATAGGTCGCGATGATGTCCATGTCGAATTCGCGACGCAGACGTTCCTGCACGATCTCCATGTGGAGCAATCCGAGGAACCCGCAGCGGAAGCCGAAGCCGAGAGCGGCCGAGCTTTCCGTGGCGAAGGTCAGAGCGGAGTCGTTCAACTGGAGCTTGGCGATGGCGACCTTGAGGCCTTCGTAATCGGCCGTGTTGATCGGGTAGATGCCGCTGAAGACCATCGGATGGATCTCTTGGAAGCCGGGCAGTTCGGGCGCCGGATTCCGGGGATCGGTCAGCGTGTCGCCGACCTTCACCTCGCGCGGCGTCTTGATGTTCGCGGTGATGTAGCCGGTCTCGCCGGCGGTCAGGACGTCGCGGACGAAGGGCTTGGGATTGAAGGAGCCGACCTCCTTCACTTCGACGGTCTTGCCGGAGTGCAACAGCTTCACCTGCGTGCCGGCCTTGAGCTCGCCGTTGGTGACGCGGACGAGAATGACCACGCCTTTGTAGGTGTCGAAGTAGCTGTCGAAGATCAGCGCCTGGAGCGACGGGACATCGGTCGGCTTCGGAGCCGGGACGCGATGGACGATGCCTTCGAGGATGTCGGAAATGCCGATGCCTTCCTTGGCGCTGGCCAGGATCGCCTCGTCCCCGGAGATGGCGAGGATGTCCTCCAACTGCTGCTTGGCCATCGGGATGTTGGCGTGCGGCAGGTCGATCTTGTTGATGACGGGAATGATCGTCAGCCCCTGCTTCATCGCGAGATGGACGTTCGCGACGGTCTGGGCTTCGACGCCTTGGGCGGCATCCACGATGAGCAGCGCGCCCTCGCACGCGCTCAAGCTGCGGGAAACCTCGTAGGCGAAATCGACGTGGCCCGGGGTATCGATCAGGTTCAGCTCGTAGCGTTCGCCGTTCTTGGCGGTGTAATACATCGTGACCGGATGGGCCTTGATGGTGATGCCGCGCTCCTTCTCCAGGTCCATGCCGTCGAGGTGCTGTTCCTCGAGATTGCGGTCCTCCACCGTGCCGGTGTTCTGGAGCAGGCGGTCGGAGAGCGTCGTCTTCCCATGGTCGATGTGGGCGATGATGCTGAAATTTCTGATGTGCTTCGGGTCCATGCGGTCAACTGTCGCCTAAACGCCGCGCCACCCTAGGTGGCCCGGTTCGTTCCGGCAAATGTGCGGGCTGCACGATAGGGAGCACGCCCCGAGAAGGAAGGGGAAATTTGACGGCCAAAGCTCCCCTGCCCCATCTCCGTTCCCTGCCCGGTTCTGACAACGTCGTTTGCACCGAGCCTTCGACCCGCTTAGAACCTTTTTGTTGCATGAAATCTTCCACCCATCCCAGCGCATGAGTTCGCCCGCTTCGTTCGATGTGATCGTCCTCGGTGGCGGCTCGGCCGGTTACGCCGCCGCCCGCACCGCCCATGCTGCCGGAAAATCCGTGGCGGTGATCGATGGCGCGGAAGAGCTGGGAGGGCTCTGTATTCTGCGCGGCTGCATGCCGACCAAGACGCTGCTCTACGCGGCCGAGGTGCTCCATTTGGCCAAGGTCGCCAGCACCTGGGGGCTGGAGGTGCCCCGGCCGGGGCTCGACTTCCGGGCGGTCATGGCTCGCAAGGCGACGATGATCGACGACTTCGCCGGGTATCGTCAGAAACAGCTCACGGACGGACGCTTCACCCTCTTTCGCGCCAAGGCCCGCTTCGTCGATCCCCACACGGTCGAACTGGCGGATGGGACGCGGCTGCACGGAAGCCACTTCGTCATCGCGACCGGCTCCAAAGTCTCCACCCCTCCCCTGCCCCAGTTGGAGTCGGCCGGTTATTGGACGAGCGATGACGCGCTGCGGTTGGAAGCGTTGCCCAAATCGCTCATCGTGCTGGGCGGCGGCGCGGTGGCGGTGGAGTTCGCGCAGATGTTCCAACGCTTCGGCGTGGCCGTGACCCTGGTGCAACGCAGCGAACATCTGCTGAAGGACTTCGATACGGACGCCGCCGTAGCGGTCGAGGCCACGCTGCGCGACGAAGGCATGAACGTCCTGTGCGGCACCAAACTGCTCGACGCCCGCAAGACAGCCTCCGGCAAGGAAGTCGTCATCGAGCACCGGGGCCAAACCGTCGTGCTGGCTGCGGAGGAAATTCTTCACTGCCTCGGCCGTTCACCGAACACGCAGGGTCTCGATCTGGCCGCCGCCGGAGTGGGCACCGACGATTCCGGCAAGCTCGTGACGGACGCCGCCATGCGGACCAGCGCCAGGCACATCTTCGCGGCGGGCGATTGCGCCAGTCCCTACGAGATCGTCCATCTCGCCGTCACGCAGGGAGAAGTGGCGGCGCACAACATCGTCCATCCGGACCGCCCACGGACGATGGACTATCGGCTCTTGATGTCCGTCGTCTTCACCGATCCGCAGGTCGGCACGGTGGGACTGACCGAGAAGACGGCCAAGGAACGCGGCGTGGAATTCCTCAGCGCGAGCTACCCGTTCAACGACCACGGCAAGTCGATGATCATGGAGGTAAGGCACGGCTTCGTGAAGCTGCTGGCCGATCCGAAGAGCGGCGAAATCCTCGGCGGCGCAGCGGTCGGTCCGGTGGGTGGCGAGCTGATCCACGAGATCGCGGTGGCGATGGCCGCACGGATGACTGTCGCCCAATTCGCCGCCATCCCCCACTATCACCCGACCCTGGCCGAGATCTGGACCTATCCGGCGGAGGAACTGGCCGAGCACATCGCCGCCACGTCAAACCCGGTCGGTTGAAACTGCAAGAAAGCGGCCCGAAGGGCGGAGATCGCCAAGGGATCCGTGGCGCAGCCCGACTAGGCCACCTTCCCGAACTGTCTGCACGCGGGATGTGTTTTCTCCTCCCTCCGGGCCAGCCCGATCAATCGATGGACAGGCAGTCCTCCGGCACGCTGAAGACCTTTCCCTGCCAGGTCTTCACGAGGCACCAGTTGTCTTTGCGGTAGATGAGCTGCACCTGGGCCTCGGGCCGGAGTCCCGGTGGCCAGCGGAATTCAGGCGGTCCGGGTTGCACGAAATAGAGGTGGCCGATGGTCAGTTCGAGCGCCGAGTTCATACGGGTTTGTCGTGTCGCCGAGGAACGCCTCCGTGGCTGTCCGGGCGGGCCATCGGGTTCCATCCGTTGGACCCGGCAGCGCCCGGCTTTCCCCGTGGCGACGCCGAGTTTCAGGCAAGGAACGTGCCGCTGCGGAATTTTTCGGAATTTCCACGCTCCGCCCTCGAACTGTCCGGCAAACTGCGCGGCGAAAAGGCCGGAGCACGGGCTTTCTGCAAGGCCGGATGCTTGCCGGTCCGAAGCC
>CAMLMI010000137.1 GCA_946480965.1 uncultured Verrucomicrobiales bacterium | reverse complement strand
TGCACGAGGTAGTCGTTCAGGCTGCGGGTCTCGATCTGGGCGTAGAGGTTCTGACGGTTGTTGCCGACGACGACGTGTTTGAAGCCGAACTGCGGGCTGCCGGCCTGGAGGATGGGGTCGGGCGTCAGGTCGTCGGCCGAGCCGAAGGGCGGGACGATGCGCTCGCCGAGCTCGATGGAGACGTCGGCCGGGCTGGGCTGCTGGATGACGTCCACCAGCTCGAAGCCGAGGTGCTGGCGGGTCTGGCCGTCGGCATTGGCGTCGCCGAGCAACTCGACGAAGACGCGGCCCTCGAGGTTGTAGGCGTAGAGGAAGCCCTGGGTCTGGTCATACCAGAGGGTGCGCAGCTCGGAGAGGGTCTCGTTTTCGTTCCCTTCGGTCGGGCTGGTGTAGCCCGGGCCGCGGTATTCCTGCTCCACGGTGCGGGGGAAGTTGTTGTTGTAAACGATGTTCACGCCGCCGATGCGGGCGGGCGGGATGGAGACGGGCTTGCCGAGCAGGCGGTATTCGCGCTCGGTCCAATACATCTTCTTGGCGGGCTTCACCGAGCTGCCGGAGACGACGAGCGAATCGGTGTAGAGCAGATAGATGCTGGTGCCGTTGGTCTCGAAGCTGACCGGTCCTCCGGGGTTCACATAGGACGTCGGAACGGTGGCGGCGGTGTAGGGGGCGGACTTGCGCCAGGTGATGCGGATGGGGCCGGACTGGATGGCGAAGACTTTCCGCGCGTGGGGGCTCCAGTAGAAGCCGGAGTCCAGGCCGGATTCGACGCCGTAGGGCTCGGGAATCCAGTAGCTTGCGGCGGAAACCCCGGAGAGCAGCGTGCCCTTCTCGTCGGTGATGGGCACCGAGACGATGGAGCCGAAGGAGAGCGAGGTTTGGCGGCCGAGGAACGGCGCGCCCACCGTGACCCGGCGCTGGATCATGCGGCCGTTGCCCGCGGTCTTGGCGGAGGGCAACTGCATGGCGTCGGCGATGGCGGCGTTAAAGGAGTGGGTGCCGTCCAGTCCGCCCGCGTTCTTGAGCAGCGTCTTGTTCGTGGCGGAGGCTCCGCCGCTGAACGGGCCGAAGCCCTGGAACTGGCCGATGGTGGGCGTGGTGTAGCTGCCCGATCCGTTGAGGCCTGTGGGCATCCGTCCGTCGGAGCCGACAGGGGAGCCGGGAGTGGCGGAGATGGGGACGCCGCGCAGGGACTGGTAGTTGTGCGGCGTGGAGTTTTGCCGCAGCTCGAGCGGCAGGCTTTCCGCCGCGCGTAGCAGACCCGTGCCTGCCAGCAACCAGCCGGCAAGGAGCCCGAGTTTTCGTGTGATTCTCATAAGCCGAGAGTGGGGTCGAGGTGGACGACGACGTTTCGGCCGGGATCAACGCACGCGCATGATGTAGGCAAGGGCGTAGTAGCGGGGGCGGATGTCGATGGCGGCACCGGAGCCAGTGTTCGACGTGGTCGAGTTGCGCTCGTAGACGTCGTTGTCGAAGTCCCGGCCCTCGTCCGACCCGGCCACCTTCTGGCCCAAGCCTTGGTTTTCCGCATAGTAGCCGTCCTTGAAGCCGTGGCTGTGGGGCGGGAGCTGGGCGACGGTGAGGGTGATCTGGTCGTTGCCGCCGGTGTTGCCGGGGCTGTAGGTGCTGCCGGCACCGACGACGAAGCGGCTACGGAGGTCGGGGGTGAGCTGGCCGTTGACCGTGCTGCCGTTGCAGAGGGCCCAGCCGCTGGGGATGTTTCCAACTGTGCCGGACCAGAGGATGATGCCGCCGACGGGGATGGTGCCGTCGCCGACGAACTTGCTGGCCGTAACGGTGCCCGAGGAGTTGACGGTCGGGGCGGTGAGCGTTCCGGAGGTGGTGAGGTTGCCGGCGGTGACCGTGCCGGAAGCGGTGAGTCCGCCCGCAGTGGTGAAGGAACCGGCGGCGAGGTTGCCGCCGATGGTGGCGGAATTGGCCTTGAAGGTGCCGTTCACGTCGAGGTTCGCGCCGGGGTTGCCCTGGTTGATGCCGACGTTGCTGCCGCTGACGTTGACCACGGTGCCGTGGCTGGAGTTGACGAGGTTGTTGGCGTTGACGGCGGTGGTGGCGAGGTAGGCGTAGGCGGCGGGCAGGAGGCGGACGCGCGGGGCGATGGTGGAGTCCGTGCCGCCGGCGCCGATGCCCTTGACCGTCATTTCAATGAAGCGGTCGGAAGCGTCGGCCATGTTCGTGAACACGCTGGAGAGGGGCGGGCGCGCCTCGCTGGCGTAGGCGTTGCCCTCGCCGAGCAGGATGCTGAAGTAGCCGTTGTCCACGGTGATGGTCTGCTGCTCGCTCCACACGCGGTTGCCGGCGGCGGTGGCCGACTGGTCGTTGTAGATGCGGAAGATCACGTCGTAGTTCTTCGGGCCGTTGTTGCCGAGCGGCAGGCCGTTCGCGTCCACCAGATAGCTCTGGTAGGACATCTTTTCCGGGGGACGGCCGTTGGCGGCCCGGAGGTCGGTGCCGAGGAGGGCCAGGCCGAGGGCGGCGAGGGTCAGGGAGCGGAACAGGTTGCGGAACGTTTTCATGGCGGTGTGGATCTTGGATCTAAAAAGGACGGGTTGGACGAAGGATGGTTTTAAGGACGGGTCAGGACGGGGGTGGCGGAGACGCGGTTGAGGCTGAAGACGCCCTGGATCTCGTAGGAGCGGGAGTCGTTCTGGCCGCCCCCGCGCTGCAGGCCGAGGACGGTGACGGTTTCGGAATAGGTGCCGGCGAGGGTCTGGCCCCCGGCGTTGAGATTGCCCACGCCGTCGCCCGGCGGGACCACGTGGAGCGTGATGTCGCGTCGGACGCTGTAGGATTCCGAACCGCGCGGCAGCTCGTTGAGGAACGAGCCGTCCAGGCCGTCGTGGTCCGGGTGGTAGGTGTGGAGGAAGGGGTTCGACTCCTGGTCGTTGAAGTCCAGCACGACCGAGGTGGTCAGGGTGGGCTGGCCGCCGAGGGTGCCGTTGAAGGCCCAGGTCTCGTTCGTGGCGGTGAAGGGCAGGTGGCTGGCGCTGACGCGGCGGGCCTTGTCGAGATGGTCGGTGTCGAGCGCCGATTCGCGGGTGGCGACGACGTAGTTGGTCTGGGGATTCAGGCCGAGATAGACGCGCTGCATGAGCTGGGCGTGGCCGCCGGGCTCGGGGTTGTGGACGATGAGGCGGAGCGGGAAGCTCTTGGGCACCGCGCCGAGGTTCGTGCTGGTGCCGGCGACGACGTATTCGCCGTTGGTCGAGATCACGGTGCCGGAGGGGCCCTGCTCGTAGGTCTTCAGCGACTCGCGCACGTGGGTGATGACCGCGCTGCCGATCCAGAGGCCGGCTTCGGAGGCGACGGTGGCGGACACGGGGAGCTCGACCTGCGAATGGCCGAAGGAGTCGTTCAACCGGATGAGCGCGGCGTAGAGCGCGCCGACGTTGCCGGACATCGCGGAGCGGTTCAGCGCGAGGACGACCTCGACGTCCGCTCCGGGCTGGCCCTTGGCCGCGAGGGTCCAGCTATGGGTGCCGTTCTCGGCAAGGGGCGTGTAGGTATAGGTGAGGTTGGTGGTGTTGAGCGGTCCGCGGACGAGCAGCGGCGGCACGGCCACGATGTTCGACTGGCCGGCGGGCGGCGTGGCGGAGGCGTGGAGGCCCAGAGTGACGGTGACGTTGGTCAGGGCGAGGTTGCGCAGGCGGAAGCTGACGACACCGAGCGAGTCCGAGAACTCAAGGCCCTTGGGGTTGTTCAACACGGTCTCGAACGGGGCGAAGTAGCGGTTGAAGACGTTGCCGGAGCGGATCCAGAACGCCTTGCCACGCGGGATGGGCGTGGTGCGCAGGGTGTAGAGGCGCGCGGGATTGCCGGCGCCGAGCGGGCCGCCGGGGTAGTGGTAAACCTCGGCGTTCTGCTGGAGCTCGGGCGCGTTGGCGAAAAAGGACTCGAAGGTCGGCGGGGTGGAGGGGTGGCTGGGCACGCCGATGAGGTTCAAACCGCTCGTGCTCCACTCGTAGTGCGGCGGCACGGGCTTGCCTTTGATCGTCCAGGTGTAGTTCGCGACGTTGGTCGAGACGTGGACGAGGTAGGCGGCATTGCCGATGGGCCGCTGGAGGAGCGAGGCCCCCATGGCGTTGCGCTTCCAGCTCATCCATTGGCTGCTGGTGTCCACGGGCTGCTGCGGGCTCTGGACGAACTGGAGGGTGGCGGCGGGCGGGGCCCAGAGCCAAACCTCGGTGATGGGGTTGTTCACGTCGGCCGCGACCAGGTTCGCCAGCGTGTCGTGCGACGCGTCAACGTGCAGGAACACGGCGTTCCAACCGGCCTTGAGCGCGATGGACTGGGTGGTCCACTGGGCTCGGGCGGAGCCGACGGCGGCGAGGAGCGCGCCGAGGACGAGGGGGAGGATGCGGAGAGGCCTCTTCATAGCTTGCGATAGAAATACCAGGTGGGCTGGGGAACGAGACGTTGCGGGGAAGCGACGGCGGAGCCGCCCGAGCGGCCGCCGAACAGGAGGAGTTCCGTGCCGGTCCAGACGCCGCCGCCACCGGAACGGGCGAGCGGGGAACCGAGCGTGGAAAGGGGCAGCCATTCGTTGTTGGCCGGGTCGTAGGTGGCGCCGTTGTTCAGGTCGCCGCCGTTGTTGGCCCCGGCGAAGACGGCAAAGCCCGTGGTCGTGGCGATCATCGAGGCGTCGAAACGCGGCGAGGGGGCATTGGTGGAGGAGACGGGGAACCAAGTGTCGCAGTGCGCGCAGTAGGCCGCGCCGTCGCCGAAGACCACGCCGCCGTTCTTGCCGCCCCAGACGAACATCTTGTCGCCGAACCACACGGCGGAATGGCCGCTGCGGGCGGCCGGGGCATTGGTGGGGTTGATCGGGGTCCACACGGAGGGCACGCCGTTCGTGAAGAGCAGTTGGCCGCCGGTGGCGAGATCGCCGGACTCGCCCTCTCCGCCCCAGACGATGAGGCGGTTGTCGCCCCAGACGGCCACCGCGCCGCGGCGTCCTTCGGGCGCGCCTTCGGTGGGCAGCGGGGTCCAGGTGTTGTTGGCGGGGTCGTAGATCGCTCCGTCATTGCGCAGGCCGGCGATGTTCAGCCCGCCCCAGACGATCATCCCGGAGCCGGTCCAGACGGCGGCGTGGCCTTGGCGGGCCTCGGGGGCGCCGGTGGTGGAAAGCCCCGTCCAGGAGAGCGTGTTCGGCGAGTAGCGGCCACCGGTGCCGAGGTTGCCGGAACCGCCCTGGCCGCCCCAGACGATCATCTCGGTGCCGGTCCAGACGGTGGTGTGGCCGCTGCGGGCGGCGGGTGCCCCGACGGTGGTCAGCGTCGTCCAAGCGTCCGTGTCGGCCGCGTAGCCGCCGCCGCTGTTCAAGGGCGTGCCGGAGCTGCCGCTGCCGCCCCAGACGATCATCTCGGTGCCGGTCCAGACGGTCGAGTGGCCCGCCCGCGCCGAGGGCACGCCGGTGGAGGAGCCGTTGACCCAGCCGGGAGCGGGCACGGTCATCATGCGGCGATAGCCGGCGGAGATGAGGGAGGAATCGGCCTCCAGCAGCGAGACCAGCAGCGAACCGGATGGTGCCAGGAAGGAGGAGGGGGAAGTGGGGAGATTGGTCAGTCCCGAGCCGTCGCCGACGAACGCGGTCGCGCGGACCGTGCCGGCCTCGAAGTCGCCGTAGCAGTCCTCGCGGCGGACGATGGCCCCGAGCACGTTCGAGCTGGAGGCGGCATTGGCCAGGATCGCGCCGGCGGCCACGTTGGTCGCGCCGAGCCCGGCCACGGTCTTCACCTCGGTGGTGGTCTGTCCGCCGACCACGTCGCCGACGAGCGGGGCGGTGAAGTTGGTCGCGGCGGGCGCGATGCCGACGAGGTTGACGGCGGTGAGGTTGGTCAGCGCCTGGCCGTTGCCGACAAAGGTGCCGGTGACGACACCGGCGGCGAAGTTCCCGTCGGCGTCGCGGCGCACGATGGCGTTGCTGGTGGCGAGGGAAGTGGCGGCGTTCGCGAGCACCGCGCCGGAGGCGATGTTGGTCGCGGCCTGGCCGCCGACGGTCAGGACAACGGTCGAGGCCTGCGTGCCGCCGACATCGCCGACGAGGCCGCCGACGAAGTTCGTGGCCGAAGCCGCCGTGCCGGTGAGCTGGGCGGCCGGGAAATTGGTCAAACCCGCCGCGTTGCCGACGAACGAGCCGGTGACGGTTCCGGCGGAGAAGCCGCCGTTCGCATCGCGGCGGACAATCGTCTCGGCCGTGTTCAGCGCGGTGGCGTCGTTGGCCAGCGTCGCGCCAGCAGCCACGTCCGCAGCGGACAATCCGCCGACCGTTTCCACGACCGTTGCGGCTTGGGTGCCGGTGACGTCGCCCGCGAGCGAACCGGTGAAGTTGGTGGAAGCGGGCGTGGTGCCGAGCACGGAGCCGGCCACGAGCGCGTAGCCGACCGAAGCGAGGCGGCGGTCCGGAGAAAGGGGTTGGGAACCATTGACACCGTCATTGACCCAGACGCGGAGCCAGATCTCGGAATTGGTGAAGACCGTGGCCGGGATCGGCGCGGTCATGTTCGCGACCGACACGTCGCCCAGCGCGACGGAGAAGACGCCGTGCGTCACCGGCAGCGCCAGCGCGGGCGCGGCGGGTTCGGCTCCGGCGGTTCCGGTGCCGTTGTGGCTCCAGAGCGTCACGGTGTCGCCCTGGCCATTGGTGGCGACGAGGGAGAACTTGAACTGCGCCGAGCCGTTGAAATTGGTGCCGTGGATGGCGAGGCGGCCCTGGTGGTGGATGATGCCGGGGACTTCGGCCCGGAGATCGGCGGTCGTCAGGAAGGCCGGGAGCAGCAGTGCCGGCAAGGCCCATCGGCCAGTTGGGAAACCCGGGGAATGACGGTGGCCTCGGCTCGCAAGCGCACCCGGGCGGCCGTCCGGGGTCCTCGACGCGGTGTTCATGAACGGGAGTGGTTCCACTTGCCCGTTCCTTTCGGCTGAGAGATTCAGACGCTTGAACGAATTTCTCTCACTTCTGCAAAATAGTTTTACATGCAGGGATTTGGGCCATGTCCATGTGCAGTTTTTAAGTGTCCACAAAGCATGCTCCACCGGGGCGTTCTCAGCCGCGCGAAGGCGAAAATGGACAGACGGGACGGGAATTTTGGCAGCAACCTCGCAGGCGGAACCTTCGCCCCACCATTTAGGCCGAGCGGCAGCTTTTTGACGCTTCAACCCCGGGGAGCACCCGTCGGCGACGTTGACGGACGAAGCCGGGTCCGGTATCCACGCCGCTCTTTATGGCCATTGAAACGACTTTGATCCTGTTCAAACCCGACACCGTCGCGAAGCAGTTCTGCGGCAAGGTCCTGTCCCGCTTCGAGGCGGAAGGGTTGAAGGTGCGCGGCATCAAGATGCTGCGGTTTGAGGACGCGTTGCTGCGCGAGCACTACTCGCACATCGCGGACAAGCCGTTCTTCCCCGACGTGGTGAAGTTCATGCAGCAGACCCCGGTGATCGCGCTGGCGCTGGAAGGCGAGAACGCCGTGGCCCGCGTGCGCGAGCTGCTCGGGCCGACCAATTCCAAGAATGCGCCCAAGGGCACGATCCGCGGCGACTTCGGCGTCGATATGATGGTCAACGTCTGCCACGCCTCCGACTCCGTGGAGACCGCCGCCGCCGAGGTGAAGCGCTTCTTCAAGGCCGACGAGATCTTCGCCTACTGATCTTGCCAAAGCTTTGGCTGCAAGCCGCCGGGTTCACGCCCGGCGGCTTTTTGCTGGAAGAGGTAGCAACTGCCTCCTCTCTCTTGAAAAGGCAGTTGCTACCTCTTCCAATCCCGTTTCTTCCGGGCCAGCTCCCGGTATTCGCCGGGCGACACGCCGCATTCCCGGCGGAAGAGCCGGTTGAAGAACGAGAGCTGGTTGAACCCGTTTCCCAGCGCGATCGCCCCGATGGCTTCCCCCGTGTCGCGCAGCGCCCGGCACACCGCCTGGAGCCGCACCTGGTTCAGGAACGTCGAGAACGGTTTCCCCGCGTGCCGCTGGAACTGCCGCGCGAACGTCGCCCGGCTCATCCCGGTCAAGGCGTGCAGATCCTCCAGCCGCACGGCTTCGCGGTAGTGCGCGAGGATGTAGCTGACCGCGCGGCGGATGGCTTCCTGTTGCTCGGCCGTGCCCGCGAGGGCAAAGGGCCGCTCCGACAGGGGCCGCAGATGGGCCGCCGGGGCCTCCGCCAAGAGCCCGAGCAATTCGAGGAAGGCCGCGAAACGCCCGAGTCCGTCGAGGCCCGCGATCCGCTCCATCTGCTTCTCGACACCGGCAGCCGTCACCCCCCGCACCAAGAGTCCGCGCAAGGCCTGATCGCAGAGTCGGCGCAGCGGCGCGGCGATCTCCCCGATCTCCCAGAGACCGTGGTTCAGCGGGAGATCCCATTGCAGCGAGATCCCGGCCGAAGCGCCCTTGGGATGCCAGGTGTGCGGCACGTTCGCACCCAGCAGCACCAGATCCCCCGGCTCGAAGAGCTCGATGTGGTCCGCCACGAACCTCGTGCCCGAACCCTTGAGGAAGAGCGTCAGCTCCAGCTCCGGATGGTAGTGCCAGTGCGCTCCGAATCCCCGGGTCGATGAAACCCGTCCCGGGCCTTCCACGACCTCCACGTGCGCGAGGTCCCGCCGCCAGCGCAACAGGCGGAAGGTCCGCCCCGAGGGCAGCCGGATGGTTTCACGCGGGGACTGCATGGCTGGCACGATTGGACGGAGCAACGGGCTTCGGCAAGCCAGGAGGTGAGACGATAGTGCCAGCGGTTGAGCTTCCAGACGTAGCGGCCCGCTGCGGCGCGAGGTAGCGTTCGCCCACACATGAGCACTCCCGTGAACTACCGCTTCTCCTTCGGCCCTTGGAACATCAGCGAAGGCGCCGATCCTTTCGGCCCGGAAACGCGCCGCCGTTTCGACCACGAGGCCAAGTTCGCCCTATACCGCCCGCTCGGCTTCGAGGGCGTGCAGTTCCACGACGACGATGTCGTTCCCGGCGTCGATGACCTGACCGCCGCCGAAGTCCTGGAAAAAGCCGGAGCGGTCGGCAGGCAGTTGAGGGACCAGGGCCTGGTCCCCGAGTTCGTCGCGCCACGCCTCTGGTTCGCCCCGCAGACGGTCGATGGCGGCTACACCTCCAACTCCGCCGTCGAGCGCCAATACGCCCTCGACCGCACGCTCCGCTCCATCGACATCGCCCGCGCCGTGGGCTGCAAGGCCATCGTCCTCTGGCTCGCGCGCGAAGGCACCTACCTCCGTGAAGCGAAGAACGCCGTGACCGCCTACCAGCGCCTCCTGGAGGTCATCAACCGGATGCTCGACCACGACTCGGAGATCGAAGTCTGGATCGAGCCCAAGCCCAACGAGCCGACCGACCAAGCTTACGTGCCCACCATCGGTCATGCCCTCACGCTCGCCTACGCATCCAAAGATCCGAAGCGCGTGAAGGGCTTGATCGAGACCGCCCACGCGCTGCTCGCCGGCTTGGATCCGTCCGACGAAATGGCCTTCGCCCTGGCCCACGGCAAGCTGGCCAGCGTCCACCTCAACGACCAGAACGGCCTGAAATACGATCAGGACAAAAACTTCGGCGCGGCCAATCTGCGCGCGGCGTTCAACCAGGTCCGCGTGCTGGAAGAAAACGGCTACGGCCGGAACGGCGAGTTCGTCGGTCTCGACGTGAAGGCCATGCGCACGCAGAACGGCAACCCCGTGACCAGCCACCTGGCCAACAGCCGCGAGATCTTCCTGCATCTCGTCGAGAAGGTCCGCACCTTGGACCGCGAAGCCGAGCGCGCCTACATCGAGGTCCGCGACTACGAAGGGCTTGAACTCTTCATCCTGAAGCATCTCATGGGCGTCCGCTGATCCGACCGACATGAAAGCCTTTCGCCTCAACCGCCTCTTCAACGCCAAGTCCGGCCGCTGCTTCGACGTGGCGGTGGACCACGGCTTCTTCAACCAGCCGGGCTTCCTCACCGGCATCGAGGACATCCGCAAGACCGTCGCCACGCTTGTCGCCGCCGGGCCGGACGCCATCCAGCTCACCACCGGTCAGGCGCGGCATTTGCAGAACGTCCCCGGCCACCTCAAGCCGCGCCTCGTTCTCCGCGTGGACGCCGCCAACGTCTATGGCAAGGAACTGCCCGCCGCGCGCTACAGCGCGATGCTCGATGAGGCCATGCTCCAGGCCGTGCGGCTCGATGCCGCCTGCGTCTGCGTGAACCTGTTCCAAATCCCCGGCGCGCCCGAAGTGACCGAGCAGTGCATCGAGAACATCCTTCGCCTGAAGGTGCAGAGCGACCACTACGCCATGCCGATGATGGTCGAGCCGCTCGTTTTCCGGCCCAACTCCGAGGCCGGCGGCTACATGGTCGATGGCGACGAAACCAAGATCGTCCACCTCGCCCGCCAAGCCGTGGAACTCGGCGCCGACATCCTCAAGGCCGATCCGACTGACGACGTCGGGCGCTATCACAAGGTCGTGGAAGCCGCCGGCGGAATTCCCGTGCTGGTGCGCGGCGGCGGCAAAGTCAGCGACCGCGAGATCCTCGTCCGCACGAAAGGCCTGCTGGAGCAGGGCGTCCACGGCATCGTCTATGGCCGCAACATCATCCAGCACGCCAACCCCGCCGGCATCGTCCGTGCCCTCATGGCGATGGTCCACGACGGCACCGACGTGGACGACGCGCTGAAGATGATTGGTGGGTGATATGAACCGCAGATGAACGCAGAACGACGCAGATTAAGTAGGATAGGCTTCCAGCCTGTCCCGAAGTCTGTGCGCGTGAATCGAGTGGCAGCGGTCGGAGCTCGGACGGTCACGTCCGCGGGTCACCGCGTTCCGACGACGCGGCTACGAAGCTCGGTCCAACCCGAAGGGTTGGCAGAAGGTAGCCGGAGGTTGAGGAGCGCGGAGCGCGACGATACCCCCGGTAGCTGCCCGAAAGTAGATCGACCCCAGCGGGGTCGCAGATCGCCGGGAATAGGCGACGGCTCTGGCACCCCTCCAGGGTGCGATTCGTTGAGCGCATCGTTCCGGAGGTATCGCTGCGCTCAACCTCCGGCTACCG
>CAMLMI010000136.1 GCA_946480965.1 uncultured Verrucomicrobiales bacterium | reverse complement strand
CGGCGTTGAATGTTCAGCGTTCAAAACACCGAACGCTGAATGTCGAACGCTGAACGTCGAAGGGCCGTCGCGTGGTCGTTCATCTGTGTCCATCCGTGTCCATCTGTGGTTGTTCCTTTCCCTTCTCATCACCGCGCCGCTCCACGCCCAGGACACCAACGCCCTCCTCAACGCATGGCTCGAATCGCAGAAGGATCTCCGGAGCTGGTCCGCCGATCTCACCCAGACCCGCACGCTGAAGGCCTTGGCCGCGCCGCTGAAGGCCGAGGGCCGGGTTTGGTTCCAGATGCCCGACCGCTTCCGCTGGGAACTGGGCCAGCCGGTCAAGACCGCAGCCGTGCGCCAAGGCAACGATCTCTGGATGCTCTCGCCCGCGTTGAAGCGTGCGGAACACTACCCGCTCGACGGCACCGCGCAGGGCCCGTGGCGCGACGCGTCGGCGCTGCTGGAAAGCGGTTTTCCCCGCGACGCAGCTTCGTTCCATGCCCGCTACGAACTGCGGTCGTTCACCGTGACCAACGGGATTTGTGACGTCCGCCTCGTCCCGAAGGCCGACGCGGCGCGGAAGATGATCCCGGCGCTGCTCGTGCAGTTCTCCCTCGCCGAGAAGCAGCTCGTCGCCACCGAGCTGACGCTGGCCGACGGCTCCGTGCTGCGGAACGATTTCCGCAACGTCCGTCAGAACCCGGAGATCCCGGCCGAGACCTTCGCCGCGCCCGATCCCGCCACCTACCAAATCACCGAACCGTGGAAGAAACGTCCCTGACCGCCGCCTTGGCCGCGTTGCCGCACGGCCCCGAGTTCCGCTTTCTCGACCGCCTGACCGCACTCGATCCCGGTCGCAGCGGCGCGGGGGAATTCCGCCTGCGCGGCGATGAAGCCTTTCTTCGCGGCCACTTCCCCGGCGATCCGCTGATGCCCGGCGTCCTGCTGCTCGAAGCCGCCGCGCAACTGGCCGGTGTGGTGGCCCAGAGCGATCCCGCCGCTCCGCCGCTCGTCGGCTTGAAGCTCACCGCGCTGCGCCAGGCCAAGATCCTCGGCAGCGCCCGGCCGGGTCAGACCGTCCACCTCACGGCGAAGATCGATGGCCGGATGGGCCCGCTCATCCAGGCCAGCGCCGAGGCCCGAGTGGAGGGGACCGTGGTGTTGCAGGTAGCGGTGACGTTGTCGGGTGAGGCCACATCGAAGGCAGCTTCATGAAATGGATCGTCAAAGCGCTGGCCTGCTTTGTGTGGTTGGCCGCCGTTCCTCTTCCAGCGGCCGAGGTGAAGATTTCCTTCCTGGAGGACGAGTCCGTTCTGGCGGATACCCAGAGACTCTTGATGCGGGCCGGATGCAGCTCCGAGGCCACCAACATCCTGCGGCAAACCGTTTCCAACTACTTCGCCTCCGGCTTCGTCTTGGATCGGACCCGGTTCCCGGAGAAGCACGATGGAGTCCATCGGTTCCCGGACATGAAGGCGCTCGTGCAAGCGCTGCCACACGTCCTCTGGAACACCCAGCACGCCTACGAGTGGAACTGTTTCGACACGGTCATCAGTCTTACAACACCCGCTTTGCGGACAACCTTGCCGCCGGATCAAATGGCCGGGCTGTTCCTGGCTCCGAGCATGCCGGCCACCAATTCCTTTTCCATACGTCCGGTGGCGACCGCACGGGACGCCGTCTCTGTGACCTATCCCGATTGGTATCGGCAGGCAGCCTCTGGGCAATGGTCCGGCGTCGGGTCTGATCAGTGGATCGGCATCACGGCCGCTTTGTTCCAATCCAGCGTGCTGCCTTTTTCAACCGAAGACCACGCTGTGTCCCGGAAGACCCATGAAGCCCTCCTCGCGTCATGGCGACGAAGCGGACTGGCCTTCCCGACGAACGTGCAGGTCGTGCTTTGTCACCAGGTCAGTCTGGCGAACCGCTTCTTGGTCACAGCGCACGCGGCGCTGCTCATCCGGGACGGAGAACGCATGTCTTACCTCTCCAAGGAAGGGGGTTCCGGTCCGTTTGTCCGGATCGATTTCTCCGACGAGAGAGACTTGAAGGTCTGGCTGACGGCGATGTTCAAAGGGGCTGGCAGTCTCGGCTACACCCACCACTTCGTGACGTGGAACGATTCCAGAATCGAAGAACTGCCCGTCGAACTCTAGCGGGCACTGCTCATCCGGGGGATGGACCTCCGCGCGGAATCGTGGCGATGCTGCCGCCGTGACGCGCTCGATCACCTTGCGGGGAAAGACGTGGACCTTCCCCGATCTCCGGACGCTGATGGCCAAGGCCAGCCCGCGCCGTTCGGGCGACGAGCTGGCCGGCGTCGCCGCTGTCGATGCCGAGGAACGGGCCGCGGCGCAGTGGGCGCTGTCGGAAGTTCCCTTGGCCGACTTTCTCCGCGAACCGGTCGTGCCATACGAGACGGACGAGGTCACGCGACTCATCTTCGATGGCCACGATGCAGTCGCTTTCCAGCCGGTGGCCGGGCTATCGGTCGGGCAGTTCCGCGATTGGCTCTTGGCCTATGAGACGGATGCTGGGGTGCTGGCAAAGATCGCGCCCAGTCTCACGCCCGAGATGGTCGCCGCCGTGAGCAAGCTGATGTCGAACCAGGACCTTGTGCTGGTCGCATCGAAGTGCCGGGTCGTGACGCGTTTCCGGAACACGCTCGGCCTGGGCGGACGGCTCTCGGTGCGGCTCCAGCCGAACCACCCGACCGACGACCATCGCGGCATCGCCGCTTCGATCCTCGACGGGCTGATGCTTGGTTGCGGCGACGCGGTCATCGGCATCAATCCCGCCTCCGACAACGTGGCCTGCACCTGCGGCCTGCTGCGCATGATGGATGCGTTGATCACGCGCCATGGGATTCCCACCCAGTCCTGCGTGCTGGCCCATGTGACCACGCAGCTCCAGGCCATCGAACAGGGCGCGCCCTTGGACCTGATGTTCCAGTCCATCGCCGGCACCGAGGCGGCCAACCGCTCCTTCGCCGTCTCCCTCTCGCTGCTCGACGAGGCCCACGAAGCGACCCGTTCGCTGAAGCGCGGTTCGCTCGGCGACAACGTCATGTATTTCGAGACCGGCCAGGGCTCCTGCCTCTCGGCCAACGCCCATCACGGCGTGGATCAACAGACGCTCGAAGCCCGCGCCTACGCCGTGGCCCGGCGCTACCGGCCGCTCTTGGTGAACACAGTCGTCGGCTTCATCGGGCCCGAATATCTCTACGACGGGAAACAGATCATCCGCGCCGGATTGGAGGACCATTTCTGCGGCAAGCTGCTGGGGCTGCCGATGGGCTGCGACGTCTGCTACACGAACCACGCCGAGGCGGACCAGGACGACATGGACACGCTGCTCACGCTGTTGGGCGTGGCCGGCTGCACCTACATCATGGGCGTGCCGGGCGCGGATGACGTGATGCTCAACTACCAGTCCACCTCCTTCCACGACAGCCACTATCTCCGGCAGGTGCTTGGGTTGAAACCCGCACCCGAATTCGAGCAATGGCTGGAGCGGATGCGCCTGATGGCCGGCGGGCGCCTGCTGCCGCGCGGAGAACGCGGCACGCCGTTGCTGGAAGCTTCGTGGGAACTGCTCCTGCCATGAATCGAGAGGACGTCTTTCTGACCGAACTTCGAACAGGAGGTTGCTCAAGGCCACGTAGCGCAGGCTTCAAGCCTGCTGTATCGCACGTTTCCAAACGTGCGTCGCGTGGAAGTCTCAGGGCGCGCTTCCAGCCCGACGCCCTGCCGACTTGGAAGTGCGGCGATACGGCAGGTTTGGAAACCTGCGCTACGTCCGGGGCCGGGCCTGCTTCGGAACTCGGGTCCAAAGCAGATCGGGCTTCCGGGCTGCTCAGCGGGACGCGGTCAATCCGAAGAGTCTCTCGTCGCTCCACTCGTCCACCGCTGAGCGGTTCCACCCAGACTTCGGGGACAGGCTGGATGCCTGTCCTGCTTTGAACTGCCCATGAGCCCACCCTCTTCACCGCCGGACTCGCCTTGGAACCGCCTGCGGCAATGGACCCCGGCGCGCATCGCCCTCGGAGCCAGCGGCGGCAGTGTGCCGACGATTGCGGCGCTCGATTTCCGGATGGCCCACGCCTCGGCGCGCGACGCGGTGCAACGGCCGTTCGACGCCGCGAAGTTGGTGAAGCGGATCGAAGCACTGGGACTGGCGTGTCGGGCCCTGCGTTCCGGCGTGACGGATCGGGCGACTTATCTGCGTCGGCCGGATCTGGGACGGTTGTTGGATGAAGACTCGCGCACGATGCTGGACACTTTGGGAGCCGCCCAGGGCCCGTTCGATCTGGCGATCGTGTGCTCGGATGGATTGTCGGCGGTGGCGGCCGAGACGCAGATCGTTCCGCTGCTGGAGGCGTTGGTGCCGCGGTTGGACGGATGGAAACTGGCGCCGGTTTTGGTCGTTCCGTTTGCTCGGGTGGCCTTGATGGACGACGCGGGCGAACGCCTCAAGGCCAAGCTCGCTTTGATCCTGCTCGGCGAGCGTCCGGGCCTCGGTTCCGCCGATAGTCTCGGCGCCTACTTCGTCCACGATCCGCGCGTGGGCCGGACCGACGGCGAGCGGAACTGCCTCTCGAACATCCGGGGCAACGGCCTGGCTCCAGCCGTCGCGGCGGAAACGCTCGCGCGCCTGCTTGCGGAATCCAGGCGGCTGGGAATCAGCGGGGTGGGATTGAAGGACATGACGGCATTGGGCTCAGCGTTTGAGACGAAGAGCCTTTCTGGATAGCTCCGAGTTAGGACTATGGATAGGAGCGCGAACGGTCACGTTCGCGCTCCGTTTCACCGCTTTGGGCGCTGGGTCATCAACCAGTTCGCGCCCCATTGGGAGATGAAGGTTCCGAGGAGGAAGAGACCGAACGCGGCTTCGCCCAGGTTTCCGAGGCCGGAGCCTTTCAGCGGATGCAGGAAGGAGATGATCGCGACGGCGGTGAGTCCTGCGGCGGCCAGTCCGAGGGTCACTGCGGCCATCGTCTTTCTCGGCCAGCCTTCGGAACAACTGTGGATCGCGGCGGTGGGCAGGGCCAACAGGCCGAAGACCAAAGCGGGAACGATGTAGTCCGCGTTGCGTCCGGAAACGAACCAGATGCCGAGCGACCCGAGCGCGAGCGCCAGGCACAACCCGACCCAAGTGGCCTGCGAGCGCTGGTCGGAATCGAGCGCGTGTTTGCCGACCGGATGGAGGAAGAGCATCAGGTTGAAGAGCGGCGCGGCCAACCACGTGAGCAGCGCGAACGAGATGTAAACGATGCGGATCGGCGTGATCCACGGCGACCATTCCGGGTTCGACCGGGACAGCCCCGCGAGCATCCGCGATCCGAAATAGCCGCCCAGCAGGATGCCCCAACGCACGTTGGGGGAGAGCTTCGCCATCCAGAGGAAGTATTTCAGCATCACCGCGTAGATCGGGTTGCCGGCCTTGATCGCCTCCACGAGACCGGCGCGGGCCCAGTCGTTGGTGGGATCGAGGCGCAGGCTCTCGCGGAAATGGTGCATCGCCTCCTTGCGCCGCCCCTGCTCCAGCAGAGTCCAGCCCTGGTTGGCGTGGGAATGGGTGTTGTCGGGATCGCGGGCCAAGGTGCGCTCAATGGTCGCGCCGGCCTCGGCCTTGCGGCCCAGCTTCACCAGCGCCATGGCGCGGACATTGTTGCAGTGGACGTGCTCGGGATCGAACTGGAGGCCGGTTTCCGCGGCGTGCAACGAGGCGCTCCAACTTCCCCGCTGGAACTCCAGCCCGGCGAGCATCCCGTGGTAGTCGGCGTCGGTCGGCTCCAGCCGGATGGCTTCGCGGATGGAATCGATGGCTTCGTCGGTGCGGTTGCGGTCCGACAGCACGCGGGCCAGCGCATAGTGGGCGAAGGCCATGTCGGGCGCGTGGCCGATGGCCTCGATGGCGGTCTGCTCCGCCTCGTCGCGGCGCTCCTGCTCGATCAGGGCGATGGCGAGCAGCGCCTGGGCGAAGCCGTCGTTGGGCTCGGCGACGAGATGCTGGCGAAGCTCCTTCTCGGCGAGGTCGTGCCGGCCCTGTTCGTGGAGCACGAGCGCGCGCTGGAGCTGGGGGGATGGGTTCATGGGGATGACTTCAAGCTGGAACCGACGACACGGATTTCACGGAAGGGCAGGGATTCAACAAGGGTTCTGTTCCGCGAAAATCCGTGGAATCCATGTCAAAGCCGCGTCGCTCAGATCTTCAGATACTTCAGGATGTCGTCGTAGGTGCCGCCCTGGTTCGAGTAGAGCGCGTAGTTCTTGGCGGTGGCGAACCATTCGCGGGTGGTCGGCTTCTGCGCTCCGATGGCGGCGATCAGGTCCTTGGTGAGGATGGGCGTGGGCGTGCCGGTCTTCATGGCGTCGCGCAGCTTGGCCTCGATGGTGATGTCCACCACGGCTTTGAGGTCCGCGCCAGAGAAACCGTCGCACTTTTTGGCCACGGCGTCGTAGTCCACGTCCTCCTGCGGTTTGCCGCGCAGTTGCAGGCGGAGGACCCCGGCGCGGGCGGGCGCGTCGGGCGGGGGGACGAAGAGGATGCGGTCGAAGCGGCCGGGGCGGCGAAAGGCGCTGTCGAGGTGCCACGGGGCGTTGGTCGCACCGAGGATGAGCACGCCGTCGTTGCTGGCCTTCACGCCGTCCAGCTCGGAGAGGAACTGGTTGATGAGATGCCGGCCGGCGCTGGTCTTCATGTCGGTGCGGCTGGCGCCGAGGGCGTCCACCTCGTCGAAGAAGAGCACGCAAGGGGCGTTCCGCCGGGCCTGCTCGAAGAGGGAGTGGAGGTTGCGTTCGCTGTTGCCGATCCACATGTCGAGCACCTCGTGGATGCCGACGGAAATGAAGCCGGCCTTCACCTCGCCGGCGGTGGCGCGGGCGAGGTGCGTCTTGCCGCAACCGGGCGGGCCATACATGAGGATGCCGCCGCCGATGGTCTTGCCGTAGGCCTTGAACATCTCGGCATGGGTCAGCGGGTAGATGATCTTGAGCCGGATCTCCTCCTTGAGCGCGTCCATCCCGCCGACGTCGGCGAAGGTGATCTTGGGCCGCTCGATCTCGGCCGGGGGCGCGTCGTCGGAACCTTCCCAGGATTGGCGCACGCGACCGTCGGAAACTTCTTCATCGCCGCCGCCGGAGGAAAAGGTTGGGGCGGAAGGCTCCTCCTCGGGCAGGGCGCGGATGCCGAGACGATGGGCAAACTCCAGGTCGGCGGCGGAACGGTCCTTGGCCACGCCGCGTTTGTATTGCTCCACGGCCTGCTCCACTTCCCCGATGCCCGCGAGGATGCGGGCGTAAAGGACGAAGGCCTTGGCCGGGGCTTCCGGCGACTTCACCAGATCCTCCAGCACCACGAGCGCCTGGCTGCTCTTGCCATCGGCGTGGAAGGCGCGGGCGAGACCGAGCTTGAGCGCGGCGGATTCCGGGCTGCGGGCGAGGGCGGCGCGGTATTCGGCGACGGCCTCGGCGGTCAGGCCGGAGGCGAGAAGGGCGTCGGCCAGCGCCTGGCGCAACGGGGCGTTGTCGGGGGACAGCCGCACGGCTTCGCGCAGCGACTGGATGTGCTCGGGCTCACCTGGCATGGGCGGGAAGGTAGAAAGGGCCCGGCAGGGAAGCGAAGGAGAAACTTCGCCGCAGCGCGGGCTTTCCGTCGAACGATCCGCTTCTTATCGTCCGCGCCCGTGCAAGCCGCTGAAACCCTTTCCCCCGGTCTCCGACGCTTCGTCTTCTTCACCGCCGCGTTCAACGGCGCGGCCATCATGGTCATCGAGATCCTCGGGGCGAAGATGCTCGCGCCGTTTTTCGGCACCTCGCACTTCGTCTGGACCGCGCAGATCGGTGTGGTCATGGCGTCGCTGGCGCTGGGCTACTACCTCGGCGGGCGCTGGGCCGACGCCTCCGGCAACCTCGGCCGGCTCTACGCCGCGATGCTCGGGGCGGCGGCGTATCTCTGCCTCGGCGTGCTGGGGCTGCGGGCCGTGGCATCGGTCTGCCTGGACTTCTCGCTGGCCGTGGGCTCGTTGCTGGCGTCCGCGTTCCTCTTCTTCATCCCGCTGATGCTGCTGGCCATGACGGGACCGTTCCTCGTGCGGTTCATCACCAGCCACCTGAAGTCCGTCGGCGGCAACGTGGGCCGCCTCTCCGCCGTCAGCACCGTGGGCAGCCTCGTGGGCACGGCGTCGGTGGGCTACGTGCTGATCCCGCTGGGGCCGAACTCGGTGACGATGCTCGGCACGGCCGGGGTGCTGGCGGCGATGTCGGTGCTGTTCTTCGCGGTCTGGGGCCGGGCGTTGAAGGGCGCGGCCGCCGCCGCCGCCGCGACCGTGCTGCTCGGCGGCTACGGCATCCACCGCTCGTCGCAGCCGGAGTTCGTCAGCCACAAGGAGCTGTTCCGGGGGAACTCGGACTTCGGCCAGCTCCAGGTGGTCGAGGGGCCGGACGGTCGCCGCTTCTATCTGAACGACTACCTGGTGCAGAACACCTACCTGCCCGCCACGCGGCAGAGCCTCTCGCTTTTCACCTATGCGCTGCACGGCCTGGCGGTGGCCTACACGGAGCGGATCGACTCCGCGCTCTGCATCGGGCTCGGCGTGGGCATCGTGCCCGCGCAGTTCGCGGCCGAAGGCGTGCGGGTGGACGCGGTGGAGATCAACCCCGACGTGGTGCCGTTGGCCGAGAAGTTCTTCGACCTCGACCCCTCCAAGTTCCGCCTCGTGATCGGCGACGGCCGCCAGTTCCTCATCCGCAACACCAACCGCTACGACGCCGTCATCCTCGACGCCTTCCTCGGCGATTCCTCCCCGTCCCACCTGATGACGCGCGAGGCCTTCGAGTCCATGCGGGCCGTGCTGAACCCGGAGGGCGTGCTCGTGATCAACTGCTTCGGCAACCGCACGCCCGGAAAGGACTTCTTCGCCGCCTCGATGCAGAAGACCCTGCGAGCGGTCTTCACCGAAGTGCGCCTGCACGAGGAGGGCCGGGGAAACATGTTCTTCGTGGCCTCGCAGTCGCCCTTGAGCCCCAAGCGCCAGCTCGACCTGACGGCCGTCCATCCCGAAGTGCGCGCCAAGATGAGCGGGATGCTCGCCGGAATCTTCGAGGCGGACCCGAGCCACGGCATCGTGCTGACGGACGACTTCAACCCGGTGGAGTTCCACGACGCGGAAAACCGCCAGCGCATCCGCCGCGACCTGGCGACGATGATGCTGAAGGGATTCTGAACCCGGAAGCGGCGACGCCTGAGCCGGAGACCTGGGCCTAGTTCTTTTCCGCCGGTTCCGTCAGGAGATACGCCATCAGATCCTTGATCTCCTGGGGGCTCAGCCCGTCGATCAAACCCGGCGGCATGAGCGATTCCGGATTCGCCTCGCGGGTGGCGATGTCCTTCTTGGCCACGCGTGCCACCAGACCGCCCGCCTGTTTTAGCTCCAGCGCCGTATCCGTCTCCCCGCTACGCACGCCGGCGATCTCCGTCCCGTCCTTCAGCGTCACGGTGTAGGCCACGGCGTCGGGATTGAGCGTGGCGCTCGGTTCCCGGATGTCGCGCAGCACGCTGGCGTAGTCGCGGTGCGGGCTGTTGCTCAGGTCAGGCCCGACGGCGTGGCCTTCGCCGCGCATGAGATGGCACTGGGCGCAAGTGGCTTTGCCGAGAAAGAGTTCGCGGCCCTTGGCCCAATCGCCGCCGGCGATCTCGGGAACCACCGTCTTCTTCGCAGCCGCTCCGCTCGGGGGCTGCGCGAAGGGCATCTGAAAACGCTTCACGCCGAGCGCGCGCGGTCGGGCGTCGAGAGCGGTGAACCAGCTCACGTCCAACGAACGCAGCGGCGTCCGCACCGTCAACGTGACGGGCAACCAACGTCCGAGCTGCGGCGTTTGCGTCAGGCGCGTCTCGTAGCTGCTGGGCTGCTCCACGACCGCACCGTCAGCTTTCAGCTCGAGCGCGGCGTCGGCGCGGAAGCTCACGGTCACGCGCTCGGGTTCGGGCACATAGTCGAGTGTGGAACCGGGTTGCACGGCGGGCCGCAGCATGTTCCAAAGATCGAGCTGGCCGCGCAGGGTCAAGGTGCCGGGCGTTTGCAGCACTTGGGCCAAGTCCGCGTGGGCCGGGCTGCTGCGGGTGAATTCCCGGACCGCCGCCAAGTCCACTGCCGGCCACCAACCATTCCACGTCGCACCGTCCGACCCACGCCACGTCGCGGCCACGCCGCCAAGATCGTGGGCCAGATCGATGTCGCCGCCGTCCGCCTTCAGCGTCACGGCGTAACCGGTGGCTTCGCGGCGAGCGGACGTGTCGATCTCCATGCTGCTGCCATTGGCTCCGAGCCGCGCACCCGTCACCGCCAGTCGATAGCGCGGCGTGTTCTCCTGCGCCTTCACCACCGCGTAGCCGGGCCGGAACGGTTCAAACCGATCCGCCGCCGCCACCTCCGCGCCGAACTCGATGCCGACCTTCTTCGCCAGATCGCTCCAGCGGCTAGCGTCCAAGGGCCGGTCAAACTGCACCACCGTCTTCGTCTCGCTCGCCGCCCAGGTCAGCACCGGCTGCGGCGCGTCCGGATCGGTGAAGCGGATCTTGAAGAGCTTGCCGTTCGCCGCCGGACCTTTGCCCCAATCGGGCGGACCATCGTGACACGCGACCACGAGCGACCCATCCGGCGCGATGGCGCAGTCGATGGCCAACATGCCGAGCGTCGCGATCAGCTCCGTGCGCGCCACATAGCCAGCCGCCGTTTTCGCCAACGCGGTGCGCCAGAGCTTGCCGCGCGAGGCACCAACCACGAGGGCGTTGTCCGTCCAGAACTCCGGACCGAAGCGGCCCCGTCCGGTGGTCGGCGTGTTGAAACGGAAACCGCAGGTGCTCTGGTGCTGCGGCGCATAGTCCCAGACGCTGGGTTCGTCCACCACGTTCGGCAGCAGCGCGGGATGTCGCGGCGGGAAGCCGTAGTGGCGGCCGGTCTGGATGTGGAGCAGCTCGTCGAAGGGATTGCCGTTCGGCAACCAGGTCGCGCCTTCCTGATCGGTGCCGAAGAGATCGCCGTGCCGGTTGAACTGGAGCGACATGATGTAGCGCAACCCGCTGGCGAGGAGTTCCGGTTTGCCGTCGGGCGTGAGACGCAGCAGACAGCCACGCAGCTTGTCCGTCGCGTAGTGAGCGCCGCCAGT
>CAMLMI010000135.1 GCA_946480965.1 uncultured Verrucomicrobiales bacterium | reverse complement strand
GAAGCGCGGCAGGTCGATCTTCGCCTCGACCGCGAACTCGGCCGTCTTGAGAAAGACATCCGGCTCGTCCTGATCGAGACCGAAGACAAAGCAGCCCTGCAACGCGATCCCGTGCCGGTGCAGCGCCTCGACGACGTGGACGAACTTCTCCGGCGTGTTGAAGCCCTTGCGGCTCTGCTTGAGGTTCGCAGGCGAGATCGACTCCAGGCCCATCAGCAGGCCCTTGCAGCCGCTGCGTTGGCAAAGTTCCAACAGCTCGGGATCGTCCGCGAGCAAGGTGGTGGCGAGGCCATACCATTGGAGGCGCAGGGGAACCAGCGCCTTGAAGAGATCCCGCGCGTGGCCGCGGTCGGCGATGAGGTTCAGGTCGATGAAGATCGCCTTGCGCGCGCCGTGCTGGCGGATGTCGGCGACGACTTCATGGACCGGTTTCTGATACGGCTTCCGCCCCCACGCGGTCGGCACGACGCAGAAGTCGCAACTGTGGACGCAGCCGCGCGTGGCCTCGAAGACGTTGTTGGTGAGGTAGTGTTTGCTCGGGAGCAGATCGCGGCGGGCGAAGGGGCGACCGGCGAGACTGAGATTGGCAGCCTGGTCGTAGCGCGGTTGAAGATCGCCCGCCACAAAATCGCGCAGGAGTTGTGGCCAGGAATCCTCCGCGTAGCCGGTGACAATCGCGTCCGCGTGCGGCGCGGCGTCTTCGGGGATCAGCGTCACGTGCGGTCCACCCAGCACCACGGCGAGACCGCGTTGGCGGAAGTGCGCGGCCAGTTCGTAGGCGCGCGGAGCAGTGCCGGTGATAACCGTGATGCCGACGAGATCGGCGTCGAGATCCAGCGGCACGTCGGAGATGCCTTCGTCGAAGAGCTGGACCGTTGCGTTCAGTTCTTCCGGGATGAGCGCGGCCAGCGTGGTGAGGGTGAGCGGCTGGTAGCGGAGCGACTTCTTGAAGATGCCGCCGCGATGCCGGTAGAGCGGCCCTTTCGGGGAGATCAACGCGATCCTGGGTCGGCGTTTGTTCATGGCGGCCTCGGGCATGTCCGGTGGCGGAAGCAATAGGCGTCCGCCGGAACGGCCACAAGGGGAATAGCCGCCGCGCGCTTGCGGAAAATTCAATGGGCGCAGCGGTTCGCTCAATGGCAGCTCAAATTCCGCACCGCAGACGCAACTGCATGATGCCCACGGCCAGGGCGTAGCCGGTGGCCACATCCAGGAGGTGATGCTGATGTGTGAAGAGCGTCGAAACCGCGATCAATCCGCCCCAAGCCCGCAGCAGCCATTTCCCGACGACGGAGGCCCGCGTGGCCAGCGCTTCCAGGCAGATCACGCTCAGGGCGACGTGCAGCGAGGGAACGAGGTTGTGGTCGAGGTTCAACCGGTCCGCGAAGGCGAAGAGCCCGTTCCAGAAGCCTGTGCTGTCCGGCGGCGGATACCCGAGCTTCGCGGGGAACAGCAGGAAGACCACTCCGGCTGCGGCGATGGCCAGGGATTGCCGCAGAGCCAGATCGGAAATCTCCCGCCGTGTGCGCAAGACGAACGGCACGGCCAGCAGCAGCGGCGTGATCGAGAGATAGGCCAGGGTGAACGCGGGCAGGAACGGGATCGCCAGTTCGGCTTCCAGATGGACGCGGAAACGGAGGTCGCGTTGCGCGGTGATCCAGTCCGTCCCTCCATAGACGAGGGCGAACCCAAGCGTGACCGCCAACGACACCAGCCATGCGAACCGCAGATGCTTCCAGCCGGGCCAAGCCAGAAACGGCCCGGTATTCGGCGGGGTGGATCGCGGGGAGGTCATCGGTAGGGGCGCGGACGGCGGGAAGAAGCCTCCGCAGTTTTTCACCCGTCCTGCAAACGTCCTTTTTGCGGCGGAGCATCCGCCGAACGCGGACGCGAAACGGCCCGGCGACGTTTCCGCCGCCGGGCTAGTTTGGAAGGCGGACGCGGGGCGCCCGGGAAACTACGGCACGCGGATCAGGTAGAACCGCACGGGCACCGACGGCGAAACCCCGTTGGTGAAGGAGAAGGCTCCGGTGCCGTTGAAAGAGCCACCGCCGAGCACGGTCCAGTCGGCCAGGGGCGCGGCGACGTTCGTGTGCGTCAACACGGAGTAACCGCCCGCAGGCGTGCCGCCGGTGCCGCTCAGCACCATGTCGTTGCCGATGATCGTGACGCCGCCGATCTCCGGTTCGGTGGCGGAACCGGCGACAACGGAGAGCGTGCCGTCCAAGGCCAATCGGCTGGTGTCCCACGCTAGGCCCGGTCCGGGCATCGCGGGCGTGATCGCCGTGAACGCGCCGGTGACAGCGGCGGCGGCGAAGAGCTGGACGCTGTCCCCGGCCACCAGGGCATCGCCCGCGAGGACGATTTCCAAAGTGCCGCCAAGCGTCAGGGTGGTGACGCCCGCGACGAGATCCGAAGCCACGGCCGCACCGGTCTTGCGCACATCCATGCGCGTGGTGCCGCCGAGCGTGAGGGCTTCGTTGATGGTCAAGGTGCCGAGGCCGTCGCCCGGTGCGAGCGTGCCGCCGCCGAACACCGTGACGGGCTCGGAGATCGTGCCCGAACCCGCGAGCGTGCCGCCGACCACGCGCACCGAGCCGACGCTCTGGATGCTGCCGTTCACCACCAGCCGGCCCGGCCCATAGACGATGGGCGTGACGGTCGCTCCGTTGGCCGAAGCGAGAACGTTGCCCGAGAGCAAGGTGTCGCCCGGGCCGTAGAAGCTCAGCGTGCGGCCGCCGGTCAAGGTGCCCTGGTATTGGATGTCGCCCGCGAAGTTCATCGCACCCGCGTCGGAGCGGAAGACGACGTTCGAGCCGCCGGTGAAGATGGCGACATTGCCCGAGAGCGTGTTGCTGCCCGCGAGGTTTTGGAACGTCGCGTTGGTGTTGTTGCGGCAACTGACCTCGAAGGCGGAGGTCACGGTGATCGCGCCGGCGGTGCCGTCGAGCTGGAAGGCCGAGCTGCCGCCGTTGTTGTTGCGGATGTAGGTGGTGGTCACGTCCGCCGGGAAAGCGCCCGGAGCCGCCACGCGCACCGCACCCTGGTCGGTGCCGGTGCTGGAGGTGTCGATGTAGAACAAGCCGGAGAAGCTGTTCGCTCCGGCCAGCGACAGCACGCCGTTGCCGGTTTTGTTCACCGTGGCCGCGCCGCTGATCGGCGCGGGGATGGTGAAGGTCGCGCCGCCCGCCACGTCGAAGGTCGCCGTGGTGTCGAGCGTGATGCCCCGATTGGCCGAGAGCGTCACGTTGCTGACGGCGCCGAGTCCACCGCCGGCGGCCAAGGGCAGATACGCGTTGTCCAACGTGGCCGGCACGGAGCCGAAGCCGCGATCCGTCGCCACGCGCAGCACGCCGGTGATCGGCGGGAGCGGACCGGCGAAGGTGTTCGTCGCCATCAGCGTCCAGGTGCCGCCGCCGGTCTTGGTGAAGGTGGCCGCGCCGAGATTCACCGGTCCCCAGACCGTGCCGAAGCTGCCGCCGTCGCCCGCGAGCGTGAGCGCGCGGCCCACGCCGGAGATGCCCGCGGTGTTGGTCAGGTTCAGCGAAGCGCCGCCGTCCAGCTTGATGATCGCGTCCTCGGCCAGCGTGACCGCGCCGCCGAAGGTGGTCGGGCCGTTGAAGCCCTTACGCAGCGCGCCGCTGCCATCGGGACCGCTGCCCGCGAGCACGAGGTTCTCCGCGCCGTAGTCCACGTTGGCCCCGATGTAGAGCTGCGCGTTGTTGCTCACGACGATCCCGGCGTCGGTCGTGCCGAAGCTCTGCGCCGTCTGCGCGTTCAACGTGCCGAAAGCCACGACGGTGAGTCCCTGGAAGGAATTGCTGCCGGTGACGAGCAACGTGCCCGCGCCTTCCTGCACGAGCCCGCCGGTGCCGGTGATCGCCTGGGGCACGGCGAAGGCCGTCGAAGAACCGTCGCGGCTGAAGGCCAGCGTGCCGTGGTTCGTGACGGTGCCGAATGTGCCGAGCGTGCCGGAAGCGCCGCCGTTGAAGATGTTGCCGATCTGCAACGTGCCGCCCGCGATCACCGTCGGGCCGGAGTAGGTGTTGTCCGTCTCCACGATCAAGCGGCCGGGGCCGGACTTGGTCAGGCCCATCGTGCCGGAGAGCGATCCACCGCCGGCGGCGAAGGTGTAGTCCTGGCTTGCGTTCACCGTGACGGCGGATGGCGCGACGGCTTCGGTCAACGACACGGGCTGCGAAGCGTCGCCCACGTCGGTGAAGGCCACCGCGTCGCCCTGGGAGAAGAAGTCCAGCGCGGCGGAGGGAAGGTTGGTCCAGTTCGGCGACGTGGTGTTCCAGGAAAAGTCCGTGCCGCCCAACCAGGTCAGCGACTGCGGCGAACCGACGATCGTCATCGTCACTCGCTTGGGCGTCGCGGTCGCATCCACGCCGAAGGCGACGGTGTAGCGATTGCCCAGCACCGGCGCGACGAGGTCGCTGGCGGGATTGCCGGAGATGCTGCCCGTGACCTGGAACAGCGTGTAGGTGCCGGGACTGGGCACGCCCTTGAGGAAGTTGAGTGTCACGGCCGTGCCCGCCGTCAGCGCCAGGTCGCCGTCCACCACGATGAGGTCGTTCGCTCCGACTCCAGCCGTCGGGGCGTTGGTCAGGTCGAAGGCCAACGTGCCGCCGCCGCTGAGCGTGAGCACGCCATCGAAGGTCAGCGTGCCCGGTGTGCCCACCGTCCCGGCATTGATGATCGAGCCGGAGCCGTCGGAGATGGAGCCGAGCACGGTGCCGTCTCCGCTCAAGGTTTGACCGGCTTGCAGCACGAAGGCGCTCTGGGCCGTAACGTCCAGCGTCGCGCCCGCCGCCACGACAAGGCCCGTGCTGGCGAGGCTGCCCGCCGCGCCGAGAGCCAATGTGCCGACAGCGACGCGGGTCGCGCCGTTGTAGTAGGCCGGGCCGTCGAGCGTCAGCCGCCCCGCGCCGGTCTTGGTCAACCCGCCTTCGCCGATGAGCGGCACCGCGCCGCCGAGGACGACGTTGTTGCCCGCCGTGTCGATGCCGCCCGCACCAAGCAGGGTGAGCTGCTTGCTGGCGGTGAGGTCGAGGGTGACGCCCGGCGCGTAGCGGAGGAAACCGCCGTTGAAGTTCAGCGTGGTCGAAGGGTCGCCGAGGTTCTCCAGCGTGGAGAACTCCACCGCGCCCTCCAGCAGGTTGACCGTGCCGGAGAAGGAATTGGCGCCGGTCAACCGGAGCGTGCCCGGTCCGGTCTTGGCGACATTCACCGTGGCGTTGCCGTTCTCGATGGTGCCGGACACGAGGTGTTCGCCCGCGCCCTGGAAGGTGTAGGTGCGCGTGCCGCCCGCGAGCGAGGAGAGCGTGCCCGCGACGTGCAGCGTGCCGGCGGTGGAGCGGAGCAGGTAGTTCGCGCCGCCGGTGTTCACCTGGACCAGGCCGGAGAGCGTGTTGCTGCCCGCGAGGTTCTCGATCTGCGGCGACGGATGGTTGCGGCCGTTCATCAGGAAGTCCTGCGCGACGACGACGGGACCGGCCGAGCCATCGAGCTGGAGCGTGGAGCCGAGCTGGTCGGGATGCGTGTTGTTCCGGAAACGGATGGGCGAAGCGACGTTGGCCAGCGCGCCGCTGGCCGTGACGCGGACCGCGCCGTCGTTGACCGCGAAGAACGACTCCGAGTCCAGGTTCAGCGTGCCGGAGAGCGGGTTCGCCGCCGTGAGCACGACCACGCCGCCGCCCGACTTGGTGAAGCCCTCCCCGCCCGCGAGCGGCAGCGCCAGGACGTTGGTGCCCGCCGTGGCCACGAGCGCGGGCGAACCGCCGGTGCCGGTGGAGAGCGTCAGGATCGAGCCGCCCGAAGCCTCCAGTCTCCAGGCGGAGAATCCGTTCGTGCCGACGCTGTCGCCCAGGCGCAGCGAACCCAGGGTGCGGGAGGTGTCGAGCGTGACGACGCGATCAGCGGTCAGGTTCACCGTGGCGAAGTCGGCGGTGGACCCGGCTCCGTCGGCCACGACGCCGTTGGTCCAGTTGAGGGCGGCGCTCCAGAGACCGGAGGCATCGTTGGTCCACACGCCGCTCTGGGCCTGGACCCGGAGCGCGGAGGCCCCGGCCAAGAGGCAGAACAGGGGCAGGCAGTTTTTGAGGGGAGTTTTCATTCTTCGTTTTGAGTCCGCGACAAATGTCCCGCCTCGTCCCCGTGGCACATCGAAGCCCGGCCGCGATCTCGGGCCCGCTCCACGGCGGAGGATTCGGGACGGATGAAGACCGGCGCGGGCGCGGAACCCTGCGGTCCTACCAACGGGCCCGCCGCTAGCGACAACCGGCGGACCCTTTTGACTACGCTCCCAGCACTTGCGCCGCCGCGACGGGGCTTTCAACGGCTTTCGTCGGCTGGCACGGGATTCACGGGAGGCGCGTCCATCCGATACCAATCCGGCGCTTCCGCGTGGACTTTGATTTCACCCGGGCAGGTAATTGCGCCGGGCTTCCGGACCGCTTCGGCGGAGTCCGGGCCCGTCCACGATGAACCGGTTCCGTTCCCTGCTTCTCTGGTTGGCGCTGCTCCTGGGCGCTTGGCTGACTCGTTTGGAAGCGGCCGAGAGCGGCGCGGTCGAACTGACGCGCGCGGCGCAGGTCCGCGCGTTGTCGCAGGACGAAGCCGCCGCGAAGCGCCCGGTGCGCCTGCGGGGCACTTGGATGGGCGAAGCAGAGCCGGCCGGTGCCGGCATTCTCCGCGACGATTCGTCGGGCATCTATCTGCTGGGTCGGCCCGAGCACTTCGACGCCCTGGCGCGCGGCGACCAGATCGAGGTCGTCGGCGTGACCGATCCCGGCGGCTACGCGCCGTGCATGCTGGTCACGGGCGCGACCCGGCTCGGTCCGGGCGAGATGCCCGCGCCGACACGCGTCGCTGCGGACCGGCTGCTGTCCGGGGCGTTCGACGCCGAATGGGTCGAGCTGGAGGGCGTGGTGCGTTCGGTGGAGCCGGTCTGGTGGACGCGGACCAAGAGCCTGCTGGTGCTGGCGACCGGCGGCCAGCGCCTCTCCGTGCAGGTCAACGCGACGCTCGCGCCCGAGGAATGGATCGACTCGGAGGTGCGCGTGCGCGGCTTCTGCTTCTACCGCTCGAACCGCAACCGCCAGGCGCTCACGCCGCACCTGCTCGTGCCGAAGGACGAGCCGCTCCAACGGCTCGTCGCGCCGCCCGGCCGCTGGGCGGAGACGCCGCCGGTGCCGGTGGCGCAGCTCTTCCGCTTCGATCCCGCCGGCGACTACGGCCATCGGGTCCGCGTCGCGGGCACGGTCCTGCATTCGCGGCGCGGCGAATCGCTCTGGCTGCGCGATGGCGACCGGGGGCTGCACATCCGCTCCGGCCAGACGAACCTGACGGTCGTGCCGGGAGATTTCGTGGAGGCCGTCGGCTTTCCCAACAGCGGCGGCTACACGCCCATTCTCGAGGACGCGGTCTATCGGCGGGTCCGCTCCGGTGCGCCGCCGGAGCCTCAGCCCGTGGCGACGATCGAGGACGCGCTGGAGCACGACGCCGACCTGGTCTCGGTCGAGGCGCGGTTGACCGAGCTGCGGCAGACTCCGGACGGCTGGGCGCTGGGCCTGGATCTGGGCGATCGCGTGGTGCGCGGGCTGGTGACGCTGCCCAACGGCTTCTCTCCCTTCTCGGAATGGCGCGTGGGCAGCCGCGTGCGCGCGACGGGCATCTGCACCGTGCTTTCGGAAAACGCAGACCTGGGCAGTGGCGTGCTGGAGCCGGACACGTTCCAGCTGCTGCTCCGGTCGGCCTTCGATCTGGAGATCGTGGAGGCACCGTCGTGGTGGACGCCGGAGCGGATCATCCGGTTGCTCGCGGGCGTGGCGCTGGGTCTGGCCGGGGTGGCGGGCTGGATCGTGGTGGCCGCGCGGCTGCGGCTGAGGGAACAGGCGGCGCGGCGACGGACCGCCGAGGCGGAGTTCGCCGCGATGCTGGCCGAGCGCAGCCGCATCGCCCGCGAGATCCACGACACGCTCGCGCAGGGGCTCGGCGCGATCTCGATGCACCTCGAACTCGTGAAACTCCAGATGCCCGAGGCCCCCGGCGAGGCGGCCAAACATCTGGCCATCGCCCACGAGGTCGCGCGCGGCAGCCTGGCCGAGGCCCGGCGCTCCATCTGGAACATGCGCTCGCAGGCGTTGGAGAACCGTTCACTGGCCGACGCGCTGAAAGAGGTCGTGGAACAGGTGCGGCGCGGCGACACGCCCGTGACCGAGTTCGAGGTGGCGGGCAGGACGCGGCGCCTTTCCGCCGCGCTGGAGAACACCCTGCTCCGCGTTGGCCAAGAAGCCATCACCAACGCACTGCGGCATTCCGGCGCGGCCCGCGTGAAGGTGCGGCTCGAATTCGCGGAACGCTCCGTCCGGCTGCGGGTCGAGGACGATGGCAAGGGCTTCGACCCCGAACATCCCCCCGCCAGCGACGGTGGCTTTGGCCTCATCGGCATCCGCGAACGCGTCGCCGAGGTCGGCGGCCGCGTAACCTTCGAGAGCGCCCCCGGCCGGGGCACGAAGCTGACGGTGGAAGCGCCGTTGCCCACCGCGGAGCCCGACATCGCCGACGCCTCCTGATGCGCGGGATTCCGTAGGGAGGCCGGACTGGATGCTCCCAACCGAGTTCCCGCTGGAATTCCAAACCGCCACAGTCATGTTCCGCACCAGCAAAGGAGCCTGCTGAAATCCCGGGAAAGGTCCGGGCAACACAGCCCTCCAACAGTGCTGGAACTTGATCATCCATGAACTGGAATCGCGATGAAGTGAGCCTGCTGCTCACCGCCAAAATCACCACTGAACCGTTGGAGGAAGGCCGACAACTTACCATTGTTCACTTTGAGGACGCGCTGATGCGATACGAGTTGTGGATAGACGAGAACGGCGTGTTTCTGGCGGCTGATCCCGAAAGGCCTATCCAGGGGCTCCCTTCTTTCGAGATCTCACTGCCATGCACAACTCTTGCGCCGGTGCGACGCCTCGGAATGCCAACGGGACTGGGCATGTATTCAGGGCCGGTCAGTTCCGCCACGCTCCGTTTCTCAGTTACTCGGCGCGAAGATGGGAACATCTCGTTGTCCGGAGCTTGGGGCGGATTAACTGCTGCCCAAGGATGAACCGAAGCTGTCACCCAACCGTGTCCCGCAAACACCTTTGAGGGTTGTTGGGGACTGGGCTCAGATCCGCCAGCTCTGCTCGATGGGCCCGGACGACTCCGCGTGATGAAAGGCCTGTCATTCGACACAGCAGTGCTCGCCCCACTGCATAGCCTTCGACGAAACGTCGTCGGCCATCGGACTCGGGGCCGTTGTCTGAAATCCGAACATTCGCCCGCAGGTCCGATCCCCCGGTTGTGGCATTGCCACGGCGTCGTCCGCGACTACGGTTCGGCCTCGTGGCCAACGTCTCCTCCATCTCCCGCATCGTCGGCGTGCTGACCTTCGCCGCCGGCTTCGTTTCCATGTCCAACGCCGCTTCCTCGCCCTTGAAGTATCCCGAGACCCGCAAAGATGCCGTCGTCGAAACCCTCCACGGCGTCGAAGTGCCCGATCCCTACCGTTGGCTGGAGGACGACAACGCGCCCGAGACCAAGGCCTGGGTGGAGGCGCAGAACAAGGTGACCTTCGGCTACCTCGCCACCATCCCGGAGCGCGAACGCATCCGCGCGCGGCTGGAGACACTGTGGAACTTCGAGCGCTTCGGCCTGCCGTCCAAACACGGCAACCGCTACTTCATCAGCCGAAATTCCGGCCTCCAGAACCAGGCGGTGCTCTACACGATGGAGTCGCTCACGGCCGAACCCAAGGTGCTGCTTGATCCCAACACGCTGTCCGCCGACGGCACGGTGGCCCTCTCCGGCACGGAGATCTCGGAGGACGGCAAGCTGCTGGCCTACGGCATTTCCCGCTCCGGCTCGGATTGGCAGGAATGGCTGGTCCGCGACATCGCCACGGGCAAGGACCTGCCGGACAAGATCGAGTGGGTGAAGTTCTCCAGTGCGTCATGGCTGAAGGACGGCAGCGGCTTCTTCTACAGCCGCTACGACGCGCCGACGGAGGAGACGAAGCTCTCCAAGGCGAACTACTTCCACAAACTCTACTTCCACAAGCTCGGCACCCCGCAGTCCGAGGACCGGCTGGTCTATCATCGGCCCGACCAAAAGGAGTGGAACTTCGGCGCCGGCGTCACCGATGACGGCCGCTACCTGATCATCACTTCGTCGCAGGGCACCGATCCGAAGAACCGCGTCTTCTACGTCGATCTCCAGGACTCGGCCTGGACGGTGAAGCCGTTGCTGACCGACTTCGACGCCGACTACAGCTTCGTGGACAATGAAGGCCCGGTCTTCTGGTTCCGCACCGACCTGAACGCCCCGCGCAACCGCGTCATCGCCATCGATACCACCCAGCCCGAACGCGCGAATTGGAAGGAACTGATTCCCCAGACCGACGACACGCTCCAAGGCGTCAGCACCGTGGGTGGCCAGTTCTTCCTCACCTACCTGAAGGATGCCCGCAGCGTGGTGAAGATCCACAAGCTGGACGGCGCCTTTGTCCGCGAACTGCCGTTGCCCGGCATCGGCAGCGCCGGCGGTTTCGGCGGCAAACGCACGGACACGGAAACCTTCTTCAGCTTCAGCGGCTACACCACGCCCGCCACCAGCTACCGGCTCGATCTGAAGACCGGCGAGACCACCGTCTTCCGCAAGCCCAGCCTGTCCTTCAACTCCGACAACTACGAGACCCGCCAGGTCTTCTTCACCAGCAAGGACGGCACGCGCGTGCCCATGTTCATCACCGCGCGCAAGGGGCTGGACCTCGACGGTTCCAATCCCACGCTCCTCTACGGCTACGGCGGCTTCAACATCAGCCTCACTCCAGGCTTCTCCACGGCGGTCGCCGGCTGGCTGGAACTCGGCGGCGTCTATGCCGTGGTCAACCTCCGGGGCGGCGGCGAATACGGCGAGCAATGGCACAAGGCCGGAACCAAGCTGCAAAAGCAGAACGTCTTCGACGACTGCATCGCGGCGGCCGAATACCTCGTGAAGGAAAAGGTGACCAACCCGAAGAAGCTGGCGCTAATGGGCGGCAGCAACGGCGGCCTGCTCGTCGGCGCGGTGATCAACCAGCGGCCCGATCTCTTCGCCGCCGGTCTGCCGGCCGTGGGCGTGATGGACATGCTGCGCTTCCACAAGTTCACCATCGGC
>CAMLMI010000134.1 GCA_946480965.1 uncultured Verrucomicrobiales bacterium | reverse complement strand
TTCCAATTCCCCAGATCCCGCTCCGTCTCATTGGTCGAGACGATCAGCAGCGTCAGCGACGACACGAGGCCCGCCGCCGCCGGGATAGGAAATCCCAAGAACTCCTTCCCGCCCCCCGTTCCGGCCATCGCCGCCAGACAGTTGAACCGAGCCAAGCGGAACGCGCCGCACAGGAGATAGCCCGACGCGATTAGCCACCCAATCTGCTGGTAGTCCGCGAACACATCCCGCAGCACCACGCGGTGCACCAAAAAGGCGGGGGCTGCTCCGAAGGAAATCAAATCCGCCAACGAGTCGAACTCCCGACCGAACGGGCTTTCCACTCCACCCATCCGCGCCACCCGGCCATCGAACAGGTCAAAAATGCAGGCCAGAAGGATGAACCCCAGCGCCCACTTGATCTTGGTCCAGCTCTGGAAGGCCGGGTCCTGCGGCAGCTTGGCCTCGACGATCATGGTCAACGCCACGAAGCCGCAGAAGAGATTCCCCGCCGTCAGCAGGTTCGGCAGGAAATAGATTTTCAACGTGGGCTCTCCGTCCCCCTTGGACGGCGGCTCGGATCGGTTGCCGGCTGGATCTGGCATGGTTGGAATCGTGACGCCCTCGGAGTCAGCCACAGCCGACGCTGGCGGGCGAGGGAAATGGAGCGCGCCACTCCCAGGAGGGCTTTTGCCCGATGCTTGTAGGAGGGTTGGTGGCGTGCTTCCCAAAGACGAACGATTGCCCCACCTTCCCCAGCTCAATGACGTCCGACGCCTATGAACTCGTCCGTCTGCCTGGCGGCGCGTGCAGCATCCGCTCCCACGCGTCGGCGGAGACGTTCCATCCCGTCGTCGGCGCAGCAGAAGAAGCCCGCATTCTCTACGCCGACCAGCTCCAACTGGCCCGCCGCGCCCAAGAGTTGACCGGGCAAGAGCTTGTCGTCTGGGACATCGGCCTAGGTGGAGCGGCCAACGCCTGCGCGGCGCTCCACGCCCTGCGCGACACCTCCTGCCGCCTCCGCCTCATCAGCCTAGACCGCACGTCCGAAGCCCTGCGCTTCGCCCTCCAGCACGCCGCCGATCTCGGCTACTTCGGCGCTCTCGCCGCCACAGCCGACCAACTGGTGCGCGAGGGCGAAGTCCGTGTCCGCTTTGGGGCAGCTGACGTGGTCTGGACCCATCTCCCGGGTGAAATCCCCGATCTGCTGGCTCCCGGCTCGGACCTCGCCGCCCAGCGGATGCTCGCCCAGTTCCCGCCCCACGCCGTGCTCTTCGACCCCTGCTCCATCATACGCAATCCCGAGATGTGGACCCTCTCGCTCTTCGAAAAGCTCTTCCGTCGACTTGATCCGGCTCGCCCCTGTTCACTCTCCACCTACTCCCGTTCGACCATGATCCGGGTGACGCTGCTCTTGGCGGGCTTCCATGTGGGCGTGGGCGAACCGACCGGGTTGAAGGAAGAAACCACCGTGGCGGCGAATGATCTCTCGCTGCTGTCCCCTGCCCTTGAAATGGCTGACCCGCGTCCGGCTCTCCGGCGCGGCCGAACCGATGATCGAACCCGTCTATCGCCAAACCGCGCTGACCGCCGACCACTGGATTCGTCTCTTGGCCCATCCGCAGTTCAACCATTGAGCTGGGCAGAACCTCACTGTCTCCGTTTGTCGCGGGAAAAGACTTGGCACCGATGGACGCGACGGGTTTATTGGCCGCCCGGCTGTCCGATGGTGTAATGGTAGCACAGAGCTCTTTGGAGGCTTTAGTCATGGTTCGAATCCATGTCGGACAACCACTCCTCCCGGCCCCGATTCTTTAGGCGGCTTCTTCCGATTCCCGAGTCACTTCGTCCAAGTGCTGGCGTTCCTTGAGGAAGAGATAGACCACCCCGCCAACCAGGCTCCAAGTCAGGCTCCCGGCATAGGCCAAGAGCGACAACGCGAGCGAAAGCTTCGCCGACGCCGCGATCAGCGGAATCCCCAGCAACGTCACGAAGAGATTCTCCCGCACCCCGAGCCCGCTGGGCGTGATCGGCAAGGCCGCGATGCAGATCACCATCGGCACCATCATCGAGAGCACGCCGGGCGCGATCTCCAATCCCAGCCCCCGGGCCAAGGTGAGAAACTGCACGACGCAGGCCGCGTTCAGCAGCATCGAGACGCCCAACGACTTGACCAAGAAAAGCCGATCCCGGCCGAAGTTCCGGCACGCATCCAGCGAGCGCTCCAGGGCTTCGCCTTTCGGCACTTTGCGCAACCACTTTCGCGCAGAAGGCAGCTGCTTGGACAATCCGCTCCAAAACGCCACCCCGAGAAACGCGCTGCCCGCTGCCAACATCATCAGGATCACCCCACAGACCGCTTCCAACCGGTCGTCGCTCCGGATCAAGGCGACATTCGGCACCATCATTAACCCGGCGAAAAGCAGCATGGCCCACAGGCCCACTAGCCGATCCACAAAGACTGTGACCACCGCCTCGGTCTTCTGGTGCTTCGTTTCCCGCGCCGCGTAGAGGGCCTTGACCAGATCGCCGCCGCTAGACCCCAGGAGGAAGGAGTTGAAGAAATGGGCCACGAGCGTAATGCCCGCTGCTCGTCCGAAACCCAACCGAATCCCTTGCTGCGCCAGCACCATCCGCCAGCGCACCACCCCGAGCACAATCGTCAGCCCCATCCAAAACAGCGACACGGCGAAAACCTGCGGCGGGATTGTCTGGAAGGTTTCCCAGAGTTCACCCGGCCCTTCCGTCCACGCCAGCCGCCACTGCTCGGTTCGGGCCAGTTTGCTCCAGTCCAAGCCTGAAGCCTTGGCGACCTCCTCTCCTTCTTTCAGGAAAATGCTGTGGAAGATCCACGCCAACAGCAGGACGCAAATGACCAAGCGCCCCGCCAATCCGATCCATGGCCGCTTCGGCTTCACTCACCCCACAGTTGGCGGATGTGGTTCGCCCCCGCCAACACGTCGTCGGGCGAAAGACTGGGGCTGAACTCGAAGACCTTGATGTGGTCGGGTCGGACCAAGGGCGTGATCGCATCCCAATTGATGCAACCCCGCCCCGGCGGGCGATGGTCGCGCCCGGGAAACTCCACGTCATGGATATGGAACCCGGCCAACCGGTCGATCAGCCCTTGGAGGTGGAAATTGTGGTCGATCAGGCCGATGTGCTCCTTGATCTGGGCGTGACCCGTGTCGTGCCAATACTTCACGACCTCGGGCGGACCGACATCCAGCATGTCGGTGAAATCGTTCTCGAACGGGATTTCTTCGCAGGCCTCGCGGTTCTCGATGCCGAGCATGATCCCGGCTTCACCCGCCTTCTCGGCCAAGCGCCGGAGCATGTCGCAGGCGAGATCCCAATGTTCCGCCTTCTTGTCCTCGCGCTTCTCGAACATCTCGCTGAAGAGCTTCTCGTATTTGGACGACTCCCGTTTCCCGTCGCCAACCAGGTCCACGAGCTTGTCGGTGTATTCCTTCATCTCGATGGCCCCCATGTGGAGCACGACGAGACGGGCGCCAACTCGTTGGGCCAACTCGATGGTCTTGAGGGAATGTTTGTAGGCGCTTTCCCGTTCACGCGGGTCCAGCGCGGTGAACTTGAAGATGTTCGGCGCGGCGTAGTTCACCCCCATCGGAAGCGGGCAGAAATTGTGCAGGGTGGAAATGCGGATCTCCCCGGCATCGACGGCTTCCAAAATGCCCGGCAGCAAGCTGATGCGGATGCCGTGGCTCAGTTCGGCATACTCGAACCCCAGATCCTTGATCTCGTTCAGCATCGCCCGGCCGTCTTGATGGCGGTGCGAATTCCAGCAGGTGGACAACGAATACATTGGCTTGTGTCTTTTCCGACCCCGGTCGGGGTCTCCATGGGCGGAACTCATTTGCCCGACGGCGATTCGGCGGTTGTCGGGCAAAGAAAACGCCGGATGCGGCGAGAACACCACATCCGGCGGCAAAGGATCAAAGCGATTCGCTTACTGGTCCGCGTAGCGGGCGGCCAGCATGGCGCTGAAGCGGGCGACCTTCATCTTACGACGGCGGCGTTCGCTCGGCTTCTCGTAATGACGATGGCTGCGGACTTCGCGAAGCGTGCCTTCGCGGTCCACCTTCTTCTTCAGGCGGCGCAGGGCCTTGTCAACGGGTTCGCCTTTTTTGAGCTTAATCTCAGTCATGTCATGTCACTCCTTCCTGGGACTCGCCGCCGGTTTTCACCGTCGGCCTCCGAGTCGGGGAGGGCGAGAGTAGGGAAAGAAAGGGTCGTGTCAACGCGGGTTCTTTGAAACAGCCAATAAAATCAGGCTTCGCTTCTCTGCCGGCATTCCGGGGCACCACAAATGGGGAGGTCCATCCCTAGGTCAGACACCGCACTTCCTGAAATATCTTTAACGATGCAGGCGATCAATTTTGGCTCAATCGCTTCTTGGGGGCGTCAAAAAGCATGGCGTGAGCTTCTTCGAGGATGCCGGGGATGCGTTCGGCGAAGGGGCTGCCGCGCAATGTCTCCTTCAACCGGGCGCGATCCAGCTTGGCCACGGTCTCGCCGGGGAACCAATGGTCGGCTTGGCCCAGCAGGTTGTAGCGCATCTTGCCCCAGCCGACCAAATCCAGCGCCTTGGCGTAGGTCCAGAGCCGGAGGATTTCGGTGATGTTCGTCTCACCCGGCACATCGACGTATTCCGGCAATCCCTCGGACCAACGCTCGCACCAATCCTTCCCCAGCTCGCGTTCCATTTCGCCGCGAAGCCTCGCCTCAATCGGAGCAATGGTTTCCGCGATGCGCTCATACCACCGGAGTCCGGCGACGTGTTCGTCGAAATCCGTCGGGCGAGCCGCGCCCAGGCTGAGCGTGTGAACCTCCGGCCGAGCCAGGCAGTAGAGGTCGTTGAACTGCATCGGGGTCAGTGGCGCGCAGAGATCGCGCAGGCGCTGGGGCGGTTCGTAGAGCTTCCCGCCCTTGTCGTTCGGGCTGATGATGAAGACGCCCATGTCTCGCTTCCGCGCGGCCACCACGGACGACCAGTTGAGATCGTTCACGAAATACCAGTGGAGATTCACGTAGGCGAACTCCCCGGTCTCCACCGTCTCCAGAATCACATCCGGAGTGGCGTGGGTGGAAAATCCGATGTGCCGAACACGCCCTTGGGCTTGGAGCCTTCGGGCAGCGTCCAAGCAACCGCCCTTCCGCACCGACCAACCCAGCAGTTCGCGGTTGTTGATGCCGTGCAGGGACAAGAGGTCCACATGGCCGAGCCGCAGATACTTCATGCTCGTCTCGAACTCGCGGAGGAAATCGTCCGGATTGGCGAACGGCGGCACCTTGGTCTGCACAATCAGCTTCTCGCGCGGGAACTGCGCCAATACCGGCCCGAGCTGCATCTCCGACGAGCCGTAGTGCCGCGCGGTCTCGATGTGGTGGATGCCGAGTTCGACCGCGCGATGGATGCAGGCTTCGAGGTTGGCCTGGTTCTCGGCGGGCACTTCGGACGGATCGACGTCCTGCCACTTGTATTGGTAGCGCATCCCGCCGCAGGAAAAGACGGGGATCTGGAGCTCGGTTTTGCCGAAGCGGCGGTAGTTCATGGGCGTGATCTATGGCACGCCCCCGCGCACCGGGCAACGGGCGCGCAACTTCGGCGTTCGGAGTTGGGCGTTGAATGTTCGATGTTCAGAAACTCCGAACGCTGAACGCCCAACGTCGAACCCCGAATCGGCCGAGTAACCGCCCATTCCTCCCTCGCGTCCTCTCCCCGGACCCGCTCAACTCCCATCCACCATGAAACGCCTCCTCCTGCTCCTCCCGCTCGCGCTCTGCCTCGCGTTCAATGCCGCTGCCCAGGATTGGGCCAAGGCCCGCATCGAGAAATCCCCGCGCCATCACGAATGGGTCAAGGTGAAGGCCGGCGATCAGGAAGTGAATTGCTCCATCGCCTTTCCCGAGGTGAAGGAAAAGGCTACTGCCGTCATCGTCATCCACGAGATCTTTGGCCTGACCGACTGGGTCCGCAGCGTCACCGATCAACTGGCCGAAGCCGGCTACATCGCCATCGCCCCCGACTTCCTCTCCGGCATGGCCACCAACGGCGGCGGCTCGGCCGAGTTGGGCAACGACGGAGCCCGCCGGGCCATCGGCAACCTGAAGCCCGAGCAGATCACCGCCTACCTCGACGCCGTCGCCGCGCATGTCGCCAAGCTCCCCGCGTGCAACGGCAAGGTCGTCGTCAGCGGCTTTTGCTGGGGCGGTTCCCAGACCTTTCGCTACGCGACCCATTCCAAGGACATCAAGGCCGCCTTCGTCTTCTACGGCTCCGGTCCCGATGACGAAGCCGCCATCGCAAAGATCGCCGCTCCGGTCCACGGCTTCTACGGCGGCAACGACGCCCGGGTGAACACCACCATTCCCAAGTCCACCGAGCTGATGAAGAAGACCGGCAAGACTTTCGAGCCGGTGATCTACGACGGCGCCGGACACGGTTTCATGCGCTCCGGCGAAGACCCGGCAGGCAGCACGGAAAACAAGAAAGCCCGCGAAGAAGCGTGGGCGAGGTGGAAAGAAATCCTGAAGAAGATCTGAACTTCGAATCAACCCGCTCGTATCCCCCGAAGGCGGCTATGCGAGCGGGTTCTTGGCCAAGGCATCGCACCGATCCGCACATCCCCGAGCAACCAGCCGGGCCAAGATGTCGGGATCGGTGCCGCAGTAGCGGTAGGCTTGCACGCATGATCCGGCGATCACGTCGATCATGGCCTCGATCTCCTCGCGTGACTGCGGCTGAACTCCGATGAAGCAGTGATCTGAGCATTCATTGGGGCAGCCAGCGCAATGCTGGTCGTGATACGCCACATTCCCCGGAGCTGTTTCAATCGGGAGCGAGCAAGTGATGCACAGCCCTTTCACCACATAGAACGGACCGGGAGCACATTCGCGCTCGCGCTCGAACAGCGGGGAAACCATCGGGGAAGACGACCGGTCCATAACGCTCGTGAGTGATCTCAAGCAGCGTTTAACGGTCGGTCTTCGGCGCTTCGAAGTGGAAGATCAGCTCGCCGGGCTTGGCGAAGCTGAGGCGCTCACGGGCCAGCCGCTCAACGGTGCGCGGATCTTGAAGGCTCTTCAATCGGGCATCCAGGGTCTTGGCCAGTTCCAGCTCCCGCTCGACCTTTTTTTCGAGCTGATAGATCTCCCGGCGCATCGCTTCGTTGCGTTGGACGACGGGGACATACCAGAGGATGACCGCCACGATGGCCGCCGCCGCCAAGAGCCAAAGCGCGAGGCGATAGAGGGATTCCCAGATGTTGGAACCGGCAGACATCGTGTGTTCCTTAACAGCGGCATCCTTCAGGCGAAAGAAAAATGAGGCTTGCAGCGGCTCGCGGCCATGATCCAAGCCCGCAGCCCCTCACTGCACCACGCGCTGATGCTTCACCAGCTTGCCGTTCGGGCCGAACTCCAAGCGGATGATCCAATCGGGCGAATTGACCGTGTAGGTTTCGCCCCAGCCGTAGTGCCGCCCGTAGTAGCCGCCGCCGATCCACGGCGTGGATCGGACCTGAGGGCCGCCCCGGGACGTGATCCAATCGGCGACCACCGTGCCATCGGTCAGATCGGCTCTCTTGTCCGGCGGGCCGAACTCCCGGACCGCGTCGTCGAAGGTGTAGGTGCCGACGCGAGGTGCCCAATCGATCTTGTTCGAGGCACAACCGACCAACACCAAAACGCTCCACACCGCCAAGGCCCCAACCGCAATCGTTCGTTTCATGGAGTCAGGATAACCACGCCTTTTCTCCAGGCAACGCGCCACTCTGGTGGCTCGCGCTCAACGGATCGCGGGCAAGCTGGCCGCCGCGATGGCTTGGCCGTGGCGCTTGTCCTTCTCGTCGGGGATGTGGAAGGCAATGCGCTCGGCCAGGTCGGGGAACTCGTCTTTCAATACGGCTTTCGCTCCATTGAGGATCAGGTCGCCGCCTTCACCGGAAGTCACACGGCCGAGGATCAACACGTGGCGCAGATCGTAGAAGGTGGCGAAGTGCGCCATGCCATAGCCAAAATAGACGCCGATGGTCTGGTAGATCTTCCGGGCGCGTTCGTCGCCCTGCTTCATCAGGGACTGAACGAGCTTGAGCTTTTCCGGGAGCGGCAAATCCGCCGGAGCCTCGATGCTCGCCGGAGCCAGCAGCCGGCCAACGCATTGCTGGGAGAAATACTGCACGCCACAGCCGTAGTCGCCGGACCATTCATCGCGCGGCGCGGACGGATGATAGTCCACGGGCACAAAGGCCAGCTCGTTGATCCACGAGGTGATGTTCCCCTCGGCGTTAACCCAACCGCCGGCCGTGCTGGTGCCGAGCGAAATGCCGAGCACGGAATTCACGCCGAGCGACATGGAGGCCGCGAGCGCGGTGACTTCGCCGTCGTTCACCACTTCGAGCGGCACGTTCCAGAGCTTCTGGATCTCCAGAAACATGTCCTTCACCCGGCTTTGAAAGAGCGCGGGCGACACGCCGCGGAAGAGCGAAGCGACCTTCACCCGGTTGTTCACATAGACGCCGGCCGCGCTGCCGCCGATGGCATCGACACGGGGCAAGTGCGCCGCCGCCTTCTTCAACGAATCCATGATGCCGTCGAAGTGGTATTGCGGATCGGTCTGGAAATACGGGTTCCACTCGATCTCCTCGCTGAAAACGACTTTGCCGTCGATCAACGCCGCCGCCTTGCGGTCGCTCCCGCCGAGATCGAAGCCGATGCGGCAGCCTTCGAGATGGCGGCCGAGCGGTTGCGAGAGAACCCGCTCCGCCGGGATGTCCCGGGTCGCGACCACTTCAATCGGGCCGTCATACATCATTTCGCCAACGGTCTTGGAGTCGAAGCGCCCGGTCGCCTCGTCGCGGAAATGCGCGGTCAGTTGCTCCGCCAATCCCGCTGGTCCATCCACGAAGAGCCGGCGTCCACCGCGCGACCAGAGGAGGAACTTCACGATGCGTTCGACGTGCCGGAAATTGGCTGATGCCGAAAGATGGTGGGCTGGCAGCACCTCGGTCTGGAAGTGGTGCACAGCACCATCGGCTTGTTCGAGCCCGATCCGAACCGACTGGGGAGCTCCGGAGCGTTGGACCTCGGCGGCGAAAGCCCGCACGGCCAAAGCTGCCGGACGGAATCGCGCATCCAGCGCGGGAAGATGTTTCGGAGCGACCAATGGGAAAGTATCGACGCGACTCATGGTGATGGCTGCTTGGGACAAGCAGGCCCCGGAATCTATGCGGTCTCCAGGGCCAGGGAAACGGTTTGCCGCCCCCATGAATTGGTGGGCCGTTCGACGGCTTTGCTAGCTCGCTGTGCTCTTGCGCTTGCGCTGTCCACCGAGCCGCAACCAAGCCTGCCGGACGGTCCAGCCTTCGGCTTCGAGCGCGGATTTCGCAGTCGCTTCATCCACGCCGGTCAGTTCCCGGACGATGCGAATGGCACGGCCCCGCAGCTTCACGTTCGACGGGTTCACATCCACCATCAGGTTACCGATGACCTTCCCCGTGCGAACCATCGCCAAGGTGGTGAAAATGTTCAGCACCAGCTTGGTCGCGGTGCCAGATTTGAGCCGGGTGGAGCCGGTGAGCAGTTCGGGGCCGATATCCGGGGCGATCACCACATCGGCGGGCTTGGGCCGCTCGGCGTGGACATGTGGATTGAAGCAGAGCAAGGCCGTGCGTGCGCCGCGTCGCTTGGCTTCAAGAAGGGCTCCGCGCACGAAGGGCGTGCGTCCGCTGGCCGCGATCCCAACGACGACATCCTTGTCCGAAATTCCACGGAACCGAATTGCCTGGGCCCCCGCCGCAGAATCGTCCTCCGCGCCTTCGACGGCGCTCCAGACGGCTTCGCGCCCGCCCGCGATGATGCCCTGCACAAGTTCAGGCGGCGTCCGAAAGGTCGGAGGACATTCGCTGGCATCTAAGATACCCAATCGGCCGCTGGTGCCGGCACCGACATAAAAAAGCCTTCCGCCTTGTTTGAAGGAGTTGGCGACCCAGCCGACAACTTTGGAGAGCGTCCTCTTTTCGGCTAAGAGTCCTGCGGTGATGCGGGCATCCTCCTTCAGGAAAAGCTCCACTGCGGACTCGATTGGCAAGCGGTCGAGCCGCATCGAAGCGGGATGACGCTGTTCGGTGGGCGAAAGGGGCGACGTTGCGTTGGAGGTTTGCCTGCCGGACTTCTCAACCGAGACAGGCAGTGGCGAGGCATTAACGGCTTCGCTCCGGGCTTTGCGGGCTATTTCAATGGCTCCCCAGACAGACGGTCGCTGCAAGGGATCGATGATCGCGCTTGGCCAATTCCTTCGGAGGGCACCTGCGACTTCCCGGGCCAGTCTGGTTCCCTTGAGCAGAACGCTGCCCGCGAACACGAACTGGACAGGTCGTCCTTTGGCCGCCAATCGGTTCGCGACGATCAATGCATCGGAGGCCAAGGACCGAGCGGCATCACGAATGATGGCCTTGGCGAGCTTGTCGCTGGAAGCCGTCCTGAAGACGACTTCCGCGAGTTTGGCGATGTGTTGCTTTTGTGAGGACTGGGCCCAGGCGAAGAGGTCTTCCGGCTCGTTGAGCTGAGTAGCTGCAAGCAGGCTTTGCCCGAGCAGCCCCCACTGACGGTTCCGATCCCAATCGGCTAGAACCGCCTGCAGAGCGGCCAATCCGAGATGGTATCCGCTTCCTTTATCGCCGAGGAGATGGCCACCTCCGCCGATCTTGGCTTGGTGACCGGATGCATTGCGCCCGAAGCAGCACGATCCAGTGCCGCTCAAGACCAGCACGGAAGCGTCCACCGCACTCCGAGTTGGTTGAGCCGCGGCCAAAGCCACATCGAGATCGGTGCCGACATGTATCGTCGACCTCGGCCAAAGAGTGGCCGCAATCTTGACAACACGGGTTTGGTCGGGCGAAGAGCGCGCACCGGCCATCCCGAGAGCGATGGCCGAAGGGGTCGGGAAGGCTGCGACGGCGTCCCGGATACAGCGGAAAAGTTTAGCCAAAGCAGCATCGTCGAGAAGGCGAACGTTGCCCTGGCCGAACGCCCCTAGGAAAAGCGTCTTTTCTTCATTGACCAATAAGGCGGAAGTGCGTGTCCCGCCTGCTTCCACGCCAAGGAAAACCGACGAACGTTCCATGGTGAGTGAAAGATTTGTGCTGCGCATTTATAGGAAGAATGAGCGCATCCCGGCAAGCAAGCGAGAGGCTCAAAATCGGGTGTTGTTTTCAAGTCGCCTCATAACGCTTCTGAGCGGAGCCTTGGGTGGGACCGGTCGATGCTGAGGAAGAGGTGGAAAAA
>CAMLMI010000133.1 GCA_946480965.1 uncultured Verrucomicrobiales bacterium | reverse complement strand
GAAACACCTCCGTCTATTGAGGCAATGTTTGTCCTCCGCCGGAATGCCGCTACCCCAGGCCGGGCCTCCCTGCCCGGCAAGCGAAGTCGGAGCGCGGACGGTCACATCCGCGAGGCTGCCACTCGTTCAGCCACCATTGAACGCGGTCAGGTCATGGGACGCTTTTTCCCAGTCCTCGTGCAATCGAGGCAAGCGGCTGTGGATGCCACCCAGTTCGCGGTTCAACTGCGCGGCGGCGCCACCGGGTTCGTAGCTCTCGGGGCGTTCCAGCAAGAGGACGATCTCCTTGTCGCGCGCCTCCAGTCGGGCGATCTCCGCCTCCAAGTCCTTGACCCGTTTTTCGAGGGCCTTCCTCTGGTCGGACTTGGCCTGGCGCTGGGCGGCTTCGATCCGCTTCTGCTCCTTGCGGTCGATCTTGGGTTCCGGCGCAGCGACGCGGGCCTGGGCCCCGGGCTGTTGGTTGGTCAGCTTCGGTCCGGCGGTCAGACCGGCGCGTTCGCCGACGGCGGTCTTGTCCAGGTAGTATTGGTAGCCGCCGGGGTAGGGCTTGAGCTGGCCCGCGCGGACGTGGATGACGTGGTTGGCCAAGGCGCGGATGAAATAGACGTCGTGGCTGATGAAGATGAGCGTGCCTTCGAACTGCTTCAGCGCCTCGACGAGCGCGTCGATGCTGGCCATGTCCAAGTGCGTGGTGGGCTCGTCCATCAGCAGCAGGTTCGGCGGATCTAGGAGCAGGCGGACGAGCGCGAGGCGGCTTTTTTCACCGCCGGAGAGCACGGAGACCTTCTTAAAGACGTCGTCGCCGCGGAAAAGGAAGCTGCCGAGCAGGGTGCGGACCTGCTGCTCGGTCACGCGGGCGGGGGTGTCGAGGGCTTCTTGCAGGACGGAACGGTTGGCCTGAAGCATCTCCACGCGATACTGGGAGAAATAGCCCGACTTCACGTTGTGCCCAAGGGTGCGAACGCCCGCCTGGGGTTCCAGCACACCGGCGAGGAGCTTGAGCAAGGTGGATTTGCCCGCGCCGTTGGGACCGACGAGCACGATGCGCTGGCCGCGTTCGCACTCGAAGTCCACGCCTTCATAGACCTTGTTCGCGCCGTAGGCGTGGTGGATGCCCTCCAGCTTGATCACCCGCTGGCCGCTGCGCTGGGGCTGGGGGAAACGGAAGCCAACGGTCGGGCCGTCGCTTTCGGGCGGGGCGACCATCTCCTCGCGGATGCGCTCGATCTGCTTGAGTTTGCTCTGGGCCTGGGTGGCCTTGGAGCTCTTGGCGCCGAAGCGGTCCACGAACTCCTGCAACTGGTCGATCTTGCGCTGGGCGTTCTTGGCCGTGGCGACCAATTGCGCCTCGTTGGCGGCGCGTTGTTCGAGGAACGAGTCGTAGTTGCCCGTGTAGCGGAAGAGGCGGCTGTGGCGGATCTCCACCGTGTGGGTGGTGAGCTGGTTCAGGAACTCGCGATCATGCGAGATCATCAGGATCGCGCCGGGATAGCCCTTCAAATAGCCCTGGAACCAGATCAACGCTTCGAGGTCGAGGTGATTGGTCGGCTCGTCCAGCATGAGCAGGTCCGGCTCCTGCACCAGCAGGCGGGCGAGGTGAGCGCGCATGACCCAGCCGCCGCTCATCTCGCGGGCGGGCCGGTGGTAGTCGGATTCGCGGAAGCTCAGGCCGGCGAGCATCCGCTTGGCCTTGGCCTCGGCCGCGCCGTCGCCCTCGCCATGCATCGTGGCGATCTCCAGCACCGTTTCGTCGCCCACGGGCGTGCTCTCCTGGGGAAGGAAGCCGAGGGTGGTGCCGCGGATGAGTGTGACCTGGCCGTCGTCGGGCGTCTCCTCGCCGAGGATGATCTTGAACAGGGTGGATTTGCCCGCGCCGTTGGGACCGACCAGGCCGACCCGGTTGCCGTGGGTAATGGACAGAGTCGCCTCCTCGAACAGGGTGCGGCCGCCAAAGGTTTTGCTCACTCCGGAAAACGTCAGCATGAGCCGCGCATGAAACGGGACGGGAAAGAATCCGTCGAGGCGGGAATTTCAAGCCCGAGGGAAGTCGGAGTGCTGGGCGCTCGAACGGCCGACTCCGGCCCCCGTCGCCTCACCTTTCCCAGCACCCCTGCCCCGCCTCCCTGGCGTGGTCGCGTTTTGGCTCCGGTCAATTTTCCCAGAGCCGCACACGGAAATACTGCTGATCACCGGCCGCTTCGCCGCTGACGACGCGCTCGCCGCCCGGCACCGGCGCGCCGTCGTTGCCCGGCGCGGGCCACACGATCCAGTCGGTCAGATTCGTCGAAACTTCGATCTGGAAGGAGCGGTTGGTCGGCAGCTCGAACTGGAACGAGACCGCGCCTTCGGCCAAGGCGAACTCCGGCCGGAACAGGCTGGTGTCGGAACGCGGATCGGTGCCGGTGAGGAACTCCTCCCGGTTCGTCCGCCGATCCAAGTCATGGTCTTCGTCCGCGCCCGTCTGCGTGTCGCCGGGCTGGAAAACGTTGGTCTGCCATTGAGCGAAGGTCTGCCGTGCGGGCAGCGCGTTGGTGATCCACTGCGCGAGGAGCGCGAGATTGGCGGCGTCGATTTCGGAGGTGGCCAGCGGCGGCATCCGGGTGAAGCCGTTGGTCGCGCCGACGCGGTTGTAGAGGACCGAGTGGAGCAGATCGCCGGGCACGACGAGCAGGTTGGCCGGATCGCCGCCGTTGTTCGCGGCCGGTCCGTAGAGCAACCCGGTGTCGCCCAAAGCCAGCTCCGGACGCCCATCCCAGGCGGTGGGCGCGGAGCCGCCGGCCTTGTGGCAATAGGCGCAATTGACCGCGAGGTAGGAACTGGCGCGGGCTTCGAGCGAGACCGATTCGTCGCCGGGCGCGTGATGGCGCGGCAAGGTTTCGGAGGGATCGGGTTCGTTGGCCAAGTAACCGGCCGAGCGCAGCAGCTCCAACTGGTTTCCGGCGAAGCCGTGGATGTCGTTCGTGCGGTTGAGCTGCCGGGTGTTGAAGGACAGCGAGAATCCGGCCTGAGGCGTGTGGCAGACCATGCACTCGGCGCGGCTGGGGATGCGCCAATTCTGCGTCTGCACCGCGCCGTGGTTGGTGACGGACAGGTTGAAGTTCACCCCTTCGTCCGCAACCAGCGTCGCCTCCGTCCCGGCGTCGTTCCATCGGTAGCTGACGCCGTAGGCTCCGGCCTGGTTCTTCACCAGCAAGCGTGTCTCCAGCCGTTTCCGCGTGGCGGGATTGCCGCGCTCCAGTTCGAGGTCGAAGTGCTTCACCCAGACCGTGCCCGCCGGATAGGTCCACAAACCGTCACGCGACCAGACCATCGTGTTCGTCGCATCGGGCACGACGAACCAGCGGCGCTTCAGCGCGTGGTCGCTCCAGAACGGGAGGTTCACCGCGTAGGGCAACACGCCCTGCGACGGAGCCAGCGCCTGTGGATCGGCGAAGAGCCCGGTGTCGGCCAAGGTCTGCGGATAGCTGCCCACCGCCGTGGTGACGACGAGACGGAGAATGCGCCCACCATCGATGTCGGCCAGCAGCACGTCGTGGTTCGAGGGGTCTCGGCCGAACGCCACGATGCCGCCCTCGCCCGCGATGCGCTGGACGGTCGGTGCGCCGACGGCGTTGGTCCGCAGCGTCCAGATGTTGCCCGAGCCGTAGTCGGCGAAGAAGTAGAGCCCTTCAAACGCCGGGAAGCGGTTGTTCCGCGCAACCAAACCGCCCGTCACGGAATTGCCCTGGAAGGTGCCGGAGCCGCGCGCGTAGGAGTAGATGGGCGTCTTGTGGACGGTGTTGAAATTGGCCGGAGCCGAGCCGGACTTGGGTCCGTTCAGTGTGCCCTCGCGAAAGGCCCAGCCGTAGTTGCCGCCGGAGGTCACGATGTCGATCTCCTCGCGCGCGCCCTGTCCGACATCGCCGACCCACAGCCATCCGGTCACGGGGTCGAAGGACATTCTCCACGGATTGCGCATCCCCACGGCCCAGAACTCGGTGCGCACGGTGGTCGGATTGACGGTCGCGCCATTGAAGCTGGTGGCACCGACGAACGGGTTGTCCGACGGCACCGCGTATCGGGCGACGCCGCCATCGCGGATCACGGCGGCGTGGGTGTTTGGTTCCAAGCTGCTCGGACGCTTGTCCACGTCGATGCGGAGAATCGCGGAGAAGAAGTCGGCGTTGATCTTCTGGCTGTTGTTGTATTGGTCGTCGCCACCGCCCTCGTCGCCGGTGGCGATGTAGAGATAGCCGTCGGGACCGAAGTGGAGATCGCCACCGTTGTGGTTGTCGGCGTCGTCGCGCTGCTCCAACAGGATGAGCTCGGAAGCGGTGTCGGCGGCGTTCGGATTGGCCGCCTGGGTGGTGAAACGGGAAACGCGGTTATAGACCACGCCGCTCTTGGTCACGGAATAGAAGACGAAGAAGAACCGGTTCGTGGCATAGCCGGGATGGAAGGCCAATCCCAGCAAGCCCTGCTCGCTCTGGGTGCGGATCGACTCGCCGCGCGAAGTCAGGAGCGCGGGCAGATTCAAGAAGGTTCCCGCCGAAGGATTCGCCGCGAAGATGTTAGTGAAGACGCGGAGCAACCCGCCCTTTTCGCAGACAAAAAGCCGATTGGTTTCGCCCGGCGGTGTGGCCAGCGCGACGGGTTGCGACACTCCGGTGAACGCGTTCTGCAAGGCGATGGTCGTGGCCGGGGGCGTGGCGGGCACGTTCAGCACGTTGTTGGTCAGGCGCAAAACCGTCGCGACATCGACCGTGACCGTGGCCGGCTCCGAGGTTCCGCCCGCGCCGCTCACGCGATAGGTGAACGCATCCGAAGTCGCCGCTCCGCCGCCATGCGCGTAGTGGATGCGTCCTTGGCCGTCGGCCGAAGCGGTGCCGAACTGCGGAGCCTGCACGATCTCGACGCTGGCGGCATTGACGCTTCCCGTGTCGTTGTTGAGCACGGGAAACAATCCATGCTGGCCGCGATGGATGGAGAACCGGTCCGCTGCGGCGGTCGGAGGCGAGATGGTCGCGTCCGGTCCGGCGGCGAAGCTGGCCTGGATTTCCGCCGGCGTGAGCGCCGCATCGTGGACGCGCAACTCGTGCAGCGCCACATGGGCGTTCATGTCGCCGCTCCACTGCGAGCGGCCGATCCAGTTGTTCACGTCGTTCAGCGACGCCAAGCGGAAGCCGAGATCGACCGACGCGACGAAGGTTCCGTTCCGATACCAGCGCAACTGCCCGCCATTCGCGCCAAAGCTCCCGGCCTGGTCCTCGAAGACCAGCACGTAGTGGTAGCGCGTGCCCGCCGAGGTGCTGAGCGCCGAATCGGTGATCAACGTTCCGCCGCCATTGATCCGACCTTCCAACCGTTGCTCGTTCAAGCTGCCGCCGCGCGACAAGGCCAGCAGGATGTCGTCCGACGACTCCGTTCCCCCCGGCGCAGTCGTGCCGTCGCCGGTGACTTCGCCCGGGGCCCCGCCGCCGATTCCGGCGATGTTCATGTTCCCGCAGTCGATCAGCCGCTGCCACGACTTGTGCGACAGCGGCGCGGCCCAAAGCTCGAAGGTCAGATCGGTCTTCGAGGATACCAAGCCGTTCGGCAGGTCCACATACGCCGAGATCGTGCTCTGCCCCACGTTGCCGGAAGTCGTGCCCGGCAGGGTCAGGGCCGATCCGTTCCGCGTCGCGCCCACTCCTCGAACCACCGCTTCGGACCCGCCCACCGAATCGACCAAAACCGTTCCTGCCGCCACCGTGCCGGAAGGCTCATTGAAGGACCAGCGATGAACCAAAGCCGCCGAAGCCGAAAACATTCCCCCCATCCAAACCACGCAGGCCCAGAGCCAAGCAGCCCGTAATCCCAAGGCCACGATGCCTGTCCGCAGTTTATTGGAGGGGGTGAGCATGGCGCGCCGGGTGTTGGCATTGCATATACAGGGCACATCCACGCAAGCCAGCCTAAACTGGACTCGCAGTGAAACTTTTTAGGACACACCCCATCGATCCCCACCAATGGACGATCCCGCCCCCTTCCAATAGCCGGTTCGTGGCGCGTGGTATTTGAGCGGCTGTCTTCCTCCGCCCGCTCAAGTCCCTCGCCTACATTGACGATACCTCTGCGGTAGCTGCGCGCTGTCCGGGGACGTTCATGGCCGGAATCGGCACCGGTTCCCGGATGATCGCCATGAAAAAACGCATCCTCTTCGTCGATGACGAAGCCGAGGTCCTCGCCCAACTGGAGCGCGACCTCGCGGCTCTGTCCACGCCGTGGGAAGCGGCCTTCGCCGCCTCCGGCAACGAGGCGATCGAGCGGCTGCGATCCTCCGCGTTCGACGTCGTCGTCGCCGACATGCACATGCCCGGCATGACCGGGGCCGATCTCCTCAACCGCGTGGGCCAGGAGCATCCCGGCACGCTGCGCTTCATCCGTTCGAGCTTCGCGGACAAGGAACTGATGATGACCTGCGTCTGGGGCCACCATCATTTCATTCCCAAGCCGGTCGCGGCCTCCGAGCTCGTCTCCACCCTGCAGCGCGCCCTCGCGCTCGACGCCTGGATGGGCACGGACCGGGTGAAGGCGCTCGTGGCCAAGGTGCAGAATTTCCCCAGCCTGCCCTCGGTCTATTTCGAGGTCGTCAAACACCTCGAATCGCCCAACGCCAGCGTGGACCAGATCGCGGACGCCATCGCCAAGGATCTCGCGATGACGGCCAAGCTGCTCCAGATGGTGAACTCCGCCTTCTTCGGGCTCCCGGAAAAGATCACCAGTCCTTCGCACGCGATCCTCACGCTCGGCATGGAGACGGTCCGCTCCATCCTGCTCTGCATCCAGGTTTACTCGAAGGCCGACCAGACCAAGGCCAGCCGGCTCTCACTCGATTCCCTCTGGGCTCACAGCCTCGCGGTCGGCACCGCCGCCAAGCGCATCACGCTGCACCAGACCGGCGACGCCAAGGCCGCCGACGAAGCCTTTACCGCCGGCCTGTTGCACGACATCGGCAAGCTCATCCTCTCCAGCAATCTCGGCGACGCCTACAACGCCGTGCTCAACGCCTCCACCACCGGCGAGGAACCGCTCTGGGCCGTCGAGGAACGCGAACTCGGCGCGAGCCACGCCGATGTCGGCGCATATCTCCTCGGTCTCTGGAGCATGCCCGTGCCGCTGCTCGAAGCCGCCGCCTTTCACCACCACCCGGAACGCGGGGCCACGCGCGAATTCTGCGCCACCATCGCCGTCCACGCGGCCAATGCATTCCTCCGCGAAAAGCAGACCCGCCCCGGCGACAAGACCGTTCCCGGACTGAACCTGGAGTTTCTCGCCTCCCTCGGCCTGGCCGACCGCGTGGACGCGTGGCGCCTCGTGGCCGAAGGCAAACCCGCGCCGCGCCCGCAGCCCGCCCCGGAGGCCAAAACCGGGGCTGTGTCCGCGCCACCGCCTCCCGTGCCCGCAAACGGTCGCCCCGCTCCCTGGTGGCTGTGGATCGGCGCACCGGCCGCCGCCAGCGTGGCCCTGGTGCTGATCCTCTCCCAATTCGCCGAGAAACCGGGAAGCCGTCCCGCCCGTCCGACAACGTTCGCCGCCGCCACCCCTGAAAAACCCTCGCCCCCGACCCCGCAGCCCGCGGCCGCGGTGGCAACACCGGCAGAGCCCGACAAGAGCCCCGTGGCCGAGCCTGTCCTCGTGGAACCCGCCCCGGTTCATCAGAAACCCGTGTCCCTGGCGACCCCGCCCGCTTCCATTCCAGTCGCCCCTGCCCCGCCTGTGGCCAAGCCGATCGACTATCGGCTCCAGGGCATCTTCTTCGGCTCGAAGCGTCCTTCCGCAACGATCAACGGTCGGCTGGTTTTCGCCGGAGACCTCGTATCCGGCGCCGAAGTCGTCTCCATCGGCCGCAGCAACGTGCTGCTCAGCGTCCACGGCGAGCCCCGCGAGCTGACGCTGCGCTGAGCGGAAACGACGCCGTCGAACCGGAACCGCGTGGATGGTCCAGCCCGCGAGCCCGGCCGGACTTCATCGCGACGGCGTGGGTCCGGCCTTCCATCTCCGCCCGGACACGGCGCGCGATCCCTCCAGATGGAACCGCAGCGGCAGATCCACCGCCCGCGAGATCCCGATCCTCGGCCCGATCCGCAACGGGGCCCGTTCCGCGAGAAAAGCGGCCGCGTCCGGGTTGCGCGCAATGATTACGGGCGATTCCGCCGAGCACAGATCCGTCCCGTCCAGCGCACGATCAATGCCCAGCACCGCGCAGATCCGGCCGGGTCCGGAGGCGTTCGCGCCGATGTCCGGCTCGATGGCGCGGACCAGCACCGCTTCGGCCACGCCTTCGGCGCAGCACACAGCGTTGAAGCAATGGTGGACGCCGTAGATGAAATACACGTAGGCCCGGCCCGGCGGCCCCCACATCGACGCGTTCCGCGCCGTCCGGCCCTTCGCGGCGTGGCAGGCCGGATCGCCCGCAGCGAGATACGCCTCCGTCTCCACGATCCGCCCCCCGGTCCAACCCGCCTCCGTGCGCCTCAGGAGCCAGTGCCCGAGCAGCTCCGGCGCGACCACGGCCGCCGAGCGGTCGTAGAATTCTCGCGGCAACGGGGACGGCGTCATTTCTCGGAAAAGTTGGCTCAAGAACGGTCCGAGCGGATGGGCCGCAGCAAGACATCTCGCCCCGGACCGATGTATCGCTGATCCGCCAGACCAACGACTCGTTCCGGATCAAACGACCGACTCGACGATGCGCACATCGATGGCGTGCATCCCGGCCGCGCGGATGCCCTGGAGACCGAGTTCCGTGTCCTCGTAGGCGCGGCAGAACTTCGGATCGACGCCGATGCGCCGGGCGGCTTCGAGAAAGATGTCGGGCGCGGGCTTCTGGTTCACCACGTCCTCGCTGGTCACGACGGCGGCGAACCATTCACGGATGCCGAGATGCACGAGCACGTCGTTGATCACATGGCGGCTGCCGCCGGAAGCGACGGCCATCGGGAGCTTGCCGACATGTTTGCGGGCGATGGCGACGACGTGTTCCACCGGGCGCACGGAGCTGAGGTGGGGCAGATAGGCCTGCTCCTTTTCCTTGGCCACGGCGAGGGGATCGATGGCGAGGTTCTGCTCCACGGCCAGCATCTTCACGATGTCGCGGGTGGGCACGCCGCCGAGGGAGTAGAAGCGGTCTTCGGGGAAATGGATGCCGTGCTTCTGGCTAACGAACTGCCACGCCCGCCAGTGCGAAGGCATGGTGTCGGCCAATGTGCCGTCGCAGTCGAAGATGAGTCCTTGGATGGTCATAGCTGGAGCGCCTTGAGCCGTTCGTCGAGGTCGTTGGCCAAGAGCGGCTCGATGATCGGGTCGATGTCCCCTTCGATGAAGGCGGGGAGATTGTAGAGCGTGAGCTCGATGCGGTGGTCGGTCACGCGGTTCTGCGGGAAGTTGTAGGTGCGGATCTTCTCGCTGCGCTCGCCGGTGCCGACCTGCTGGGAACGCTGGCTGTCATACTTGGCCTTCTCCTCGGCGATCTTGCGCTCGAGCAAGCGCGACCGGAGCACGGTCATGGCCTTGGCCTTGTTCTTGAGCTGCGAACGTTCGTCGGCGCAGCGCACGATCATGCCGCTGGGCTTGTGGATGATCTGGACGGCGGAGTCGGTGGTGTTGACGCCCTGGCCGCCCTTGCCGGAGGCGCGGCAGACGTTGACCTCGATCTCCTCGGGCTTGATCTCCACGTCCACTTCCTGCGCCTCGGGCAGCACGGCGACCGTCACCGTGCTGGTGTGGATGCGGCCCTGGGCCTCGGTGGCGGGCACGCGCTGCACGCGATGAACGCCGCTCTCGTATTTCATCCGCTTGTAAACGTCCTCGCCCGTGACGGCGAAGATCACTTCCTTCAGACCGCCGAGATCGGACGGGCTGGAGTCCATCGGCTCGACCTTCCAGCCGCGCGCCTCGGCGTAACGGAGATACATCCGATAGAGATCGGCGGCGAAGAGCGCGGATTCCGAACCGCCCGCACCGGCGCGGATCTCGAAAATGGTGTTGCGCGAATCGGTCGGATCGGGCGGCACCAAGCCGCACATCACGGCCAGTTCCAGCTTCGGCACTTCGACGTCCAGCCGAGCAATCTCCTCCTGCGCCATGAGCGCCATCTCGGAGCCTTCGGGCTCGGACGCCAGCAACGCGCGGTTCTCGGCCAGTTCCGCCGCCGCCTTCAAATAGGCATTGCCCGAGGCCACCAGCTCCTTCAACCGCGCATATTCCCGCGTCAGCTCCTGGCCGCGCTGGGGATTGTCGAACGCCGACGGATCGGCCAAGGCCGCTTCCACCTCGGCGAAGCGGCGGGCGAACTTGTCGATGTGGGGGCGCAGATCCATGTGAAGAAAACAGGCTCGGACGGAGAGGCGGACGTCTTCCCGGCCGGGGCAGGCCGGAAATGCAAACCGCCCGCCAACCTCGGACGAGGCGGGCGGGCGGTTGCTGGAAAGGGGCTACTTGCGCTTCTTCTTGGTGGTCGCGGCCTCGGCGGCGGCGGCCTGGACGGCTTGGGTCTTGGCCATGCGCTGCTGGAACTTGTCCACGCGGCCGGCGGTGTCCACGAACTTCTGCTGTCCGGTGTAGAACGGATGGCAGGCATTGCAGATGCCGACCACGATCGACTTCTTCACCGAGCGGGTGTGGATCACATTGCCGCACGCGCAGCGGATTTCGGCATCCTGGTAGTTCGGATGAATGTCAGCTTTCATAGCAAAGGCGGGCGAAAGTATCAGTGAAGCGGGCCGTGACAAGAGCAATTTTCCCTCATCTGAAGCCGCTTCTCCCCGCCGGGACGAATCCGGGATGGCGGACGGCCAAGCTCCGTCGCTAGCGTCGCGCCGTGTCCGATCCTGGTGGAACCGTCCAACCCGTCGTCGTCGTCACCGGTGCCGCCGGGGGGCTGGGCCGGGGCTTGGTCGCAGGGTTTCTGCGCGCAGGCTGGAAGGTCGCCGCAGCTTCCCGGCGCGCGGCCGAGTGGAACGCCGATCCTGCGCTGCTGCCCCTGATCCTGGATGTGACCGCGCGCGAATCGGTGAAATCAGGCATCGACCAAGTGCTGGAGCATTGGAGCCGGATCGACTGCCTGGTGAACAACGCCGGACTCGCCTTGGACGACTCCGTGGCCCGTCTTACCGATGTGGATTGGCAACGCGTCCAGGACGTGAACCTCAAGGGCTCCTTCCTCTGCGCCCAGGCCGTTTCCCGGACGATGGCGTCCGCGCGGGAGGGGCACATTGTGAACATCGCATCCTTCGCTGCCCGGGCCGGCACGCGCGGCCAACCCGCCTATGCCGCCGCCAAGGCCGGCCTGATCGGCTTCACCCAATCGCTGGCCAAGGAACTCGGCTCCCGCAACGTCCGCGTCAACGCCGTCC
>CAMLMI010000132.1 GCA_946480965.1 uncultured Verrucomicrobiales bacterium | reverse complement strand
TTGGAGCCCTTTTCATGGGCGAAGTCCCGGCTGGTGGTCTGGTCCGGCAGGAGGATGGAGACATCGTCCCGGGAGAATCCCACGACGCGGAGGCGTTCCAGGATGTCCTCGGCCTGCGGGAGGGAGGTGGCGATGGCATAGACGGCTTTGTTCGACATAACGTTCCTTTCGTAACTGGGTTGGTTGAGGTGAACGGGTCAGCGGGTCGCGACCGAGGCGGACACTTCGAGCTGGTTGTCGATCTTCGAGCGGTCCACCACGGAGGCGGCCAGATCCTCGATCGTGTTCTTTTCCCACAGGCTGTTCACGGGGCCCTTGAGGGTCACTTCGCCCTGGACGGTGATGATCTTGATGTTCTGCGCGTTCATCGAGAGCCCGTCCTTGGCGACGACGGCGCGGCGTATGTCGCGTGTGATCTCCAGGTCGGAGGCGGCGTTGCTCTGGTCCTCGGCCGTCTTGGTGTCGGCCTGGAGCGCCGGGCGGTTGCGGGCGGAATTGTCCGCCTTGGGCCAGACCATCGGCGCGTTCGGATCGAAGTAGGGATCGACCTTGTAGGACTCATAGACGCGGGCGATGAAGGTGGTCTCCTGCGCCTCCGTCCAGGCGTCGGGCTGGAAGCGCGGCGAGTCCAGGAGCGTCTCCTTGGACACGTCGAGCACGAGGTGCTGGTCCTGGTTGGAGAACCGCATCGCGGTCGGCGGCACCACGCTCACTTCGTCGGCGATGCCGAGGAAGCCGCCGGTGGAGAGCAGCACCTGGTTCACGCGGCCGTGGGTGAAATCCACCAACAGGTCGCGCACGTCGCCGAGCGACTGGCCCTGGGGCGTCTTCACCGGCATTCCGATCACCTTCGAAGCGCGGACCAAGTGGCCCAAATGCTGGTGGCCGGGATCGGCGGAAACCTCGGACTTCTTCACCGCCACGAAGTAGGGTTCCACCTCGTAGTAGCGATAGACCTCGGCGACCTTCACGGAATCGGACGCTTCGTCCCAACGCTCGCCGGTCATGCGCGGCGCGCTCTTGAAGCGTTCCTTGCTGATGTTGAGCCGCAGCGGCTGCTTGTCCGGCGTCAGCTCGAAAGCGCCCGGCGGCACGGCCGTCAGCCTGTCGCCGAGACCGAGGAAACCGCCGGAGGAAACGATCACCTGCGCGATGCGGCCCGAGTCGGTGTCGATGGCGAGATCGTCAATGGTGCCGAGCTTTTCGTCCTCGGCGTTGCGCACTTCACGGCCGATCAGGTCGTCCGCACGGGAAATGGGGCCCAAGGGCTCTTTGTGAGTGATGCCGGCCCGTTTGGTCCATTCGGCATGGCCCTTTTGCGGCAGGTCGGTGGCCTTCGGCGACGTCGCGTGGTCGGCCCACGCCGGAACCGTGATCGCCGCGACCAGAAAGCCGGAAGAGATGGATGGAAACTTCGATTTCATGGTTGCCTCTCGTAGTCAGGGTTGTTGTCGAGGTCGGCTGGCCCAATCCGCCGACCGTGTTGCCCTTCCATGAGCGGGTGGCATACCAGCGAACGACGTTCCGCATTTTTCATTGAATTCCAACGGTTTGCGGCTGCCTTTCCCCGCGCGTGCTCCCGCCTCCGCTTGCAGCCTGCAACGGCGGATCACCCGCTTCTGCACGGTGCGGGACTCGTTGAAGCCGGAATCCATCCTCTGCGCCTGCTCCTGCCGGAGGTTTGCTTCCCTCATGGCTTCGCGGCTACAACGCCCGCCCGTGTCCGAAACCGATCCACCCGCTGCCACGCTCGAAGCCCGCCTCGCCGCGCTCTCGGCGACGCTCGGCGCGTTGCGCCACCCGCAACAGCGGCTCGGCAAGCTGGTCGATCTCGCCCGTGCGCGGCCACCGATGCCCGAGGCGTTGCGCCGCGACGAACACCTCGTGCCCGGCTGCCAGGTGAGGCTCTGGTTCGTGCGGGAGTTCCACGAAGGCCGCTGCCGCTTCCGGACCGATTCCGACGCCGTCACGTTGAAGGCATTGACCGGTCTCTTCTGCGATCTGGCCAACGAACTTCCTCCCGAAGAGGTCGCCCGCTTCAACGCCGACTTCCTCGACGATCTCGGCATCCTGAAGCAACTCGCCGAAAGCCGCCGCGCCACGGTGCTCCGCGTGGCGGAGTCGATGCGGGAATTTGCCAAGGGACGGATGCCGAATGCCGGATGCCCGATTCCGGACAACGGAACTTCGCCGCAGGAAATCCATCCGGCGTCCGGCATCCGGGAGCAGGGAATTCTCCCTACTTTCGACGCCCACAACCATCTCCAGGACGAACGCTTCGCCGGTCGGCAGGACGAGATCGTCGCCGCCTGTCGCGCCGTCGGCGTGCAGCGCGTGGTCGTCAACGGCGCGTGCGAGGAGGATTGGCCCGTGGTCGCCGACTTGGCCCGACGCTTCCCGGGCTTCGTCGTGCCGAGCTTCGGCTATCACCCGTGGTATCTCCACGAACGCACGGCGCGTTGGCGCGAAACGTTGGTCGAATTCCTCGGGCGCACACCGGGGGCGGTGGTCGGCGAGATCGGGATCGACCGCTGGATCATCGACCAACCGCCTCACCTTCGTCGGCGCTACGGCGCGGCTCTGGCGGAGCACGAACCGGCTCCCTTGGCCGAACAGGAAGACGCCTTTGTCTGGCAACTGCGCCTTGCCGCCGAGCGCAACCTGCCCGCGAGCATCCACTGTTTGCAGGCCTGGGGCCGATTGGAGGAATTGCTGCGCACCCATCCACGGCCCGCGTGCGGCTTCCTTCTCCATAGCTACAGCGGCCCGGCCGAGATGGTGCCGGTCTTCGCGCGGCTGGGAGCCAGCTTCGGTTTTCCCGGCTATTTCCTCCACGAACGCAAGGCCCGCCAACGCGAAGCCTTCCGCCACGTCCCGCCGGATCGGCTGCTCATCGAGACCGACGCGCCGGATCAATCCCTCCCATCGCCCACGCACGTGCTGTCCGCTCCCGACGGCACCGCGCTGAACCATCCGGCCAATCTGCCGGACATCCTGCATGGCTTGGCCGAAGTCTTGGGAAAAGGGGAAGAACCCCTGTCCGGGCAAGTCGCGGACAATTTCCTCCGGCTCTTCGGCCCGGTGCGTCCATAGCCGTCACGGTGGCTGGGCCCAGGCCGGCGCGGGTTTTGAATCCCGCTCAGTCGGCGGTGGCTTTCGCCGCGCGATCCAACGCCTCCAGCATCCGGCTCTTGGTGAAGAGCTCGGGCAGGATCTCCGGTTGAGCACCGGGTTTTCCGGGATAGACCAGCACGAGCGGAACGCCGGCGCGTCCGTGGCTGAGGATCTCCTTCGCCATGTGGTCCGGGGTCTGGGTGAAGTCGCCGAGCAATGGCTGGAAGTTCAACGCCTTCAGCCTTTCGGCCACTTCGGGCACCTCGATGGCGTTGCGCTTGTTCACCTGGCAGTTGATGCACCAGTCGGCGGTGAAATCGACCAGCACGGGGCGACCGGCGGCCTGGGCTTGGGCGATGGCTTCGAGGCTCCAAGGTTGCCAGGCAATGCCGTGCTTGGAATCGATGGCTCCAGCGGAGGCTGTCTGGACCGGCGGATTGCGCCAGCCGAGTTCGCGCTCCAGAGCCCAGCCGTAACCGGCGAGGAGAAAGACGCCGACGAAGGCCCAGGCCAATCCTTGGTGCTGGCGACCGCGCTGGATGAATTCGCCGAAGATCCACGCGGCGACGGCGAGGAAGACGAGGAACAATCCCAGCCAGAGCGCCTTTCCGGGAAAGAGCGCCGCCGCGACCGTGAAGAGCCACACCGCCGTGGCCAGCATCGGGAAGCCCATCGCCACCTTGAACCGCTCCATCCATGCGCCGGGCTTCGGCAGGAACTTCAGCCAGTTCGGCCGGAAGCTCAGGAGGAGATACGGCGCGGCGAGTCCGGCCCCGACGGCGAGGAACATGGCCAGGACGGTCCAGGCGGACTGGCTGGGGGCGAGGGCGAAGCCGACGGCGGCGCTCAGGATCGGCGCGGTGCAGGACACGCCCATGACGGTGGCGAAGACGCCGTTGAAGAACGCGCCGCCCAGCCCTTCGCCGGAACCGGCGCGGTTGGCGGCGTCCATGACGCGGCCGGAGAGCGTGATCTCGAACACGCCGAAGAGGCTCAGCGCCATCAGCACCATCAGCGAACAGAGCACGACGAGAAACACGGGGTTTCCGAACTGGCTGCCCCAGATGAAGGTGCCACCCGCAGAACGCACGCCGAGGACGATGGCCGCCATCGCGGCGAACGAAGCGAGCACCCCGGCCGAATAGACCAGCCCGTGCAGCCGCACCTTGGCCGGATCGGACCGGTTCTGGCCGACCACGCCGAGGATCTTCAGCGCGATGACCGGCAGCACGCAGGGCATGATGTTGAGGATAAGCCCGCCGATGAAGCCGAGACCGAGCTGGACGAGCAGCGAAGCGATGGAGGCGCTGGGCGGGGCGGGGGAGGCGGAGCCAGACGCCGTGGTCGAAGCCGCAGGCGGTTCCCCGACCGGCAGCGCGACGGCGTAGCCGGTGGCCTTGGAGCTGGAGGCGTCTTCGGTGAGGACGCCCGAGATTTCCGAGGGCCAGGCGCCTTCTTCGAGAGCCACATTGAGCAGGATCTTGCGGGTGTCTGGCCCGGACTGGCCGACGGTGGTCTTGGCGGCGACGAGCAGTCCGGGGTTGGGGCGGGGAAGAAAATCGGCTCCGGCCAGGGAAGTTTTCCACTCGATGGCGAGCGTGCGGTTCGTGGCGTTTCCATCCGCCCAATAGGCGCGGACATCGGCTCCAGAAATCTTGGGAAGGCGCGCCTGCGCGGCGGCGAAGAGGGCGGAATGGGCCGACGCCGTCCGTTCCGTCCCGATGACCAGCTCCGCCTCCACGGTGGCGCTGCCAGGGAGGCAGAGCTTCTCGCACTCCAGCCAGGAGACCTTGGCGGAGAGCTTCGCCGTTCCGGCCGGAGCATCGGCCGCGATGGTCAACGGCACGAGCAGGACGGCTTCGTCGTGGTAGCCGAAGGTGGTTTCGCCGCCGATGACGACCTTCTCCGGCACGGGCCATTGGATCGCGCCGTTGGTCACGCCGGGCGGCAACGTCCAGCGGATCTTCGTCGCGTAGCCGGAATCGCCGGAATTCTCCCAGTAGGTGTGCCAGCCGGGGTTCATCTTGAGCTGCACGGCGGCCATCACGGTGTCGCCGGGGCGCGCCTGCGCGGCGTCTAGGAAGAGCGTGGCGGCCGTGTTGGCGGCCTGGGCGCGGCCGGTGGCCAGCAGCACCAGCAGCGCGATGGCGAACAGCTTTCGGACCATGATCATGGGTGGGTAAATTGCCCCGTGGGCCGGGTTTGTCGAAGGGTTTGATGGTCGAAGCGGCTGCCGGTTCCCCGGATCGGCGCGGGCCTTGCCGTCGGCCCGCGCTCGGGCAGAGTGCGGCCATGCCATCCGAATTCCGCTGGCTCCGGACCGGCCGCGAGGCTTACGCGCAGATGCTCGAGGCCATCCAGGCGGCGGTGTCGTCCGTCCGGCTGGAGACCTACATCTTCAAGGACGACGCGGTCGGCCGCAGGGCGTTGGAAGAGCTGGTCAAAGCCCGTCGGCGCGGGGTGCAGGTGCGGGTGCTGATCGACGCGTTCGGCAGCGTGGAGCTGCGCGATTCGTTCTGGAACCCCTTCCGCGCCGTCGGCGGCGAGATGCGCTGGTTCAACCCGATCGCGCTGAAACGATTCAGCTTCCGCGACCACCGCAAGATCTTCGTCTGCGACGAGAAGGTGGCCTTCATCGGCGGGTTCAACATCGGCGACGAATACGCCTCCGACGGCGTGGAATCGGGCTGGCGCGATCTCGGCATGAAGATCACCGGTCCGGCGGCGGTGGAGCTGGCCCGGGCCGTGGACCAGATGTTCGAGCTGGCCGAATACAAACACACGCGGCTGGCGCAGTTCCGCCACAGCCTGCGCCGGGCGGAGCATCTGGACGAGAAGGGGCTGCTCTTCCTCACAGCGCCGGGTTTCGGCCGCACGCCGTTCAAGACCATGCTTCATGCGGATCTCCGCTACGCCCGGGACGTGGCGATCATCTCCGCCTACTACCTGCCGACGGCCAAGCTGCGGCGCGACCTGCACCGCGTGGTGAAGCGCGGGGGACGCGTCCAACTCGTCCTGCCCGGCAAGTCCGACGTGCCGCTCATGCAGATGGCCACGCGCAGCCTGTATCGCCGGATGCTGAAGTCCGGGCTCCGCGTCGCCGAATACCAGCCGCAGGTCCTGCACACGAAGATGATCGTGCTGGACGACATCGTGTATGTCGGCTCGCTGAACCTCGACACCCGCAGCCTGCACATCAACTACGAGGTCATGCTCCGGATCGAAGACGCGCGGCTGGCGGCGGAAGGGCGGGAGATCCTGGCGGCGGACCTGAAGCACTGCGTGCAGCTCGAGTTCGAGGCGTGGAAACGGTCGCGGTCCTGGTGGCACCGGTTGAAGGGCAAGCTGGCCTACTACCTCCTCTTCCGCCTCGATCCGCTGGTGGCCTCGCGCCAGTTGCGCCGCTCGATGGTGTCGGGGAGCTGAGCGCCATCCGGATGCGCCCGGACCGGCGGTGCTTCCCGTGCTCCCGGCCTCGCTCCGGCTAAGGCCATTCCCGGCATTCGCCGTCGGCCCAGTGCTTGCGCTCCATTCGGCCGAGGCGGTTGGTGCCGATGGCCGTTTTCAGGTAGCCGCTGGGATACCAGGCCCGGGCCTCGCCGGAAGGCCGGTCGTTCTTCATCGCGATCTCCTCGGCGAGCTGTCCGTTCTCGTGCCAGGCGCGGAAGACTCCCTCCATCTTGCCGGCGACGAGCGTGGCTTCCGAGCGCTTCGCACCGGAGGCATACCAGTGGGTGCGCACGCCGTCGGGCTGGCCCGAAATGAAGAACTCCCGCGCCTCGACGGCCCCGTTCGTGTGCCAGCTCTCGGACAGGCCCTCCAACTGGCCATTGCGGACGGTGCGCCGGGACTTCAGCACGCCGGGGGCGTAGAATTCGACCAGGTCGCCGCTGAAGCGGGAGCCGTCGTTGGTCCGGACCAGGAAGCCGTTTTCCGAGGCGAGATGGTCGAGCGTGCAGATCGTCTCCGGATTGCTGGAGGAGATTCGGACCAGCACGCCGAGGACGACGACGGCGGCGACCACCATGGCCACCGGGAGACGAACGGAGTTCGCCGGGCGTGGCTTGGGATCGGGAACCTGGAACGACATCCGAATCAGAACGGTTGGACGACGTGGTTGGCCCGGGAAAGCACGGGCAAGGATTGGTGATCGAGGCCAAGAACGTAGCCGAAGCCCCGGGGCAGGTCGAGGAGAGCTTCCGTGAGCCGGGCGACGGTGGGACGCGAGATTCGGGTCCCGTCGGCTGGGCGACGGAGGCGGCGGTTTTGCAGGTTGGGCAACGGCGACGGCATGGCTGAGGTCCGTGGACGGACGAGAGGTATTTCGTCCCGCCGCGAGCAAGCTTGAGGGTCCGTCGCTCAAATCGCCCGGGCGGGATACCGGAACCGGTTCCCGCGCTTGCCAAGCCGGGCAGCGCTCGGGCGTGATGGCTCGACGCTTTTGCCATGTCGCTGCCCTACAAGATCGCCACGCTGCTCTACGCCTTCAACGAAGCCGACGAGGTCCTGTTGATGGAGCGCAGCCAGGAGCCGAACCGGGGGCTGTGGAGCCCGCCGGGAGGCAAACTGAAGACCGAGACCGGCGAATCGCCCCACGCCTGCGCGTGCCGCGAAGCCGCCGAGGAAATGGGCGTGTCCCTGTCCCCGACGGACCTGCACCTGACGGGAATCGTGAGCGAGGTGGGCTACCTAGGGGCCGCGCATTGGCTGATGTTCCTTTTCGAGGTGAGGCCGCGTCTGCGCATGTTGCCGTCGCCGCACCGGGAAGGGCGCTTCGGTTTTTTTCCAAAGGGCGGACTGGCGAAACTCGCTTTGCCGGAGACGGATCGGGAGCAGATCTGGCCGCTTTTCTGGCTGAACCGGGGCGGTTTTTTCGCGGCCCATTGTCACTGCCTCGGAAACGGCGGGTATCGATGGACCGTGGAACAGGGAGCCGGTTTGGGGAATCGCTGAGACGGGCAGGCCCGAAGCGCAAATGAGGAGTTTCCCGACTTGCCGGATGGCGAAACGGGGACACTTTTGACTTAAAGTCTGCGGCTTCGCGCCGATCTTCCCATCAGCCCGTAGGTGTGTCTGGTCGTTCCCTAGGGGTGCTTTTTCCCGACTATGAAAAACACTCGACCCAGGACTCTTGGCCAAGGATGGACCGTTGGACGCCGCGTGGCGGCCGGTTTCGCGGTGGTGGTGGCGGCCTGCGTGCTGACCGGAACCGTCTCGTGGTTCGGCCTCGGCACCATTGGCCGCAGCGCCCGACAGATCACCACCGACACGCTCCCGAGCTACCGGGCGATCAACCTCATCGGCGTGCTCAACCGCGACAACTTCATCCTCGCCCAGCGCTACGCCATGACTTCGGACGAGGCGCTCCGCAAGAAGCTCGCGGCCGAGATGAAGGACAACTCGACCGTCATGTCCGGCTATTTCGAGACCTTCGACAAGCTCTCCGCCACGGCCGGGGAACGGAAAATCTTCGAGGACATGAGCGCCCTGCGCGCGCCCTACATCGACGCCCGCAAGGAAATGGTCGCCATGAGCGACCAGGGCAAGGGCGCGGAAGCCGCCGCCGTGATGGAGCAGAAGGTTTACCCGGCCTTCGCCGCCTACGCCGCAAAGATCCGCGAGGCGATGGAGCTGACCGAGAAGGCCGGGGCCACGGACGGAGAAGCGATCCTGGGCAGCGTGCGTTTCGGCGAACGGGCCGTCGGCGTCGGCGCGTCAGTGGCCGCGCTGCTGGGACTGGTCGTCGCGCTCGGCATTTCGCGGTCGGTGGTCCGCATTCTCCAGGACGTGTCGGACCGGCTGCGCCTGGGTTCGAGCGAAGTGACGACGGCCTCCAGCCAGGTGTCCGCCGCGAGCCACACCCTGGCCACGTCCGCCAGCGAGCAGGCCGCATCGCTGGAGGAGACCAGCGCGTCGCTCACCGAGATCGGCAGCATGACGCGGCGCAACGCGGAGAACGCCCGTTCGGCCAATCAACTCGCCACCCAGACCCGTTCCGCCGCCGAGAGCGGCGCGGGCGACATGGCCGAGATGACCCGCGCGATGGACGACGTGCAGCAGGCCAGCAGCAACATTTCCAAGATCATCAAGACCATCGACGAGATCGCGTTCCAGACGAACATCCTCGCCCTGAACGCCGCCGTCGAAGCCGCCCGCGCGGGAGAGGCCGGTGCCGGCTTCGCCGTCGTGGCCGACGAGGTGCGCAGCCTGGCCCAGCGCAGCGCCAAGGCCGCCCGCGAAACGGCGGACAGCATCGAGGACGCGATCGGCAAGAGCCAGCGCGCCGTGGCCATCAGCGGCCGCGTGGACGGGCAGCTCAAGGAGATCGTGGGCAAGGTGCGCGAGGTGGACCTGCTCGTGGGCGAGATCGCCAGCGCCTCGGCCGAACAGGACCAGGGCATCCAGCAAATCGCGAAGGCGGTTACTTTGCTCGACGGCACCACGCAGTCGAACGCCGCCACATCCGAGGAAAGCGCCGCCGCCGCCGAGGAACTCAGCGCCCAGGCGCGGATGCTCCAATCGGCCGTGGAGGATCTCCAGCAGTTGATCGGTGGAGCGGAAGCGGAGCCGGAGGCATCCCGGCCAACGAAGTCGGCGTCTCCCGCTCCTGTGGAGCCCATCAGCCCTTCGGCAGAAGCCGCCTCCGCTTTGCCGTTGCCGTCTCCGACAACGACCGTGACGCTGAAGACCGACGATTCACCCACGCGCAAGACCGCCCCGGAAAAACCAGCCACCAAGACGCCGCCCGAAGGCGACTCCGGCTTCATGAGTTTCTGAAGCGGAACTAGCATCCAACAAGACGGGCTTGGAGTTCTCCGTTGAGCCGATCTATGGAATCCGTCACGGCTTCCATGCTTCCCGGAGAAAATTCTTGGGCTATTGCCGCAAGTCGGACGCGACGAGGCCGTCGGCGAGCTGGACCACGCGGGGGGCGGTGGCGGCGAGGGCGTTGTCGTGCGTGGCGATGATCAGGGTCATGGACCGCTCGGTCTGGAGGTCGCGCAGGAGGCGCATGATCTCGTCGCCGGTGTGGGAATCGAGGTTGCCGGTGGGTTCGTCGGCGAGGAGGAAGGCGGGATCGTTGATCAGCGCGCGGGCGATGGCGACGCGCTGCTGTTCGCCGCCGGAAAGCTCGGACGGCCGATGGTCGGTGCGTTCGGCCAAACCGACGCGGCGGAGAAGTTCCATTGCCTTGGCCCTCGTGGCTGAGGCCGGGGCGCGGGCCATGCGGGCAGGCAGGCAGACGTTTTCCAGGGCGCTGAGCTCCGGCAGGAGATGGTAGGCCTGGAAGACGAGGCCGACGCGGCGGTTGCGCAGCCGGGTCAGGCCGGAGGCGGAGAGTCTTTCGATCGGTTGGCCGTCGAGGACGATCTTGCCGGAATCGGGCCGGTCGAGGCCGCCGAGGAGATGGAGCAGGGTGCTCTTGCCCGCGCCGGACGCGCCGCGCAACGCGACGAATTCGCCCGCGCTGACGTCGAGGCTGACGCCGAGGAGCACTTCCACCTTTTTGCGGCCCATGACGTAGGACTTGTGGACGTCGCGGGCGGAGAGCACGGGGTCAGTCATGGCGGAGCGCCTCCACGGGTTGCAGGCGCGAGGCCTTCCAGGCGGGGAACACGCCGGCCAGCACGCAGGAGCCGAAGGCCGCGCCGCAGATCAGCAGCACGTCGCCGGTCTGGGTCTGGGACGGCAGCTCGTAGAGGTAATACATGGAGACGGGCAGGAGATCGAAGCCCGCCACGTTGCTCATGAAATGGAGGAACTCGTTGCGATAGGCCAAGGCGACCAGCCCGAAGGCGAGGCCGGTGCCGACGCCCAGCACGCCGACGATCACCGACTGGCTGAGGAAGAGCCACAGCACTTGGCCGCTCGTCGCGCCCAGCGCCTTGAGGATGCCGATCTCGCGCGTCTTCTGGACCACGAAGGTGATCTGGCTGTTCACGATGCCGAACGCCGCGACGATCATGATGAAGAAGAGGATGTAGAACATCATGCTCTTCTCCACCGCGAGGGCGTTGAACTTGTCGGGGTTCTCCTCGCGCCACGTCATCATCCCGTAGTCGTCGCCCAGCATGGGCTGGAGACGCGTCCGAGCTTCGTTCGCTCCGAAGGGATCTTTGATCATGACCTGGAGGCCGTGGACGTCGGTGTCGTTCAGCGAATAGAGCGTCTGCCCGCTCTCCAGCGACACCACGACCATCACGTTGTATTCGCCGAAGCCGACATCAAAGATGCCGCGCACGGTGTATTCAAACGGCAGGACCTTCTCACCATCGCCCTT
>CAMLMI010000131.1 GCA_946480965.1 uncultured Verrucomicrobiales bacterium | reverse complement strand
ATTCCCCAGCTCCAGCAACCGCTCCTTCGCCTCCGCCGACAAGCTGGACGTCAGCACCCAGGCACTGGCCCGCTCGGGATCTTCCTCCATCCAGCGCTGCGCGGCGTTCTCCAGGCGATGCTGCCCTTCGTCGTTCGCCAAGGTCTGGGCCCATTCCACGGCGGCTTCGGGATACTGGTAGGTCACGCCGTCGATGTAGGCCCCGACCGCCGCCTCGCGGGCCGGCCCTTGCGGCAGCGTCGCCAGCCAATCGGCCGCTCCGAACGGATCCTGTCCCGCCCATTGGCCGCTCACGGCCCCGAGCGCCTGGTCCCGCTCCGGACCGTCGGGGAAACCGCTGGCCCATTGCGCCGCCGCGCCCGGATCGGAACCGGCCCAGGTGGACAGCACGCTCTGCGCGGCGGACGCCTGTTGGTCGGCCGGAAGCGTGGCCACGAAGTTGGCCGCATCCTCCGGCGAATGCTCCGCCCACGCCGCCGCGACGCTCGGAAAGGCGCGGGCCCGGTCCTCTTCCGGCAGGCCGCGCGCCCAAGCCGACGCCGCCTGCGGATCGTTCCGCGCCCAGCCCGAGGCCAGGCTGTCCATCAGGTTCTGCCGGAGCTGCCCGGTCTTCTGTCCCAGGGCGAACTCCGCCAGTCCCCGGGGATCGTCCTGCGCCCACTGGTGGGCGAGGTTCTGCAACGCATCGTTGCGGCCCCGTCCATCCGGCAGTTGCTCGGCCCACTTCACCGCCGCCGTCAGGTCCGTCTGGGCCCATTGCTGGGCGATTTTGCCGGTGAGATTCGCGCTCGAACCGGGCGGCAACGCGGCGACGAATTCCGCCGCCGCCTGCGGATCTTCCCGCGCGAGGTTATACAACATGCCCTGGGCGGCCTCGCGCTGGACCGGCCCGGGCGGCAACCCCTTCACCCACGCCATCGCGCCGTCCGGATCGCTCTCCGCCCAGGAACCGGCGATGGAACCGTAAACATGGCTGCGCACGCTGCCCGGCGGCAACGTGTCGAAGAACGCCGCCGCCGCCTTGGGATCGTTCTGGCTCCAGCCGTAGGCCAGGTTCTGCAGGAGATCGCTCCGCTGGGAACCGGACGGCAGGGTCTTCACGTGGGCGGCGGCGGCCACGGGATCGGTCTGCGCCCAGGATGACAGCACGGCCTGCATCGCCTGGTTCTTGCCCTCGGCCGAACCGAGCTGTTCCGCCCAGGCCAAGGCCCCGCGCGGATCGGTCTGCGCCCATTGCGAGGCCAGGCTGGAGGTCATGTTGCCGCGCATCTGTCCCGGCGGCAGCTCGCGCAGATAGGCCGCCACGGCGCGGGGATCTTCCTCCGCCCAAGCGTGGATCATCGACTGCATCGCGCCGTCCTTGGCCGATCCGGCGGGCAGTTGTTTGACCCAGGCCAAAGCCCCCGGAAGATCCTGCTGCGCCCAGCTTCCGGCCACGCTTTGGATGAACTGGTTCCGGGAGGCTCCCGGCGGCAGGGACAGGACGAGCGCCGCCGCTTGGCCCGGGTCCTGGCCCATCCCGGCGTAGATCATCTGCTGCAAGGCCGAGCGACGGGCGTTCCCCGTGGGCAGTCGGCTCGCCCAGGCCCAGGCGGCGGAAAGGTCGCTCAGCGCCCAGGCCCCGACCAGTGCCTCGATGGCCTGCTGGCGACGCGGGCCCTCCGGCAGTTTCAACGCCTCGGCCGCCGCCGTCACCGGGTCCAGCTCTGCCCAGCGGCTGAACACGGCATACAACGCGCCCGAATGCCGCCAGACGGAACCTCCCTCCAGCGGCAAGGCCAGCTTCAGCGCGGCCGCCGGATCGGTCCGCGCGATCGCAGGCACCACGTGGTTCAGCAACCAGTCCCGGCGTTCCCCCGCGTCTTCTCGGGCCTCCACCCAGCGCCTGAGCGCGGCCACATCCGCGTCCGCCCAGCCGCGCAGCACGGATTCCCGGCCGTTCTTCCGTTCCGGCGAAACGGACGAGGAATCGAGCCAAGCCAGTGCCGCCACCGGATTCACCTGCCCCCAGCGATGCAGCAGCATGTGCAGGAGCATCTGCCGTTCATGCGGCGGACGCAGCGTGGCCAGCCACTCCATCAACGCAGGAATCTCCGCCGCGCCCAGCCCGGCCACGATCCGCTGCAATTCCCCGTGTCGCTCGGGCCGATCACGCCGGTCCGGCTTGAACCAAGCCTCCAGCTCCGCGCGCGCATCCGCGCTGGGCGGTCGCGTTTCCGGCACCGCATTCGTCGCTCCGGCGGCCGGCCGGAGCGGCACCGAGTTGGTCGGTGCCGGAGCCACCATCGGAGCCGTCGTCCGCAAAACCACCCGCTCCGCCCAGATGCCGGCCGCGACGCCGCCCGCCGCCGTCAGGGCGAGGAGAACTGCTGTTTTCTTCATGGATCGTGTCCTTGCCACCGTTGGACAGAGGATGGGCCCGGAACGTTGCCCGCCAATTGTAAATTGTTCACAAAGCCGTCGTCCCGCAGCGGAGTCATTTTCGCAGGAGCTCGGACGGTCAGGTTGCTCCGTAGAAACCATGAGGCCGTCGATGGGAGGGAGACGGCCCCTCACCCGACTTTCGGCCACCCTCTCCCCATCCGATGGGGTGAGGGCAGGGGGTGAGGGGCTTCACGCCCAGGATTTCTTCAAGGCAACGTGACCGTCCGCGCTCCGTTCCCCATCGGCCTTTGCCCTTCGGTCCTCGTCATTCCAATTCCGCCATTGCCTTGAAAACCGGGTTTCCCATGATGCCCGCTCTTATGTCGCGCCGGCAGTATCCCTTTCATTTGATCGAACCCAAGTGGCAGCAGCACTGGGACGCGGAACAGACCTTCCGCGCCTGGAATCCCAGCGAGGTCCTGCCGGACGGGCACCCGTTCACCCTGCGCCACGGGGCCGATGCCCTCAGCCCCGCCAAAGTCGCCAGCGGCCAGGCCCCGGGGAAGTTCTACATCCTCGACATGTTCCCGTATCCCTCCGGCGCCGGCCTGCACGTCGGCCATCCCGAGGGCTACACCGCCACGGACATCCTCGCGCGCTTCCGTCGTTCCCAGGGCAAGAACGTCCTGCACCCGATGGGCTGGGACGCCTTCGGCCTGCCCGCCGAGCAGTTCGCGATCAGGGAGCGGAAGCACCCAAGCATCGAGACCAAACGATGCATCGCGAACTTCACCCGACAGATTAAGTCGCTCGGCTTCAGCTACGACTGGTCCCGCGAAGTCGCCACGACCGATCCCGAGTATTTCAAGTGGACCCAGTGGATCTTCCTCCAGATCTACAACAGCTACTTCGATAAGCATGAAAACAAGGCGATGCCGATTGGACTCTTGGAAGATGCGTTTTCTGACGCTCCCAAGAGGATAGCTGAATGGAAAGACAACCCATTCTTGCGTGAGCGCAACCGGCAGTGGAAGGAGTCGCCAGAATACCTTAAGAGCGAGTTTCAACGGAGGCTCTGGATTGACAATCATCGACTAGCCTTCGTCAGCGAAGCCCCAGTGAACTGGTGCCCCGAACTGGGCACAGTGCTGGCCAACGAGGAGGTCATCGAAGGAAAGAGCGAGGTCGGCGGTTTCCCCGTCATCCGCAAGCCGATGCGCCAATGGATGCTTCGCATTACCGCCTTTGCCGAACGTCTACTGGCCGATCTCGACACCATCGACTGGTCCGACTCGCTGAAAGAAATGCAGCGGAACTGGATCGGGAAGAGCGAGGGAGCAGAAGTAGATTTTAAAGTGGACGGCCACGCGACCAAGATTCGTGTCTTCACGACCCGCCCGGACACGCTCTTTGGTGCGACTTACATGGTTTTGTCCCCTGAGCACACTTTAGTTGGCTCAATCACGACCCCTGCTCAGAAGGCGGCAGTGGAGCAGTATCAGAAATTCGCCGCCACCAAGTCCGACTTGGAGCGCACCGAATTGGCCAAGGACAAGACCGGCGTCTGGACCGGCGCCTACGCCATCAATCCGGTCAACGGCGAGAAGATACCCATCTGGATAGCCGACTACGTCCTGGCGACCTACGGCACCGGCGCAATCATGGCCGTGCCGGCACACGACGAGCGGGACTTTGAATTCGCCAAGAAGTTCAATCTGCCGATTAAGCCGGTCGTTGGAACTGTTCTTCCGAAGGTTCGCGATGCAGTTCCCTCCATGACCATTCCTGACGGCGACAACGAATCGGTTGTTCTGAAGGTGGGAGACGAGGAGAAGCGATTCTATTACTCGCTCGGTGTCTGCGACACGTCCGAAGGCGTGGCGGTTCTTTCCTCCAACAGCGAAGTTTCAATCGACGGCCTCCCCACCGCCGAAGCCAAGGCCAAGATCACCGCATGGCTGGAGTCCAAGGGCCTTGGCCAGAAGACGGTCAACTTCAAGCTGCGCGACTGGCTCTTCAGCCGTCAGCGGTATTGGGGCGAACCCTTCCCGATCATCTGGAAGAAGGACGCCGCCGGGAACCTCTATCACGAAGCCTTGCCCGAGAGCGCGCTGCCGCTGCTCCCGCCCACGTTGGAAGACTACAAGCCGACGGCGAGCGGCGAGCCCCCGTTGGCCCGCGCCAAGGACTGGCTCCATTTGCCCGACGGTTCCATCCGCGAGACCAACACGATGCCCCAATGGGCCGGCTCGTGCTGGTATTACCTCCGCTACCTCGACGCCAAGAACGGCACCGCCTTCGTGAACCGCGACGTGGAGAGCTACTGGATGGGTAGCCGCCGAGGTAACGAGGCGGACACGGCCGCCTCCGCCAATCCGCCTCCTCACGTCGGCGGCTACGGGGTCACGCCCGGAGTCGATCTCTATGTCGGCGGCACCGAGCACGCCGTGTTGCACCTGCTCTACGCCCGGTTCTGGCACAAGATCCTCTTCGACCTCGGCCACGTCTCCACCGCCGAGCCGTTCTTCAAGCTGGTCAACCAGGGCCTGATCCTCGGTGAAGACGGCCAGAAGATGTCCAAGTCCCGCGGCAACGTGGTCAATCCCGACGACGTGCTGAAGGAGTTCGGCGCCGACGCGTTCCGCCTCTACGAGATGTTCATGGGCCCGCTCCAGGACACCAAGCCGTGGAACACCCGGGGCGTCGAAGGCGTCTATCGTTTCCTCGGCCGCGTCTGGCGCGCCTACGTGGACGAGGCCACCGAGACCGACTACGAGCAGCTCGCCGCCGCCCAGGGCGATTCCGCCGCGTTGCTCGACGGCATCCAGCTCAGCGCCGCGCTGAAGGACGTGCCCGCCACGCCCGCGCAGCTCAAGACGCTCCACACCTGCATCAAGAAGGTGACGGAAGACCTCGAAGGCATGCGCTTCAACACCGCCATTTCCGCCATGATGGTCTTCATCAACGAAGCCATGGGCTGGGAAACCAAGCCGGTGAGCGTCTATCGGACGTTCCTCCAGCTCCTCGCGCCCTTCGCGCCGCACATCGCGGAAGAGCTGTGGGCCAAGCTCCATTTGGCCTTCGGCCTTCCGACTGCGTCGTTGAGCTACGCTCCCTGGCCCTCTTACGACCCCGCGTTGCTGGTCGAGTCGGAGATCGAGTTCCCGGTGCAGGTGAACGGCAAGCTGCGCGACGTGATCAAGGTGGCCGTGGCCGCCACGAACGCCGAGATCGAGCAGCTCGCGCTCAAGGCCGAGAAGGCCCAGATGTTTCTCGAAGGCAAAACGGTGAAGAAGATCATCATCGTGCCCAAGAAGCTGGTGAACATCGTGGTGGCGTAGCGCAAGCCTCATGCTGGCCGTTCCGCATCCGTCCCGGTTGCCGCACGCCGGCCGGGGATGCGGATTGATCCGGTCGCCGCGAGCGGCTACTCCATGGAGCCAGTTGTGAACGCCGCTACGCCCAAGCCCCCGATCCGGCTGCTCCTCGTGGACGATCACCCCGCCTTCCGCATGGGGCTCTCCGCGCTGGTCCAGAGCCAGCCCGACATGCGGGTCGTGGCCGAAGCCGGAGACGGCCTCAGCGCCATCGAGCTCCATCGCCAGCACCGGCCCGACGTCGTGTTGATGGATCTCCGCCTGCCCGGCATCGGCGGCGTGGAAACCATCCTCGCCATCCGCAAGGAGTTCCCCGAGGCCAAGGTCGTCGTCGTCACCACCTACGATCTCGACGAGGACATCTACCGCGCGATCCAGTCCGGCGCGAAGTCCTACCTCCTGAAAGACAGCTCGCAGGAGCAGATCGCCGCGACGATCCGCGCGGTGAATTCCGGCAGGGAAATCCTTCCCCCGCAGGTCGCCTCGTTGCTCCAGGAACGGCGCAAGCGGCAGAACCTGACCGAGCGCGAGCTGGAAGTCCTCCAGCTCCTGACCAAGGGACGGAGCAACAAGGAAATCGGTTCCACGCTCCACATCTCCGAGGACACGGTGAAGTCCCACCTCAAGACCCTCTTCGTGAAGCTCGACGTGCAGGACCGCACCGAAGCCGCCATCACCGCCGTCCGCCACGGCATCGTGCATCTGGAGTAGCCGAAGCGAATCGGCCGCGCTCCGATCAAACCAGCGCGCTTCCCGCTACGCCGCTCCCAGCGGACGCCCCTTCATCTTGCGCAGCTCCAGCTTGTGCTGGGTCAGGTGCATCGCGTCGTCGTCGGTCAGCTCCGGGTCGCGCAGGCGCTGGTTGATGGCGGTGATCTGGGCGTCCACGAACTTGTCGCGCAGCATCGGCAGCACGCCGACCTTGTTCGGTGCGCCGAAGACCAGCAGCGCGGGATCGCCCGCCGGAACCGGCAGGGCCAGCGTCTCCGTCAACAAGCGCAGCATCGGTCCGCCTTCCAGCCCTCCGATCCACGCGGCCGCGCCACGCCACGAACCGTCGCGCTGCGCGTTCAGCCGATGCTCCATCGCCGCGCGCGCCAGATCGTGCGACAACCATTCGAGCTGCAACACCGGCTCCACCTGAGCCACCAGCTCGTCGTGCTCCAACAAGAGCCGCAGCAGCAGTTCCTCGCTCGGCGGAGCCTTGAGCACGACCTGCTCCTCGAAGGAACCGTCGAACGATCCGTCGGCCGCTTCGCCGACGGCTTCCATCGGCGGCTCGGGCAACGGTGCCGGGGTGGACCGCGCGGTCTTGCGGAACTCGCCCCGGATGGTGTCGGCCGACACACCGAGCCGCACCGCCGTTTTCTGCGCGTAGGTGTCGTGCAGCACGCCGCTGCCGGCTTTCAGCACCGCTTCCGACATCGCCTTCACCACGGCCACACGACCCTTGTCGGACCCGAGGTCGTTGGTCCGCGCCAAACGGTCGAGATACCAGTCGAAGAAGCCCACGGACTTGGCCGCGAGCTGCGCGAAGGCTTCGCCGCCGTTCTCGCGGATGAACTCGTCCGGGTCTTTCCCGCTGGGGATGCCCATGACCTTCACGCTCAGCCCGGCGCCGAGCAGCGGATCGAGCGCCTTCACCGCCGCGTTCTGGCCCGCGTTGTCCGCGTCGAAGCACAGCACCACCTCGTCCGCGTAGCGCTTGAGGATGCGTGCCTGGTCCGGCGTGAAGGCCGTGCCCTGCGGCGCCACGACGTTCTTCACGCCCGCCATGAAGCAGGCGATCAGGTCGAGCTGGCCTTCGCAGACGATGGCCGTCTTGGCGTCGAGGATGGCGCGCTTGGACTTGTCCAAGCCGAAGATCACGCGGCCCTTGGTGAAGAGCGGCGTCTCCGGCGAGTTCACATACTTGGCCGTCTTTTCGTCGCCGGTGAGGATGCGTCCGCTGAAGCCGATCACGCGGCCCTGTTCGTCGCAGATCGGGAACATCAGCCGACCGCGGAACCGGTCGTAGTAGCGGTCCCGACCACCGCCGCTTTCATCCGGCTTGCGCACGACGAGTCCCGCCTGCTCCAGCAAGGCCGGCTCGTAGCCCTTGCTCTTGCCCCAGTTCACCGTGTCGTCCCACGAGTCCGGCGCGTAGCCGATGCGGAACAGGTCCACCGCTTCCTGGGACAACTGCCGCTTGGCGATGTGGTCGCGGGCGATCTGGCCGCCTTCCTGGAGCAGCGCGGCCTGCCAACGCTGGGTGATCTGCTCGTGGACCTGGAGCAGCGTGTCCTTGATGGCGCGGGCCTGCTGGGCGGCGGGGTTGTTCTCGAACTCCAGCGGGATCTTCGCGCGTTCCGCCAGACGCCGGACCGCGTCCATGAAAGGAATGCTCTCGTAGTCCTGGATGAAGCGGAACACGTCGCCGCCCTTGCCGCAGCCGAAGCAGTGGTAGGTCTGCTTCGTGGGGTTCACGTTGAAGCTCGGGGACTTCTCCTTGTGGAAGGGACAGAGCGCCTGGAAGTTCGCCCCCGCGCGCTTCAAGGGCACGTAGCCGCCCACGACATCGACGATGTCGCTCGCATGACGGATCTGCTCAAGGACGTGTTGGGGGACGAGGCCGGCCACGAAGACACTGTGGAGGGAACGCGGGAACCAAGGCAACAAAGGCCGCCGAAGAAACGCCCTGGTTTTGGAGAGCCCTTGGAATCGGAGACGGACTCCTGCACCGCTGCGAAGGTCAGAGCCTTCTCAGGTGGAAGCCGCCGTCCACGTTGAGCACTTCGCCGGTGCTGAAGGGCAATAGGTCCTGGGCGATGGCGGTGACGGCGCGGCCGATGTCTTCGGGCGTGCCCCAGCGTTGGATGGGTGTGAGGCCTTCGGCGATGAGCTTGTCGTATTTCTCCTTCACCGGGCCGGTCATGTCGGTGGCGATGATGCCGGGGCGGATTTCATAAACGTTGATCCCGTGCGGGGCGAGGCGCGCGGCGTAGAGCGGCGTGAGCATGGAGAGCGCGGCCTTGGCCACACAGTAGTCGCCCCGGTTCACCGACGCGGTGTAGGCGCTGATGCTGGAGATGGTGACGATCTTGGGCCGGAAGATTGGCAATGGGATGCCTGGTCCGTGATCCCGGATGCCTGATCCCGGATGCCCGATTCCGGATTCGGCGGCCTGCTCGATCATCCACTTGGCGGCGAGCTGGGTGAGGAAGTAGGGGCCCTTGACGTTGATGTTGATCAAGCGGTCGAAGCTCTCCTCGCCGGCCTCGAGGATGTCGGCGCGGACGTTCGGGGCCACGCCGGCGTTGTTCACCAGCAGGTCGAGCCGACCGAAGGTGGCGCGGGTGAAGTCGATCAGCTTTTGGCGATCCGCCGCCACTCCGACGTCGCCCTGGCAGATCTCGGCTCGGATGTGTTTGCCGACGGACTTTGCGGCATCGAGGCAGTCCTCGGCGGTGCGGCGGGCGGCGGTCTCGTTCCCGGCGTAGTTGATGACGAGGTCGAACCCGGCTTTGGCGAGGTCAAGGGCGATGCCGCGTCCGATGCCACGGGACGCGCCGGTGATGAGGGCGGTGGAATGCATGTGCGGGCGACGGTAGGGAAAGGAAACCCGAAGTCGGAAGGCCAAAGACCGAGAGAAATTCGACGGCTGAAGTCCGAAGATTTGGCCTTGGGCCTTCGGGCTTCGGGTTTCCGCTTCTCGGAAGTCACTTCTTCGTCTGCTGTTCTTCGATCTGCTTCACCAGCGCGTTGTATTTCTCGACCACATCGTTGAACTCGCGGGTGCGGGCGTTGAGCTGTTCGACGATCTGGTTGCGTTCTTCGCCGAGTTTCTTGAGCAGGGCGTTCTGTTCCTCGATGGCGAGGTTCTGGCGGGCGATGGATTCGTTCTGGCGCTTGAGGTTCTCGTTCTGCGCGGCGAAGCCTTCCTTGTAGGCGTCGAGTTCTTCCTTGGCCCGGGCGGCGTCGATCTCGGCCTGGGCGCGGGCGCGGTTGGCGAGGTTGAGCGCGGCGTTGTTGGTGGATTCGGCGGCCTTGAGCTCGTCCACGCGGGCGCCGAGGCGCTGGATGTCGGATTCCCAAGCCTTCAAGCGGCTTTCGAGCGTGGCGATGGCGGTGGATTTTTCGGCGCTTTCCTGGGTGAGGGACTGGACCTTGGCGCGGAGGTTGGCTTCGCGGACCCACTGGACGACGCAGAGGCCACAGAGGGCCAGGGCAAGGGCCATGACCACGAGGGGAAGGGCTTTCTTCATCGCGCGCGGCTCAGGGTTTGGCGGCGTCGGCCTGGACGTTGAAGGCGACTTTCTGGAAACCGGCCTGCCGGACGAGGTCGAGCACCTGGACCATTTGGCCGTGGGTGGTGTCGAGGTCGCCGCTGATATAGACGGGCAGGTTCGTGTTGGCGGCGTAGCGGTTCGTCAGCGTCTGGAACAACGCGGGGAAGGTGATCGGCTGCTTCTCCAAAAAGACGCCGCCGGTGCGGTCCACGGCGAGACTGATCATCTCGGGCTTGAAGTCGGGCCGTGCCTGGGTGGCGGTGGGCAGGTTGACCTTGATCGTCTGCTGTTTGCTCATCGTGAGGCTGACGAGCATGAACGAGGCGAGCAGAAAGAACATGATGTCGATCAACGGCACGATCTCGATGCGCGCGTGGCGTTGGCCGAGGGAGGATTGGATCTTCTTCATGGCGCCGGCCGGGATGGATCAACGGCGTTCGCCGGCGCTGGAAGGATAGGAGGTCGTGTCGTCGGCCGGACGGGGATCAAGGCGCTTGAGCAGGCCTTGGCAGAGGGTGCCGGCTTTTTGCAGCTCGATCTCCAGCCGCTGGGCGCGGCGGGTGAAATGGTTGTAGGGCAGGAGCGCGATGATCGCGATGCCGAGACCGGCCGCAGTGGCGATCAAGGCTTCGCCGATGCCGCCGGTGACTTTTTCCACAGCGAGTTCGCTGCCGCCGATGGACTGGAAGGAGCCCATGATGCCGGTGACGGTGCCGAGCAGGCCGAGGAGCGGGGCCAAGGTGATGAGGGTATCCATCACGCTGAGGTATTTGCCGGCGTGCTCCACTTCGTCCATCGCGACGACCTGGAGATTCTCTTCCACAGAGCGGGGATAACCGCGCAGGCCTTCGTCCAACATGCGGATGACCGGGTCCTGGGAGCCCCGGCAGGTCTGTTGGGCGGCTTCGATGGAACCTTCCTCCAGCGCGGCGAAGACCTGCGCCAAGCGCTTGGGATCGCGGCGGCTGTTGAAGCGCCACCACCAGACGATCCGCTCGCCCACGACCGCCACGGTGGCGAGCGCGGCGAGGAGGATGGGATACATGATGGGGCCGCCCTCGATGAAAAGATCGACGACGACGTTGGCGAGCAGCGGTGAGTGCATGGCGGAACGGAAAGGGTTGAAGCTACTTCTTCAACCGGAATTCAAAGGGGATGCGGTAGCGGCGGACGGGACCCTCGGGCCAGAGGTAGCGTTTGCGGACCCATTCCACGGCGGGCCAATCGATCAGCAGACTGCCGCTGGATTCGAAGACTTCGACCTTGGCGGGGACGCCGTTGGGTCCGACTTCGACCATCAATTCGACGGTGCCTTCCACGCCGCGACGGCGGGCTTCGGCAGGGTAGTTGGGCGTGGGGAAGTTGCCGCTGGTGCCGACGCCGGTGAAGAGCGCGACCGGCGCGCTGGAGGCAGTAACGGCAGCTTGGAGCGGCTGCGAGGGCGGGGCTTGGGCCAAGCGGGTCGGAACGACGACG
>CAMLMI010000130.1 GCA_946480965.1 uncultured Verrucomicrobiales bacterium | reverse complement strand
TCATCGACCTCAAAGGCATGCCCGTCGTCGCCGCGCCGGTGGTGGACGATCTCGCGCTCCGGCGCACCTACGAGATCGCCAGCGGCATGTTGGCCGGTCGGCCGGACATCTTCGACGCGCTCGTGAAGAACAAGATGTATCTCATCATCATGGGGCGCGACCAGCTCTACACCGACATGCCGGAATACCGGAACACGCGGAACCCGGACTACATGAACGAACGCGTGCGCGGCACCGGCGGACGCCCCACCAGCTTCGGCGAGGAGAACGTCCTCAGCCTCCCCATCGACCGCTACGACGACGAGAGCATCGGCGTGCACGAGTTCCTCCACACCATCGACGGCGCGCTCCGCAGCATCGAGCCCGACTGGAACGCTCGCCGGAACCTCGCCTACAAGAAGGCGATGGACAAAGGCCTCTGGAAGTTTTCCTACGCCGCGTCGAACCCCGGCGAATTCTGGGCCGAAGTCGCGCAGTGCTACTTCGACAGCAACCGGCCCAACAACTGGAACCACGGTCCGATCACCACGCGCGAACAGCTCAAGGCCTACGATCCCGAGACCTACGAGTTCGTCCGCAGCGTCTTCAAATTCACTCCGCAAACGGACTGGCGCTACACCTTCCTCCAGAAGCATCCCGTCGTCATCGCACCGCCGGCCAAGTTCAAGATCCCCGCCTACTACACCAAGTTCACCTGGGCGCGGGAGTTTCCCGTCATCGGCCACAAGGCGTCGGACACCGCGCTGCTCAAGGCCAACGACACGATCCGCAAGATGTTCGCCTACCGGCACGACATCCTGAAGGCGCTCATCGCCGACGGCGCAAAGCTCGTTGTGCTCGGCGCGGGCGAATCGCTGTGCGATCTGCCGGAGTTCTCCGCGATGTCCACGATTCCCGGCTTTGATCCCGTGCTGCGCCAATTGGAATACAACCCGCAGACCAAGCTCGTCATCGTGGCCGAGGAAAACGTGCTGGCCGATCCCGCCGTTCCCGGCGCGGGCGACCACGAGATCGTCCGGCTCTTCGCCAAGGCGTTCTTCGACCTGACCTCGGTTCGTCCCGTCGATCCGAACTGGGAGAACCGGGGCCGCGACGTGCAGCAATACGAGCTGCGGGTGAAGCGCCTCGACGAAACCTTCGGCGCGAAGGTGAAGGAGCTGCACGCCGGCGCGCTGGCCGCCGGGAAATGGAAAGGCACGCCCTCGCTGCACAGCGCTTCCGACTACTTCGCTTCGGGCGTCGTCGCCTTCTTCGACGCCGGCGGACAAACCCATCCGCCCGCCGACACCGCCCATCCGATCATCACCCGCGAAGAGCTCGCCACCTACGACCCGGAACTATTCGCGCTGGTCCGTGAAACGATGGCCTACGACGGCCACGTGGACTGGCGATTTACTCCGGCGGGGAAGAAGTGAAGACGGATACCGGATGCCTGATCCCTGATACCGGATGTTTCCGGCGAGTTCGACTGTCCGAGCGAGGACGATTCGATCAATCGCGGTTTGACGTTCGACTACAGAAGGCCTTTCCCCATCCGGAATCAGGTATTCGGCATCTGGGATCAGAACCTTCCCCTCCCCTCACTTCGTCTCGACCGAGATGACCCGGAGTCCCACCGGCTCCAGTTCCGTTTCGTCCACGAAGCCGCGCGGCAACGGGCGATCCACCGACGAGGCCGACCGCGCCTTCTCGGCCGCAGAGAGCTTGGCGAAAGGATTGAACAGGTTGAGGAACCCTTTGAATCCCCCGCCCTTCACCGCCTGCGGGACCGCGCCCGTGTAGTTGAAGCGCCGCCCTTCGATGCCGTCGATGGGAGCCGCCGAGATTTCCGGCGTATTCGCGGTCCCGAGCGACATCGGTGCGGACTGGAAAGTTGCCCCGATCGCCGGGGTCTCCGCGGTGCCCGACGCGGGGGATTCCGCCGCCACCAGAGGAGCGGCCAGCGTTTCCTTGGAGACTGATCCTGCGTCGGTAACGGGCGCATTCGTCTGGGCGGAGGACAGGTTGACGACCACCACCAGGGCACCTGCGGAAATCCACGCGCGTTTCATGCCTTCACAGTGCCCGGCTCCTCCCGCGCGTCAATCGTTCGGCCGGTTCTTGCGCTTTGCCCGAACCCGTAGCGCCCGACACCAAATTGTCTCCGCTTGGGGCGGCCAGGCCCGTTGACAATCCGGCGCGAACGCGCGACACCTACCGTGGGCGAGGCCGGGACGGCCTCGAAAATGCGTATGGGTTAGAACTCGGGTCAACGCGGTTTCTCCAAAGGGCAACACCATGAAAAAATCATTCCCGTTAATTCGTCTCGGTTGCGTGGCCGCCGTCTGTGCGGCCTCTCCCTGGGTCTCCCGGGCCACGGTCGTGACTCTCGACTATTCGGCTCCTTGGGCCGGACCGGTCCATCCCAACACCGGGCCGCTCCTCAGAGCGACCCTTTCGGACGTCGGTGCGTTCAGCACCAGCGTCAACTTCCTGCTCGAACCGCTCGCGATGGCGACGGGCGAGTATGTCAACAACTGGGGCTTCAACTTCTCGGGGGCCGTTTCGGGCCTCACGTTCCTTTTCACCCCGCCCACCGGCTTCGATCTTCCGACTCTCCAGATCCCGGCCGGAACGATGGGCGGCGGGAACCCGCCGTTCGACTTCAGCCTCGCCTTCAGCACAAGCGGCGCGGGCGGGGGCGCCCATCGGTTCCAGAACGGCGAGTCGCTCTCCTTCACCGTCTTCCGCTCCGGCGGAGGCCTGCTCACGGTGGACGACTTCCTCGAATCCATCTCCTTCGCGGGACAGGACCTGTTGTCGGGAGTCTTCTTCGCGGGCGGCGCAACCAGCTACCACTACAAGGGCGAGCTCCAGCCGCCGCCCCCGCCAGTGACGGAGCCGACCACGCTGGCCTTCGGCGGCCTGCTGATCGCCGGATTGGCCTTTGCCGAAGCGCGCCGGCGACGGGCCTCGGTTCAACCAGACATCGCGGCGGTTCCCGCCTGAGCGCCGTCACTCGAAACCGTTTCGGACGCCTTCGATCTCCGGTCGAAGGCGTTTTCATCAGGAGCCGGGAATATCGCCGTTCTTGGCCCGCAGTCGCCTTTCCAGATAGGAGGAAGCGCTTCCCGCGCCGCGCCGCACCCGCTACAAGCACGGCGTGTCCAAGTGCCTCACCTCCATTCTGGCCGCGCTGATCGGGGCGGCTGCCGTCTCCCACGCCGAGGAATACTACTGCCATTTCCACGGAGCCTTCCACGGCTCGCAGGCCACGCCGTTCGCGCCCGGAGGCGAACCCGCCCGTCGCTACGCCCCGGACCGGAACGCGGATTTCATCCACCTGAAGCTCGACGTCACGCCCGACTTCAAGGAGCGCTCCGTCACCGGCAGCGCCTCGATCACCTTCCAGCCGCTCGGTCTCCCGCTCGCCGAACTCCGCCTCGACGCCGAACAGCTCCGCGTCGTCTCCGTCACGTCCAAGGTGCCGATCCAAGGCTACCAGGCCACGGACCACGAGATCCTCATCCAGTTCGATCCGCCGCTGCCCGTGGGCTCGGAACACACCGTGACCATCGACTACAAGGCGTATCCGGAGAACGGCCTTTTCTTCCGCACGCCCGAGCTCGGCTACGGCACGAACGAAACCCACCTCTACACCCAGGGCGAAACCATCGTGGCCCGCCATTGGTATCCGATGTTCGACTCGCCGAACGAGAAGGTCTCCACCGAGATCATTTGCCACGTGCCCAGCGGCATGGACGTATTTTCCAACGGCCGCAAGCTGGGCACGGAAACCAACAGCACCTCCGGTCTCGTCGCCCACCATTGGCGACAGGAAAAACCGCACGCCAACTACCTCGTCTGCCTCGCGGCCGGCTATTTCAAGTCCATCGAGGACACCCACGGCGACCTCCCGCTCGCCTTCATCGTGCCGCCAGATGAGCTGCCCCTCGCGAAGAATTCCTTCCGCCGCACCAAGGAGATGATGGTCTTCTTCGAGAAGGAAATCGGGATGCCGTTTCCGTGGGAGAAGTATTTCCAGATCGTGACCCGCGACTTCCAGGCGGGCGGCATGGAAAACACCAGCCTCACCGTGCTGACGGACCGCACGCTCTTCGCCGACGAGTCCGAGACGATCCGCAGCTCCGAGAGCCTCGTGGCCCACGAGCTGGCCCACCAGTGGTTCGGTGATGTCGTCACCTGCAAGGACTGGAGCCACCTCTGGTTGAACGAGGGCTTCGCGACCTACTACGACGCGCTCTTCACCGAGTCCTTCCACGGCCGCGACGAGTTCCGCTACGTCATGCTGAACCGCGCCCGCACCCTCACCCGCCAGACCAACAACACCCGCGCCATCGTCACCCGCGTGCTCAAGCCCGACGGCGGCGACCAGTTCAACGGCCTCGTCTATGGCAAGGCCTCGTGGATTCTCCACATGCTCCGTAGCCAGTTCGGCCCCGAGCTTTTCCGCCGCGCGGTCGGCACCTATCTGGAGCGCCACAAGTTCCAGCCCGTCGTCACCGAGGATCTGCTCCAGGCCTTCGAGGAGGTCACGGGCCGTTCGCTCGACCGCTTCTTCGATCAATGGCTCTACCACGGCGGCAATCCCGCGCTCAAAGCCGACTACGTTTGGGACGCCCGCGCCAAGATCGCGCGCGTCTCCTTGCGGCAGACCCAGCCGGTGAACGACGAGGTGCTGGATTTCCAGTTCCCGCTCACGCTGCGCTTCCTGGGAGCGTTCGGCACAGTGGACAAGGTCGTGCAGGTCGATGGACGCACCGCCGACTTCGCGTTCGCCTTCCCCTCCGCGCCGACCATCGTGCGGCTCGATCCCGAAGTCTCCCTCCTCGCCAGCATCGACTTCACCCCGCCCCGCGCTCTGACCGTTGCGCAGCTCGCGGACAAGTCCGATCCCCTCGGCCGCATCAACGCCATCGAACGGCTGGCGCGGGAAAAGAGCCCCGACACCGTCGCCCTGCTGCGCGACGTGCTCAACGAAGACGACCGCTGGTTCGTCCGCGTGGAAGCCGCCAAGGCGTTGGGCCGGATCGGCACCGACGGAGCCTTCGACGCGCTCCGCGCTTCGCTCGCGCAAAAGGAAGCCCGCGCCCGCAAGGCCGTGGTTGAGGCCATCGCCGATTTCACCACCCCGACCGCGTTGACCGCCCTGACCAACATCGTTTCCACGGAGAAGAACCCCGACATCATCGGCTCCGCGCTCGGCGGCTTGGCCAACCATCCCACGGATGCTTCGCGCCAGATCCTCATCGCCCAGCTCGACAGCCGCTCGGTCAACGAACACGTCTTCGACAGCGCCGTCGCCGCCATGCGCCAGCTCGACGATCCGGCCTTCATCGCGCCCCTCCGCGCCGCCCTCGATCGTCGCGAAGCCGATCTGGTCGGACGCGGCCTGACCGCCGCGCTCAACACCTTGGGCTACCTCGCGCGCAACGAGACCGACAAGACCGCCGTGCGGCAGGTGCTGCTCGCCAAGACCCGCCATCTCCGCGAAGCCGTCGCCCTCGGAGCCATCAACGGCCTCGGCCAGCTCAAGGACCCGGCGGCGCGTTCCACCCTGGCGGCAATGGCCGTCTCCGCGCGGAACGACCGGTTCCAGAACGCCGCCGAAGCCGCGCTCAAAGCCCTCGACCAAGACGCCCGTCCCGCCAGCGCGATCCCCGATCTCCGCCAGGACATGCTCGAACTCCAGAAGACCAACCGCGAACTCCGCGAAGAGCTCGATCGGTTGAAGCAACGCCTCGACGCGGTTTCCGCCCGTCCCGCCGAAAAAGCGCCCAAGAAGAAATAGCTCTCCGCTTTGGGGGTAGGGACGGTTCGCCGAACCTTCCCACGCTACCGGCGAAGCCGGTGCGAGCGTAGCGAGCTTCTCGGGAAACGATGACCGTTCCCAGAGATGCTCCTGCGCCGAAGAGGCCATGAGGGCTCCGCTGGAAGAGCGATGTCCCCTAACCCGACCTTCGGCCTCCCTCTTTCCATCGGATAAGCCGGAACGATGCAGTCGGAGCGCGGACGGTCACTTCCGCGAGGCCGCGTTTTTGCTGCAACTGAAGCGAACCGCGACAGACACAAGCACCCATTCCGAGATGAAATGCCGTGAAACTTGGATGGACTCCCGGATTCAAGCTGACCCCGCGGACATAACGACCGTCCACGCTCCTCCGGCAGCCAACGCTTTCTCTGTGTGCTCTCCCGCCCGAAACTCGGCGCTTGCCGCGTAACCGCGGAACTGGACGCTGACGCGCGCATGATGCCGCTCCGCTTCTTCGCAGCTCCGATCTGCCTCTTCGTGGCCACGTCAGCCTTCGGCACGACCAACGACTTCCGCCACGGTCAGCCCGCGCAGTCGCAGCGGCCGGTCGAAGATTACGTGCCGGACCTCGCCGCGCTGGCCGCTCCGCAATCCAGCGAGCTGCGGGAATTGGTCGAGCGCTTCAACAGCGACAACCGCGTGCTGGAGTCCTTCTACTCCGCTCCCGGTTCCGAAAAGCGCCGCACCCGCTTTCGCGCCCTCTACACTGTCTGGCTCCAGCGCCTCGACGCCATGCCCTACGAACCCTTGGGCGTGGAGGGCCGGATCGATTGGCACCTGCTCCGCACCCACCTCCGCCACGAACTGGCGCTGCTGGACCGCGAGGAACAGCGCGAACAGGAAATGGCGTCGTTCCTCGGCGTCGCCGGGCAGATCGCCGCATTGCAGGAGGCGCGTCGGGAATTCCAGCCCGTGGACGCCCGGGCCGCCGCCGCCACCCTGACCCGCATCCGAGAGGAACTGGTCGCCGCCCGGAAGAAGCTGGAGGCCGCCGATCCCAAGCCCAGCCGGAGCGTCGCCCTCCGCGCCTCGGAGCAGATCGCCGACCTCAAGCGCACCCTCGACAACTGGTTCCGCCACTACGACGGCTACGACCCGGAGTTCGGCTGGTGGACGCGCGAGCCCTACAAGAAGCTCGTGGCCGCCCTCGACGAACACACCAAGCACCTCCGCGAAAAGATCGTCGGAGCCAAGGCGGGCGAAGACGATCCGATCGTCGGCGATCCCATCGGCGCCGAGGGCCTCCACGTCGATCTCCGGCGCGAGATGATCCCCTACACCCCCGAACAGCTCGTCGCCATCGCCGAGAAGGAATTCGCCTGGTGCGAGGCGGAGTGGCGCAAGGTCGCCCGAGAACTCGGCCACGGCGACGATTGGAAAGCCGCGCTGGAACAGGCCAAGTCCAACCATCTGCAACCCGGCCAGCAGCCCGCCTTCATCGCCCAACAGGCCTACGAGGCCATCGACTTCCTGCTGAAGCGCGACATGATCACCATTCCGCCGCTGGCCATCGACGACTGGACGATGGTCATGCTTTCGCCCGAGCAGCAGAAGACCTCACCCTTCTTCCTCGGCGGCGCGCAGATCATGGTCTCCTTTCCGACCGACTCGATGGACCACGCCGACAAGGTCGCCAGCCTGCGGGCGAACAACCGGCACTTTTGCCACGCCACCGTCCATCACGAGCTGATCCCCGGCCATCACCTCCAGTATTGGTATAACCAGCGCTTCAACCAACATCGCCGGCTCTTCTCCACGCCGTTCTGGGTGGAAGGCTGGGCGCTCTGGTGGGAGTTCCACCTCTGGGACGCGGGCTTCAACGCAACACCACTGGACCGCGCCGGAGCGCTCTTCTGGCGCTCCCACCGCTGCGCACGGATCATCTTCTCGCTGAATTTCCACCTCGGGAAATGGACGCCCGAACAGTGCATCGACTTCCTCGTGGACCGCGTGGGCCACGACCGGCAGACCGCCACGGGCGAGGTGCGCCGTTCGTTCAACGGCTCCTACTCCCCGCTCTATCAGGTGGGCTACATGATGGGCGCGATCCAGCTCCGCGCCCTCTACGAGGAACAGGTGAAGTCCGGACGGATGACCGAAAAGGCCTTCCACGACCACATCCTCAAGGCCGGCCCCATGCCCATCGAGATGGTCCGCGCCAGCGTGTCCGGCGAAAAGCTGCCGAAGGACCACGGCAGCTCTTGGAAGTTCGTCGGCGAGAATCCGTGAGCCGCAATGGACGGTGGACCGGTCCGTTTTCTCTCCTTATCTATGCGGACGAAATGCGTCCCGTATCCGTGCTGAACCGAATCCTCCTTTCCATCCTTTGCCCGCTGCTGGCCTGGTCCTCGTTCGCGGCGACACCCCGGCCGAACGTGCTGCTGATCTGCGTGGACGACCTCAAGCCCCAGCTCGGTTCCTACGGCGACGCATTGGCCGAAACGCCGCAGATGGACCGGTTGGCCGCGCGCGGCATGACGTTCACCCGCGCCTATTGCAACCAGGCGGTCTGCGCTCCGTCCCGCAATTCGCTCCTCACCGGCCTGCGTCCGACCTCGACCGGCATCTACGACCTCGCGACGAATTTCCGGAAGGCGACGCCCGACGCCGTGACGTTGCCGCAGTTCTTCAAACAGCGGGGCTACACGTCGCAGGGTCTCGGGAAGATCTTCCACGTCGGTCACGGCAACCAGGACGACGCCGTTTCCTGGAGCGTTCCCTTCTGGAAGGAGCGCGTCGTCGCCTACGCTTTGCCGGAGAGCGGTTCGCCCGACGGCCTGACCCGGGAAGAAGCCTTCTTCGGCAATGAACTCGGCCGTCCGATCCACGAATTGCCCAAGGGCGCGGCTTGGGAAGCCGCCGATGTGCCGGACGATGCTTATCCCGATGGCCGCATCGCCGCCGAAGCCATCCGTCGGCTCCAAGCCGTCCAAGCCGCGCCGGAAACGCCGTTCTTCTTGGCCGTCGGTTTCATGAAGCCGCACCTGCCCTTCTGCGCGCCGAAGAAGTATTGGGATCTTTACGACCGCAGCGCCTTTCCCCTGCCTGCCCGCCAGACTCCGCCCGAAGGCGCTCCGGCCTACGCGCCGCAGATGAACATCGAGCTGCCAAACTACCGCCCGATTCCAAACGAACGTCCCCTGCCCGAGGATCTGCAACGCACCTTGATCCACGGCTACTACGCCGCGATGAGCTACGTGGACGCGCAGATCGGCAAGCTGCTCGACGAACTGGACCGGCTGGGTTTGGCCGACAACACGATCGTCTTCCTCTGGGGCGACCACGGCTGGCATCTCGGCGACCACGGCATGTGGTGCAAACACACCAACTACGAACAGGCCGCGCGCATCCCGCTCATCGTCGCCGCGCCCGGCGTGGCCAAGCCGGGCAGCCGCACCGACGCGTTGGTCGAGACGGTCGATCTCTTCCCCACGCTGCGCGAACTGGCCGGATTCTCCGCGACCTCCGTGCCCCAGCCGCTGGACGGCACCAGCTTTGTGCCGCTGTTGAAGCGGAAGTTCTTCGCCAAGGAAAAGGACGCGATCTTCCACGCCTTTCCCCGGTCCAATCGCGAACGCGGACAGATGATCGGCCGCGCCATCCGCACCGAACGCCATCGTCTGGTGGAATGGAAACGTCCCGGTGCTCCGGCCGACACCGCCGAGATCGAGCTCTACGACTATCGGACCGATCCCCAAGAGACCCGCAACCTGGCCAACGAACACCCCAAGGTCGTGGCCAAGCTCCGCGCCCTCCTTGCGAAACAACCCGAAGCCAAGCCCCAGTGGCGCGCGCCCTGAGCGAGGAATGAGCGGCACCGTTCACATCCTCAAAGCCGAGCTCAAGAATCCAAGGTGCCAGTCCTCCAAATGTCTCTGTCCCTACCTGCGCCATGGTCCAGTGGGCTGCTCAACCTGGTCGCTCGGCAAAGGCAAAAATCGCGGACGTAGCAAGCTTGGCCGCTTCTGCATCGATGCGGCTTTGGTGATTGTCAGGATGCCCAGCCGTTCGGAAACGGGTCGGACTTCATGTTGGGCTAGACCGGTCTAAAGTTGTTCGCGCTTCGCGGCGCCGCGGTCGTGCGCCATGAAGTAGAGCACCGGCACGGCCATGCGGCTGATCAGCAGGGACGCCACTTCGCCGGCCATCAACGCGATGGCCAGGCCCTGGAAGATCGGGTCGAAGAGGATGACCGATGCGCCGACCACCACCGCGAGCGCCGTCAGCAGCATCGGGCGGAAGCGCACCGCGCCCGCGTCCACTACGGCCTCCTCCAGCGGCATGCCTTCGCTCAGCCGCAGCTCGATGAAGTCCACCAGGATGATCGAGTTCCGCACCACGATGCCGGCGCCGGCCATGAAGCCGATCATCGATGTGGCGGTGAAGAAGGCGTCCATCGCGCCGTGGGCCGGCAGGATGCCGACCAGCGAAAATGGAATCGCCGCCATCACGATCACCGGCGTGAGGAAGGAGCGGAACCAGCCGACCATCAGCACGTAGATCAGGACCAGCACGGCGGCAAAGGCCAGGCCGAGGTCGCGGAAAACTTCCAACGTGATGTGCCACTCGCCATCCCACTTCAGCGCGGGTGTCAGATCGCTGAACGGCATCGCCGCGTTGTAGATCTCCACGCCCAGCTTCTTCAGTTCCCGGTTCATGGCGAAGATGGCGTAGGCGGGACTTTCGACCGTGCCGGCCACGTCGCCGATGACGTAGGTCACGGGCATGAGGTTCTTATGGTAAATGCTCTTATCGACCAAGCCGTGCTCGATCTTCACCAGTTCGCGCAGCGGAATGAGCGGCAGGGCGACGCTGGCGGAACCGGGCTCGGGCAAAGCGTTGGCGTCGCCGGAACGCACACGCAGGGCGAGCAGTTCTTCTGGCGTCGTGCGGGAGGAACGCGGCAGTTCCAGCACCAGGTTCACGTCTTCCTTCTCGCCCGGCAGATGGACGAGATCGACCGACTGGCCGCCGACCGCGATGGCCAAGGTGCGGGAAATGGTCTCGGCAGTGAGGCCGTGGAGGGCGGCCTTTTCCTTGTCGATGACGAAGCGGGCCTTGGGCTGGTCGGCCTGCACATACCAGTCCACATCCACCACGCCTTCAGTGCGGCGGAAGATGTCGCGCACCTGGGTCGCGAGGGTGCGGCGAGTGGCTTCGTCGGGCCCGTAGAGTTCGGCGACCAGCGTCTGGAGGACCGGCGGACCGGGCGGCACTTCGGCCACGGCCACACGGGCGTCGTAGCGGGCAGCGATCTCCGCCACGCGCGGACGGATGCGAGTGGCGATGTCGTGGCTCTGGGCCGCGCGGGCGTGCTTGGGAGCGAGGTTGACCTGGATGTCGGCGACGCTCGCGCCCCGGCGCAGGAAGTAATGGCGGACGAGGCCGTTGAAATTGAACGGCGACGCCACGCCCGCGTAGATCTGGTAATCGGTCACCTCGGGCTCGGTGCGGATGGCGGCGGCGATCTCGCGAGCCGCCTGCACGGTGCGTTCGAGCGAGCTGCCTTCGGGTAGGTTCAGGATGATCTGGAACTCCGATTTGTTGTCGAAGGGCAGCATCTTCATCTTCACCCAACCGGTTGCCACCGTGCCCATGGCGGCCAGCAGGAGCAGCGTGATCCCGACCAGGAACCCGTAGCGCCACCGGCGGTGCGAGAGCAGCGGCGCCATGATGCGGCGGTAGAGGCGAGTG
>CAMLMI010000129.1 GCA_946480965.1 uncultured Verrucomicrobiales bacterium | reverse complement strand
TCTGGAGAATGGCGAGGTCGAACTTGAGGTTGTGGCCGACTTTGAGCGCGGAGGACGAGAAGAGAACGGATACCGGATGCCGGATGCCGGATGCCGGGTTGGGCCATGTCACGTAGTAGCCCGTGCCGGCTTTGGCGCTGAAAGCGATGCCGAGCAGCGTGGCGTCTTTCGGATCGAGACCGTCCGTCTCCGTGTCGAAGCAGAAGGCCGGTGCGGCGGATAAGACGGCGATCATCGCGGCCAGCTTCTCGGGCGAATCGACGAGCTCGTAGCTCGCTTGGGTGTCGGAGATGGAGCGCAGGACGGATGCCGGATGCCCGATACCGGATGCCGGATCCGCGGCTTCGGACGCGGTCGGATCGACGGAGGGCGTTCCGGCATCCGGGATCCGGGATCCGGGATCAGGCATCGCCTCGGGTTTTCCAAAGAGATCCAACTCGTCGGGCGCGCTCGTCGGCTGCGGCGCCTTGCGCTTCGGCGTCTCGGCCGCTGCTGGTCCCGCGCCGCTGCGACCGGCTTTGAAACCGTCGCCGACGAGGCGGCGACCGATGGAGTTCATCTCGAATTCCACGCACAACGCCTTCACGGCGTCCTCGTTCATGGGCTGGAGCGCCAACTCGTCCAGCGACACGTTGACCGGCGCGTCGGTGATGATGGTCGCGAGACGTTTGCTCAGACGGGCGTTCTCGGCCTGGGCGCGGACGGTTTCGCCGAGCTTGCCCTTGATCTCGTCCGCGCGGGCCAGGGTCTCCTCCAGCGAACCGAACTGCGCGATGAGCTTGGCCGCGGTCTTTTCCCCGACGCCTTTGATGCCGGGAATGTTGTCCGTCGCATCGCCCATCAGGCCGAGCATGTCGATCACCTGGTCCACGCGCTGGATGCCCCACTTGGCGCAGACGTCCTCGGCCTTCATCAGCTCCACGTCGCTGCCCTGGCGGCCGGGCTTCCAGAGGAAGGTGTGCTCGTCCACGAGCTGCCCGAAATCCTTGTCCGGCGTGACCATGTAGGTGTCGAACCCGTCCTTCTCCGCGCGCCGCGCGAGCGTGCCGATCAAGTCGTCCGCCTCGAAGCCGTCGATGGCCAGAACGCGGATGTTCATCGCCTCGATGAAGCGGCGGACGTGCGGAATGGCGGCGGACAATTCCTCCGGCATTTCCTCGCGCTGGGCTTTGTAGGCGGGGAATTCGACGTGGCGCGGCGTGGGCGCGTGGGTGTCGAAAGCGACGGCGAGATGCGTCGGCTGCCAGTTCTGGCGGATGTCCAGCAGCGTGTTGACGAAGCCGTAGAGGGCCGAGGTGTTGAAGCCGGTGGAGGTGCGGATCGGCTTGGTGGCAAAGGCGAAGTGCGCCCGATACACGAGCGCCATGCCGTCGAGGAGGAAGAGCCGTTTTGCCTGAGCCATGCTCATAGGCTAAAGGGCCGCGCGGCGAGGTCACAAGACGAGTCATGGCACGGGGGCGTCCACGCTCCGGCTCCCGCACGCCGTGCAAAAAACCTCATGTCGCAGGGCCTCCTGTCCCCGGAATGTCTGCTTTACACGCGCGTTCGCCTGCCGGATACACTGCCCCGCAGTTTTTTGGGCCCACCCGGTCCTTCCGAACCCCTGAATCCGAACCTGACTGACTGAAAGTATGGCGAAAGTAATCGCGGAAATGCTCATCGAGACGGCCACCCTGGAGTTGCCGGACGTGAAGACGCTCCGTTTGAAGTGGCCCGAGGGCTACGATCCGGGCGATTTCAAGACGGGCCAGTTCATCACCGTCTATTGGCCCCACAAACCCAAATACAAGCGCGCCTACTCGCTCAGCTCCTGCGCCCTGGACAAGGGCTTCTACGAGGTGACGGTCAAGCGCGACGGCAAGATGGGCACCAGCATCGTCGATTGGGCCGAGGCCGGGGACAAGATGTTCGTCATCCCGCCCGTCGGGAAGTTCCTCCCCGTCTTCGATCCCCCGGGCAAGCACCTCATCTGCGTGGCCGGCGGCTCGGGCGTGACCCCGTTCCGCGGCTTCGTCCGCGAGGCCACCGCGCTCGGGCACAACACGAAGATCACGATCCTCTACACGGTGAAGACCACCAAGGACATCATCTTCGAGAAGGAGTTCCGCGAGCTGGAAGCCAAGAACCCGAACTTCAAGTTCGAGGTCACCTGCACCCGCTTGACCCCGGAAGATCCGTGGACCGGCCGTCGTGGCCGCATCACGCCCGAGTGGGTGAAGAGCTTCGTGACCGACGCCGCCAACACCGTCTTCTACGCGTGCGGCACGAACGAGATGGTCAACGGCATCGAGCACCTCGTGACCCACGACCTCGCGCTGCCGAAGGAGCAGATGAAGCTGGAGAAGTGGGGCTGAAGCCCGCTCTCCTTCCTCCGGAAACGAAAAAGGCTCCCGGTTCGCCGGGAGCCTTTTTCCATGTCCGCTGGTGGCCGTGGGCCCGCTACGGCGCCTGCGCCGGGAAGTGGCGGTCGAGGATGGCCTTCAGATCCTCCATGCGGACGGGCTTGGTGATGTAGTCGTCCATCCCGGCGGCGAGGCACTTGTCGCGGTCGCCGTCCATCGCGTGGGCGGTCATGGCGACGATGCGGACGGCGCAGGTCTTGGCGTTGTCGCGCAGGGCCTTGGTGGCGGCGTAGCCGTCCATCACGGGCATCTGGCAGTCCATCAGGATGAGGTCGTAGTTCTTCGCCAGTTGCGCGTCGTAGGCCTCGCGGCCGTTGGCCACGACATCGGCGTGGTAGCCCATCTTCTTGAGCATCAGGAGGGCGAGCTTCTGGTTCACCAGATTGTCCTCGGCCACGAGGATGCGGGCGGCCTGCGCGGGTGCGGCGGGTAGCGGGCGCGACGCGGCGGGCTCCTCGGTCTCGGGGGCCTCCGCCAACGGTGCTCGCTGGGGAGCGGCGGCGAACTCCTGGGAAAGATGGGCCTCGAGCAGCTCCAGCAGTTCGTGGCGGCGCACCGGTTTGGTGATGCGGGCGAGGATGCCGGACTTCTGGAGCGCGGAGGGATGGAAGCGTTGGCGGATGCCGGTGAGCGCGAGCAGGCGCGTGGAGCCGAGCAGGTGCCGGTCGTTCAGCGTCGCGGCCAGCAACAGACCGTCGAACTTGCGCGACGCGAGGTCGATGACGACGGCGTCGAAGGGGCGTCCGTCCGAGGCGGATTTCTGGAGATGGGCGACTACATCCACCTCGTCCTGCGCTCCGATGACCTCCACGCCGACGGCCTCCGAGTAGTGGCGCACGACCTCGCGGGTGAGGTCCTCCTCGGCGGCGACGAGAACGCGGCGGCCCTTGAGCTTGATGGGCTGGGAGGCCGGTTCCACCGCGAGGCTGGAGAGGTTGAGCCGCAGGGTGAAGAAGAAGGTGGAGCCCTTGCCGACGGTGCTCTCGACCGCGATCTCGCCGTGCATGAGCTCGACGATCTTGCGCGAGATGGCGAGGCCGAGGCCGGTGCCGCCATACTTGCGGGTCATGGAGCTGTCCGCCTGGCTGAACGCCTGGAACAGCCGCGCCTGCGCCTCGGGCGTGATGCCGATGCCGGTGTCGGCCACGGAGAAGCGGAGATCGACCACGCCGCCGACGACGCGCGAGACGGTGGCCTCGACGAAGATGCGCCCGTGGTCGGTGAACTTGATGGCGTTGCCGATCAGGTTCAGCAGCACCTGCCGGAGGCGGATCGGGTCGCCGATGAGCTGGGGCGGGACGTTGTTCGAGACGAAGCCGATGAGGTCCAGTTCCTTCGCGCTGGCCCGCTGCGACATGAGATCGACGGTCTGTTCGACCACTTCGCGGAGATCGAAGGAAATGGACTCCAGCGACATCTTGCCGGCCTCGATCTTCGAGAAGTCGAGCACGTCGTTGATGATGGAGAGGAGCGCCTCGGAGCTCTGGCGGACGGTGTTGAGATGGTCCTTCTGCTCGTTGTTGAGCGGGCTGTCCATGAGCAGGTTCGTGAAGCCGATGATGGCGTTCATCGGCGTCCGGATCTCGTGGCTCATGTTCGCCAGGAAGTCGCTCTTGGCCACGTTGGCGGCCTCGGCGGCGCGGGCCATGGCCTCGGCGCGCTCGGCGGTCTCGGTGAGCTGGCGGATGTGCTGCTCGCGCTCGCGGGCCAGCTCCTCGGCCATCTCGCGGGCGTGGTTGATCGCCTCTTCCGAGCGGATGCGCTCGGTCACGTCCTCGGTGATGCCGACGATGTGGGTGACCTCGCCCTCGGGGCTGAGGATGGGGAACTTCTTCGTCGCCATCAGCCGCGTGCCGCGCTCGGTGTTCAGCTCCTCGACCGGGACTATCATCATGCGGCGGGCGGCGGCCACGCGCAGGTCGTCGGAGGTGAACTTCTCGGCCTGCTCCTTCGGGAACACCTCGGAATCGACGCGCCCGATAAGTTTCGAGCGGTCCATGCCGAGGATGCGCTCGCCGGCGCGGTTCCACAGCACGTGGCGCAGGGAGGGGATCTCCTTGATGAAGACGCCGACGGGCAACTGGTCCACCAGCGCCTGGAAGAGGTTCTGCGTGCGTTCGGCCTCCTTCAGCGCGGTCTGCTGTTCCGTCACGTCTTCGATCATCGTGAGGATCTGCGCGACGGCGCCGGAGGGATCGACCACCGGCACCTTGCGCACCGAGCAATAGCGCGCGGGCTGGCCCTCGGCGGCGACCTCTTCCACCGGGCTCTGCACGACCTCGCGGGTCTCGCGGACGCGGGTGTCGAGGGCCTGGAGCTTGAGCGCCATCTCCGGGGAGAAGACCTGGGCGTCCGTCTTGCCCGCGATCGCCGAATGATCCAGGCCGATCAGCGCCCGGTGCGCGGGGCTGGCCAGGGTGCAGACGCCGGTCGCGGCGTCCTTGAGCTGGACGGAGAGGGGCAGGTTGTCGAAGACCGTGCGGAGCAGGCGCTCCATCACCACGTGTTTCCGCTCGGCCTCGCGGCGCTCGGTGACGTCGTGGATGAAGACGAACAGCCGTTCCTGCTCGCCCGACTCGCGGTGCATCCGCACCTGTGCGGTCCTGGTGACACTGCCGGAGACGCGGAAGGACAGCTCGGCGGGCTGCACGAAATCGCCCGCCTTGACTCTCTCCAGCAGCCCGGCGGCCTCGGCGCGGTCCGTGCCCTCGATCAGGTCGATCAGCCGCACGGAGCCCCCGAAGGCTTCCGCCTGGCCGAAGAAGCTTTTGGCCGCCGCGTTCGCGCGCAGCACCCGGCCCTCCAAGTCGCAGATGAAATTCACGTCCGGCGCGGCGTCGAAGGCCCGCCAGTATTTCTCCTCCAACGACTTTTCGCGCGACCGGCTCTCGGTCAGGGCCCGCCCGCTGGCCTTCACCTGGGTCCGCAGCCGCAGCACCAGCACGGCAGAAAGGGCCAGCCCGCCGGTCAACAGCAGCATCAGCCCGGCGGATTCGCCCCAGTCCCGGCCCGGCGCGGCGGCGGCGGCATCGGCCGCCGCAACCGGCGTGCTGATGAGCAGCCCGGCCATCGTCCCGCACAGCCCCGTCCAGTGCTTCATGCTGTAGTCGTTGGTTCTCAAATCGGCGGTCCGCCGCAGCCTTTCCCGTCCGGGAATGCTGGGTTTTTCGGCGGCCAGTTTCGTTATCGGCCGTGTTGGAAGGGGTTTAAGGAATTCTTTTCGTTTCTGAGACCGCTTCGGGACACATCTGCCCAAAAACCGCGAAAACCCTCCGGTCCGCTCCGAAGCCCTCTCGTTTCCGCGAAACGCCCGGATCATACGCATAGGTATTATTCCGTTTGCCAAACCCTTTCCCGGTGGAACTATCTTGCCCCTGCCATGTCCGCGATTCGCTTCATCCCGCGCCCAACCCTCTGCTGGATGCTGTCCCTGACCGTGCCGCTGCTGGCCCGCGCCGCCGCTCCCGGAGCCGTCGATTGGCCCCATTATCGCGGGGACGCCGCCCTTTCCGGCGTCGCCGCGACCGCGATCCCTGACCGGCCCCAACTGCTCTGGAGCTACAAGACCGGCGGTCCCGTGCTCTCGTCGCCCGTTGTTTCGGGCGGCCTGGTCTTCGTGGGATCGGACGACGCGCACCTGCACGCCGTCCGGCTCGAAGATGGCGCGAAGGCTTGGCAGTTCAAGGCCGATGACCGCATCGAAGCCTCGCCCACGGTCCGCGACGGTCTCGTGCTCTTTGGCTCCGGCGGCACGAATTTCTACGCGCTCAAGGCTGCCACCGGCGAATCCGTCTGGACCTTCCCGCTCAACGACAAGGTCCTCGGCGCGGCCAACGTCCATGCGCTCAACGGCAAGCCCGCCGTGCTCTTCGGCGGCTACGACTACTTCCTCCACTCGCTCGATCTCGCCACGGGCAAGACCAACTGGAGCTACGAAACCAGCAACTACATCAACGGCACTCCTGCCGTCTGGAACGGGCTCACGACCTTCGGCGGCTGCGACGCCCTCCTGCATCTCGTCTCCGTGACCAACGGCACCAAGATCGCCGAGACCGATGCCGGCGCCTACGTGCCGGGCAGCGTGGCCGTGAGCGACGGCAAGGCCTACTTCGGCCACTACGAGAACGAGTTCCTCTGCATCGACCTCGCCAAGACCAACGTCGTCTGGCGCTACAAGGACCGGAACTTTCCCTACGTGGGATCGCCTTCCATCACCGCCGACCGGGTGATCTTCGGCGGACGCGACAAGCGACTGCATTGCCTGAACAAGGCCACGGGCGAAGTCGTGTGGACCTTCAACACGCGGGGCAAGATCGACGGCTCGCCCGTCGTCGCCGGGGACAAGGTGGTGGTCGGTTCCGCCGATGGCCGCGTCTATCTTGTCTCGCTCAAGGACGGCTCCGAACTGTGGTCCTACGAGATCGGCCAGAGCATCCTGTCGTCGCCCGCAGTGGCGGCCGGCAAGTTCATCGTGGGGTCGGAAGACGGCACCCTCTACTGCTTCGGAGCGAAGTGATGGGCGGGTCTCTCAATCCCAATCTTGATCCTAATCTCAATCTCCCCCTCAGCGGCCCCAGATGAAGAGAAAGATTAAGATTGAGACTGAACGCGCTGCGGGAATCCTCGCGGCCGCACCCATGAAAACCCGTCATTCCCATATCACCGCCACCCTCACGGCCATCGTCCTGGCTGCATCCGTCGCCCAGGCCGCCGAACCCTCCGCCCTGCGCAAGACCGTCCTCGTCACCGACTGCGAGAACCCCATGCAGATGGAGATCCTTGCCGACGGCCGCATCCTCTACGCCGAACGCTTCGGCAAGGTGAAGCTCTGGAGCCCCGAGACCAAGACCTCCGCCGTCGTCGCCCATCGCGACGTCGAGGCCCGACCGAACAGCTCCACCAAACCCACCGAAGGGGCTTGGGAATCCGGCCTGCTCGCCCTGACCATCGATCCCGGCTTCGCCACCAACCAGTGGGTCTATCTCTACTACTCGCCCAAGTCCGGGAAAGAATTCCACGTCTCGCGCCTGACGTTGACCGGCACGCCCGCCGCGTTGGCCGATGAAAAGATCCTCCTCACCGTGCCGGTCGATCTGGAAGTCTGCTGCCACTACGGCGCGGGCCTAGCCTTCGACAGCAAGGGCAACCTCTACATCTCCACCGGCGACAACACCGTCGGCTTCGAGTCGGACGCCTTTGCCCCGACCGACTACCGCGAAGGCCGCCGCCTCTTCGATGCCGCCCGCTCCGCCGGCAACGCCAACGACCTACGCGGAAAAATCCTCCGCATCACCCCGAAGCCCGACGGCACCGTCGCCATTCCCGCAGGCAACCTTTTCCCGCCCGGCACGCCCGACACCCGGCCCGAGATCTACGTGATGGGTTGCCGCAATCCCTTCCGCTTCGCCATCGACACGAAGACGGACACGCTCTACTTCGCCGATGTCGGCCCCGACGCGCAGGGCCCCAAGGAGACGCGCGGCCCCGCCGGCTTCGACGAGTTCAACCGCACCAAGACCGCCGGAAACTTCGGCTGGCCCTTCCTGCTGGCCGACAACAAGCCCTACGTCCAATACGACTTCGCCACCAAGGAATCCGGCCCCGCCCAGGACCCGCAGAAGCCGCTGAACCTCTCGCCCAACAACACCGGCCCGAAGGAACTCCCCCCCGCGCAACCCGCGTGGATGTATTACCCCGCGTCGCCCACGCCGCGCTATCCGCTCTTCGGCGGCGGCGGCCGCTCCGCCTGCTCCGGCCCGGTCTATCGCTTCGACGCCGCGCTGAACTCCGACCGCAAGCTGCCCGCCGAGTTCGACAACACCCACTTCATCTACGAGTGGATGCGCAACTGGATCATCGCCGTGAAGCTCGACGCCAACGGCGAACGCGTCGGCATGGAACGCTTCGCCCCCGGCGAGACCTTCAAGCGCCCCACCGACCTGAAAGTCGGCCCCGACGGCGCGCTCTACGTCATCGAGTTCGGCTCCGGCTGGGAGAACAACAAGGACGCGCAGATCGTGCGCGTGGAGGCGGCCAAATGAGGTCCATATCGTGAGAACCATCTACGAGACCAACGCCTTTCTGATCTGCCTCGCGTGCGTGGCTACGCTCGCTTGGCCAGTTTGGCGTTGGTCTCGGGGATTTCATGCTCGATGGCCGAAGGCGTTGGTCAGAGCGCTGTTCTTTGCGACCTTTCTGACGCCAGCTCCTTTCTCTGAAGGACATGGCGTCATCTGGTCTCCGGCGCTGTCGTGGATCGTTGAGCCGCTCCTTCATGGTGTTTTTGTTCCTGTCATGGCCGGAATCGTCCTTATTGGCCTCTCCACCTTGGTCCTTTGGCCAATTCTTTGGCTCCTCGCGTCGCGTCGCAGCCCTCACCCGCATTAGCCGTATGAACACCATTACCATCGCCCCTCCGCCGAAGACCGCCGGGCCTCCGATCCAAAAGGAGACCACTGCCGGGAACTATTTCGTCGCGAACTACCCTCCGTTCGCCTTCTGGAAGGCCGAGGCGATCCCGGACTTCCACGCCGCGTTGGACCGCGCGCCTGCGCCGGGCGTGCCGCTGGGGCTCTACACCCACATTCCCTTTTGCCGGAAGCGCTGCCACTTCTGCTATTTCCGCGTCTATACCGACAAGAACGCCGAGGACATCAAGGGCTACATCGACGCGCTCCTGAAGGACCTCGCCTTCTACGCAAACAAGCCCGTCATCGGCGGACGCAAGCCGCGTTTCATCTACTTCGGCGGCGGCACACCCAGCTACCTTTCGCCCGACCAGCTCCGCTTCCTCACCGAAGGCATGAAGCGCCAGCTCTCCTGGGACGAAGCCACGGAGATCACCTTCGAGGCCGAGCCCGGCACGCTCACCGACCACAAGCTCCGCGCCATCCGCGAGATGGGCGTCACCCGCCTGAGCCTCGGCATCGAGCACTTCGACGACCACATCCTGGAGATCAACGGGCGTGCGCACCGTTCCAAGGAAGTGCAGCGCGCCTACGCCTTCGCCCGCGAGATCGGTTTCCCCCAGATCAACATCGACCTCATCGCCGGCATGGTCGAGGAGACCGAGGACAAGTGGAAGGAAGCCGTGGCCAAGGCCGTCGCGCTCCAGCCCGACTCGGTCACGATCTACCAGATGGAAGTGCCCTACAACACGGGCATCTACAAACAGATGAAGGCCGAGGGCAAACTCGTCGCGCCCGTGGCCGATTGGGAAACCAAGCGCCGCTGGGTCAACTACGCCTACGGCGAATTCGAGAAGGTCGGCTACACCGTCACCAGCACGACCACGGTGGTGAAGGACCCGGCCAAGGTGAAGTTCGAGTATCGCCAAGGGCTCTTCAGCGGCGCGGATCTGTTGAGCATCGGCGTGGCCAGCTTCGGCCATCTGAGCGGCGTGCATTACCAGAACCACCACGACTTCCAGCCCTACGTGGACGCGGTGAACGCCGGCCAGCTCCCGACCTACCGGGCCTACGTCGTGCCGCCGGACGAGAAGTTCCTCCGCGAATTCATCCTCCAGCTCAAGCTGGGCAGCGTGAGCGCGTCGGCCTTCATCCGGAAGTTCGGCGCCGATCCGCGCGTCCAGTTCGCCGCGCCCTTGGCGTGGATCAAGGAGCAGGGGTTCCTGGTGGAAGACGGCGACCAAATCGGCCTGACCCGCGACGGACTGCTCCAAGTGGACCGGCTGTTGCAGGAGTTCTTCAAGCCGGAGCATCGCACCGGAAGATATGCTTAACGGGGGAAACAACGGGAATGTTCAACGCTCGACGTCGAGCGTTGAACGTCCAAAGCCGGATGGCGGTGGATCGGCGACCGGCCAGCCCCAACGGGGCTGCGTCCTTCAGCCCAGGGTTGCCGCGCAGCGGCTAGCCTGGGTGAAGCCCACCAAAGCGAAACAACCCTATAGGGGTTGCGACCACACTGGGCAAAAGCCTTTCAGGGTTAATAGCCGTCGTGGCTTGTTTCCCCAAGGTGGTCGCCCAGCTCCAACCCTGGTCTATGCGGCGATGCCACGTTGGAGCATGTCCGGAATGGCGGTCCGGTCTGCCGGGAATCCGATGGTTGGGCGTTCGTTGTTGGATGTCGGGTGTTGAATGTTGTTTCCCATGTCGTCTTTCCCTCCAGACCCCGCGGTGCGCGCAGAGCCAGCCCCTTCCGTCTCCCCGCTGCTCTACCCGCTCGACGACTTCTACGCCGTGGCCAAGCGGCCTTTGCCGAAGATCGAGGCGGTAGCTGGAGACGCAGTGCCGGAACCCTACAAGGGACTGCTCGTCCATCATCGCGACATGACCTCGACGCTCGCCGCCTTCCACGGTGAACCCATCATGCTGGAGGTCATCAGCCGCGAACTGCGCCATGAAGCCTACCTGCGCGAAGTCATCCTGCGCGGCGGACGCTCGGGCAAGCCGGTCGAGTTCGGCGCCATCCGCATCAATCTCCAGCACTTCGACCCCGAGCCACGTCGCCGCATCCTCGAAGAGTCCGGGCCGCTGGGGCAGATCCTGGCCGATTGCCGGGTGAAGTATTCCAGTCGCCCCAAGACCTTTCTGAAGATCGTCGCCGATGACTTCATCGCCGGCGTCTTGGGAGCCGCTCCCGGAACCTCGCTCTACGCGCGCCGCAACACCCTGTCCGACCCGCGCCACCATCCCCTCGCCGAGATCGTGGAGATCCTGCCGCCCTAGCTGGGCGATGCAGTTGAGCGAATCGCCGTAGTGGTCAACCACCTGACGGCGAGTCCTTGGCCACCCATTGCCCTCTTCGGAATCTCCACGCCCCACGCATCAGGCTGGAAGCCTGACCTGCTTTTCACTGCATCGTTCCGGCACTGCTCCCTGATACCGGATGCCGGATGGGGCGGATTGGTCGTGGCGACGCGATCCGGAATCAGGTATCCGGAATCCGACATCCGATCCCCAGAACTTTCCTGAAACCCGCCCGCCCCACCCGTGTCCTACGATCACCGGTGCGATCCCGTTGATCCCCGTCGCGATGAGTGAACTGGAAGACTTTGAGAGCTTCATGCGGAACTACCAGAACATGGTGTTCACGCACGCCTTCCGTCTGCTCCGCAACCAGGCCGAGGCGGCGGATGTCTCCCAGACGGTTTTCCTTAAG
>CAMLMI010000128.1 GCA_946480965.1 uncultured Verrucomicrobiales bacterium | reverse complement strand
GCACGGCGCCGCGCATCCGTTCCCGCGTCTGGTCCACGGCGGCTTGGAACGCGGCTTGGGTCAAGGAGGTCAACGGCGCCCTGGGCAGAATCTGGCGCTTGAGATGTTCGAAGGCGCTGTCGGCGAGATCATCGAGCGAACCGAGCGGGGCGTAGGCGGCGGAGAACTTGGAGAAGCCGCGAAGGTCCTTTTGCAGCCAGGCGAAGTCCTTTTGCAGGACGAGCTCGATCAGGCGCGGCACGCCGACGGCGCTGGCCTGGCGGGCGGCTTCGGCGGTGCGGAAGAGGCGGACGCTGACGGTCTGGTCCTCGGCCTGGAGGCCGGGGAAGGCCAGCAAAGTAGGTTCGGCATCTTGCCGGACCAGCTCTTTGGACTGCGGTGGCTCGACACCGCTTTGGTGCGGCACCGAAGTCCTTTCAGGCCGCACCAAAGCGCCGTCGAGCCGGCGCACTCCAAGGTGCCGTCCGTCTTCCTGCACCTCGATCCGCTCCGGCAGATCGCCAAAGGTCCAGCCGCCGACCGCCGGGCGTTCCCAGCGTTCGGTGGCGCGGCGCCAGGCGTTGGATGGTGCGGCCGGTTTCTGCGGCAGGGCCGCGATCTTCTCCTTCAGCTCTTCCAGATTGCGCCCGCTGGCGATGGGCTTGCGGCGATGGTCGAGGATTTCCACGCGCGGCCGCAGATGGGCGGGCAAGGCTTCGCCGGACCATGCGCCCGCCGAGATCTCCAGCCCATAGCGGCGATGGATGAAGCGGCAGAGATCCTCCCTCAGCGACGGACCGGTGGGGCTGAACTCGCGGGCGATCTCCGCCGCCTTGTCCTGGAGCGGCATCAGTTCGCGGCGCAGCGCCTTGGGCAGTGAACGCAACAGCTCCAGCGCTTGCTCGCTCCGCAGGCCGGGCACGGACCATTCCAACGCAGCCGGCGACATCGCGGCGGCGATCTCGGCCGGCAACTGGATGGTGACGCCGTCCCACTCCTCGCCCGGCGCGTAGGCGTAGGTCAGCGGCAACGCGACGTCGTGGACGCGGATGGCGTCGGGAAAGGCGTCGGCGTCGAAGTGCAGTTTCAGGTCGCCAACGAGATCGGCTTCGGTGGCCTTGAGCGCGTCGCCGTGGCCGGGCTCGCGCAGCCAGCGGTTCAGCTCGTCGCGGGAAGCGACCACGGTTTCGCCGAACTTCGACGCATAGAACGTCACGAGGGCTTCGTCGAGGTTGCCCAGGTCGTAGCGGCGGACGCGGGTCTGCCAGTTCTCGATCTTTTGGCGGACGGCGCGGTTGTGGACGAGGAAGGGGTAGGGTTGGGGAGCGGACTCGTCGTAGCCGCCGACGTGAGTCGGCGCTGTCTCTTCAGATGGCGCGGACTCACGTCCGCGGCTACGGGGCGGAAAGAGATCGCCCTCCACCAACGCGGCGCGGAGAAAGATCTTCGTCGCATCCGCCGGGTTCAGGTTCGCGTAGGCCACTTTGCGCCGGGCCACTTCCAGACCGTGCAGCGTGGAGATTTCTTCGACCAACACGCGGCCGGACGAGGCGCTCCAATGCGGATTCTGGTGCGTGACCTTGCAGCAGTGCGGCGCGATCTGGGCGATCCACTGGGGATCGATCCCGGCCAGCGTCCGGGCGAAGAGCTGCGATGTCTCGACGATCTCGCCGGCGACGAGCCAGGCGGGCTGTTTGGTCTTCTCCTTCTCCGGCGCCTCGCCGCCGTGGCGGTTCCGGCGGTCCGGCGCGTGTTTCTTCTTCGGTTCGCCACGCTCGTAGAGATCGGAGCCGGGGAACACCGTGACCATGCGGTTGCCCGAAGCCTTGTAGGTGTTGCGCTCCTCGCGGCGGGCCACGTGGCCGATCAGACCGGCGAGGATGGAACGATGGATGGCGCGGTAGAGATCGTCCTGCGTGAGCCGGCGGCGACGTGGTGGGTGTGCTCCCTCGGTCCCTTGAGGTAGGGCGACGGCTCCCGCCGAGCCTTCCGGTGGATTGGCTTTTGACGAAACGGCTTCACTGGCGACTCCGGTGCGTCTGGGAGTTGCCAGTGTGGCTGTCTTGTTGTCCGAACGCGCTTCGGGCGGCTCGGCGGGAGCCTTCGCCCTACCGCTCCTTCCAGACAGGGACGCCCGGCCAACGGTGTCTTCCAGCGCCCCTTCGAGCTGCGCATGCAGGTCCTGCCATTCGCGCATCCGCAGGTAGGAGAGGAAGTGTTTCTTGCAGAACTTCCGACGCGCGCCCTGGGTGCGGAGCGCCTCCCATTCGTCATGCACGGCGTTCCATATGTTGAGCAGTCCGAGGAAGTCCGACGACTCGTCCGCGAAGCGCTTGTGCGCCGCGTTGGCCGCGTCTTTCTGGTCCATCGGACGTTCGCGCGGGTCCTGGATGCTCAGGCCGGACGCGATGATGAGCAGCTCCTGGGTCGCACCTTCTTCCTGCGCCTGGAGCAGCATCCGGCCGAGGGTCGGGTCGATGGGCAACCGCGCCAGATCGCGGCCGAGCTGGGTCAGCTCGCGTTCGCCGTCCAGCGCGCCCAACTCCTGGAGCAGGGCGTAGCCGCTGGCGATGGCGGCGGGCGTCGGCGGTTGGACGAACGGAAAGGTCTCGATGTCGCCGAAGCGGAACGCCTTCATCCGCAGGATCACCTCGGCGAGGTTCGACCGCTGGATCTCCGGCTGGGTGAAGGCGGGCCGGGCCTTGAAGTCGTCCTCGCCGTAGAGACGGATGCAGACACCGTCCTCCACGCGGCCGGCGCGGCCTTTGCGCTGGTTGGCGCTGCTCTGGGACACGGGCTCAATGGGCAACCGCCGCGTCCGGGTGCGCGGGCTGTAGCGGCTGAGGCGCGAGAGGCCGGCGTCCACCACATAGCGGATGCCGGGAATGGTGAGGGAGGTCTCGGCGATGTTCGTCGCGATGACGATCTTGCGGCGGGAGGTGGAGGCGAAGACGCGCTGCTGGTCGCCGGCGCTGAGGCGGCCGAAGAGCGGCACGATCTCGGCGTCGCCCGCGAACCGGCCTTCCAGCTGGTCGGCGCATTCGCGGATGTCGCGTTCGCCGGGCAGGAAGACGAGCACGTCGCCGCCGGAAGTCTGGTAGAGCAGCGTCTCGGTGGCGGAGACGCAGGCGTCCACGTAGGTCAGGTCGCCGCCGGCCGAGCGGAGACGCGAGCGGATGGAGGCGCCGAGGCGGACCCCCTCGCCCCCATCGGGGGAGAGGGCCGGGGTGAGGGGGGTGCTTAATGAATCAGACGCCCCCGACAAGTCGGTCGCCTCCGACCCCTCACCCTGACCCTCTCCCCTCCGAGGGGCGAGGGGATGAGCCGAGGTCAGAAGTTCGAGATCGGCGCTTTCCTCCTCCGAATCCGGTTCGTGTTCGAACGGCGCGTAGATCACGTCCACCGGGAACATCCGGCCGGACACCTCGATGATCGGGGCGTCGTTGAAGTGTTTGGAGAAGGCCGGGAGATCGATCGTGGCCGAGGTGACGATCAGCTTCAGGTCCGCCCGTTCCGCCAGCAGGTTCTTCAGGTGGCCCAGCAGGAAATCGATGTTCAGCGACCGCTCGTGCGCCTCGTCGATGATGATGGCGTTGTATTCCGACAATTGCCGGTCGCCCTGCGCCTCGGCCAGCAGGATGCCGTCGGTCATCAGCTTGATGTAGGTGTCGGCGCTGGACCGGTCGTCGAACCGGATCTTGCAGCCGACCTCGCGGCCCCAGCCGACGTTCAGCTCTTCGGCGATGCGTTTGGAGATGGAGAGCGCGGCCACGCGGCGCGGCTGGGTGCAGCCGATCTTCGCCTCGATGCCCAGCCCGGCCTCCAGGCACATCTTGGGGATCTGCGTCGTTTTGCCCGACCCGGTTTCGCCCGCCAGCACCACGACCTGGTTCGCGCGGATGGCGGCGACGATCTCGTCCTTGCGCGCGGTGATTGGCAGATCCTTGGGGTAGGAAACAACCGGCACCGCCAGCCGGCGCCGTTCCCGCAGCGCGATCGACGCCCGGGCCTGTTCCAGCAGGCGGTTCAGCACGGCGTCGTGCTTGTCCGGATGCAGCCGGTCCTTGAAGAGCCGGACCGCGCGGGCGCCCAGCCGCACCCAGTCGGGCAACATGGCCTGCGGAAGCAGCGAGCGGAGTTCGGCGATGCGCGGATCGTTCACGGTCGCGAGAGCATAGCGAAAGACCGGCGCGGGTGAACAGGAGGTTGAACTGCGGACACGATGCCGACGGGCCGGGCCAGCAGGCGATCAAGCGACGCCAACGAAAAAGGCCGGGCGATGAGGCCCGGCCTTGGCGATTGGGAATGTTGTTCAGGACAGCGGCAACGCGCCTTCGCCCGTGGCTTCGTCCTCTTCCTTTTCGGAGATGACGGGGGCGATGGCCTGGAGCTTGTCCTTCTCGTCGAGGTTGATGAGCTTCACGCCCTGGGCGTTGCGGCCCGTTTCGCGGATGCCCTTCACGGGGATGCGGACCATCTGGCCGCCGTTGGTGATGAGCATCAGCTCGTCGGTGTCGCGCACGGTGAGCGCGCCGACCACGTTGCCGGTCTTGTCGCCGGTCTTCATGGTGATGATGCCCTTGCCGCCGCGCGACTGGAGCCGATAGACGGGCTCCACCTTGCCGTGCTCGTCGGTGGTGTCGAACGGGGTGCGTTTGCCGATGCCGTTTTCGCCCGCGACCAGGAGCGTGGCGGCGGGATCGACGATGGCACAAGCCACGACGGCGTCGGTCTTCTCCAGCTCGATGCCCTTCACGCCGGCGGCGTTGCGGCCCATGGAGCGGACCTGGCCTTCGGCGAAGCGGATGCTCATGCCTTCCTTGGTGATGAGCACGACCTCGTTGTGGCCGTTGGTGAGCTTCACGTCGATGAGGTCGTCGCCCTGTTCCAACGTGATGGCGATGATGCCGCCCTTGCGGACGTTCTGGAAATCGCTCAACGCGGTGCGTTTCACCGTGCCCTGGCGGGTGACGAAGAAGAGTTCGTGCGACTGCTTCCAGGTTTCGTCCTCCTTGTTGGCGCCGTATTTGGCGACGACGCGGACCAAGGTCTGGATCTTCTCCTCGGAGCGCAGCTCCAGAAGGTTGGCGATGGAACGGCCCTTGGCAGCGCGGCCCATGTCGGGGATCTCGTGCACGCGCTCGACATACACGCGGCCGAGGTTCGTGAAGAACATCAGGTAGTCGTGCGTGGAGCAGGTGAAGAGGTGCTCGATGAAGTCGGCGTCCTCCGGCTTCTCCGCCTCGCGGGTGGTCATGCCGATGACGCCCTTGCCGCCGCGGCGCTGGGCGCGGTAGCTGGAGACGTTGGTGCGCTTGATCAGGCCGTTGTGGGTGAGGGTGACGATGACGCCCTCGTTCGCGATGAGGTCCTCGATGGCGATCTCGCCCTCGTCCGGCACGATCTCGGTCATGCGCGGCGTGGCGTGCTTCTCTTTGATGGCCTTCAGCTCGTTCTTGATGATCGTCAGGACGCGCGATTCCTTGGCCAAGATGTCGAGCAGGTCCTTGATGACCTTCAACAGCTCGGTGTATTCGCCGATGATCTTGTCGATTTCCAGGCCGGTCAGGCGGTAGAGCTGGAGCTCGAGGATGGCGTCCACCTGGCGCTCGGTCAGGGCCCAACGACCATCGACGAGACGGCCTTCGCTGCGGATGAGGATGCCCCACTTCTCGACCTGGGCGCGGGTCCACTCGAAGGCGAGCAACTTGGTCTTCGCCTCCTCGCGGTTCTTGGAACCGCGGATGATGCGGATGAACTCGTCGAGGTTGCTCAGCGCGGCGATGTAGCCCTCCAGCAGTTCGGCGCGTTCCTCAGCCTTGCGCAGCTCGAAGCGGGTCCGGCGCAGGATGACCTCGCGGCGGTGCTCGATGTAGCAGTTGATCAGCTCCTTCAGGTTGAGCGTCTTCGGACGGCCGTGGTCGATGGCCAGGACGTTCGAGCTGAAGCTGCCTTCGAGCTGGGTGTGCTTGAAGAGGTTGTTGATGACGACCTTCGGGACGGCGTCGCGCTTGAGTTCGATGACGAGGCGGGTGTTGTGGTCCGACTCGTTGCGCATCCCGGAGATGTCGGTGAGGACCTTCTCGTTCACCAGTTCCGCGATGCGCTCCTCCAGCGCCGCCCGGTTCACGTTGTAGGGTATCTCGGTGATGACGAGCTGCTCGCGGTTGCCCTTGAGCTGCTCCACGCCGACTCGGCCGCGCAGCTTCACGCTGCCTCGGCCCGTGGTGAAGTAGTTCTTGATGCCTTCGGTGCCACAGATGATGCCGCCGGTGGGGAAGTCCGGGCCTTTGATGAACTTCATCAACTGCGGGATCGTGATGTCCGGATTGTCGATCTGGGCGCAGATGCCGTCCACGACCTCACCGAGGTTGTGCGGCGGGATGTTGGTGGCCATGCCGACCGCGATGCCGGTGCCGCCGTTGACCAGCAGGTTCGGGAAGGCGGCGGGGAAGACGGTCGGCTCGGTCAGACGCTCGTCGTAGTTCGGGACGAAATCGACGGTGTCCTTGTCCATGTCCGCCATGAGGGCGGTGCCGAGATGCGTGAGGCGCGCCTCGGTATAACGCATCGCCGCCGGGGGATCGTTTTCGATGGAGCCGAAGTTGCCCTTGCCGTCCACCAGCTTCTCGCGCATCGCCCAGGGCTGGGCCATGTGGACGAGCGTCGGGTAGATGACCGCTTCGCCGTGCGGATGGTAGTTACCGGAGGTGTCGCCGCAGATCTTGGCGCACTTCATGTGCTTGCGGCCCGGGTAGAGCGACAGCTCGCTCATCGCGTAGAGAATGCGGCGCTGGGAGGGCTTGAGGCCGTCGCGCACGTCGGGCAACGCGCGCGAGATGATCACCGACATCGAGTAGTCGAGGAACGAGGCCTTGATCTCGTCGGCGACGTTGATCTTGGCGACCTTTTCGTTCGGCGCATAAACGGAGCCGCCGGAGCTGGGAGGAACAATTTCGTCGGGCATTTTGGAAACTCAGTTGTGGGCCGGATCGGCCGGATACAGTGCGAAACCGAAGTTCCGGGCGGCGTCGCGCATCCGGTCATCGGTGGTCACGAGGGGGAAACTCTGGCAAAAATCGACGGCTCCCACATGGATGGCGTCGAGCGTCCGCAACGGGACTTTCGGATGGCACTGCGCGAGGACGGACGTCGCCTTGCTCAATGCGGTGCGGTTCAGGGGCACAAGGATGATGGTTCCGCGAGCGACCCAGGATTGGAACCGTTCCCAGGCGCGCTCGCGGAGACTGCGGGTGATCCGCCCGGCCCGTTCTTTGGCGAGCAGGGCGGCGAAGACTTCGGTCAAGGCCAGCTCCGAAGTGTGGAGCACTTGCCCGGCGCAATACTGCGAGAACTCGACGCTGTCCGGTTCCGGGGTCAGCAGCTTCACGAAGATGCAGGAATCGAGATACATCGTGAGTTACCAGCCCCGCCCATCACGGTCCGCCCGCACCACCTCGGTGGAAAGCGGGCCTTCGGTCTGCGCGGGCATGGATTCCAGAAGATCCCACGCCGGCTCGAAGCCGACCCGCTCCGAAGCCGGCGTCACCGGCCGCAGCACCGCCTTGGGCACGCCATCCGAAGTAATGGTGACCGGAGTGCCGGCCGCGACGAACTCCAGCAGCGCCGAGAGTTTCGCCTTGGCCGCCCGCACCGGCATGGTGATGCCGATCTCCGGCAGCACGACGGCGTCCTGAAGCACCAGCGGCTCCTCAGGCTTGGCGGTGTAGGTGATCGGTTTGGTTTTCATAAGACACATGTAGTCACTTGAGACTACATTGTCAATTTTCTTTCCCGATCAAACGTCCAAGTTGCGGACGTTCAGGGCGTTGTCCTCGATGAACTGACGGCGGGGCTCGACTTCGTCGCCCATCAGCTTGGTGAACATCTCCTCGGCCTCGATGGCATCGGTCAGGTCCACCTTGAGGAGCTTGCGTTTGGCCGGATTCATCGTGGTCTCGAAGAGCTCCTTCGCGTCCATTTCGCCCAGACCTTTGAAGCGATACATCTGGATGCCCTTCTTCCCGACCGCCTTCACGCCGGCCAAGATCTCGGGGATGGAGAAGATCGGCGTCACGGTGGCCTTGTCGCCCTCGCCCTCGATCAGCTCGAACAGCGGTTTGTCCTGGGCGGCGTAGTGCTCGATGCTCAGGCCCTTTTTGCTGAGTTTGGCCAACAGGTCGGCGATCGCCTTGCTCTCGTGGTGGAGGTCGGCATAGGTGGCGCGGCGGCTGGGGCCGTCCTTTTTCTTGGGAGCAGTCTCGGCGTCGAGGCCGAAGAGGTCGCCGTTGGCGGCCTTGAAGGTTTCCAGTTCCTCGCCCGAAGTGAAGTAGTTGACGGTTTCCTCGTTGCCCTCGCGGATCTTGATCATGTGCGAGGCGAACTCGCCGTTCGGCCCGCGCTTCTCGATGTATTCGGCAAAGTCACCGCCCTGCCGACGGATGTAGGTGGCGTGTTTGTCGAGGGTCTCCAGCAGACCGAGGATCTCCTCCAGCTGCTTCGCCGGAACCACCTTGCCGTCGGCGAGGTTCTTCAACTGCACTTCCTCGCTGCCGCTCTGGAGGAGCAGGCGGTTCAACTGCGCGTCGTCGTCGATGTAGTCCGTGCGCTTCTTGCGGGTGACGGAGTAGAGCGGCGGCTGGGCGATATAGACGAACCCGCCTTTGATCAACTGCGGCATCTGCCGGTAGAAGAACGTGAGCAGCAACGTGCGGATGTGCGATCCGTCCACGTCGGCGTCCGTCATGATGATGATCTTGTGGTAACGGAGCTTGCCGATGTTGAAGGCGCCTTCGCCCTCGCCATCGCCGATGCCGGTGCCCACGGCGGTGATCATGGTCCGGATTTCGTTGTTCTGGAGCACCTTGTCCAACCGCGCCTTCTCCACGTTGATCAGCTTGCCGCGCAACGGGAGGATCGCCTGGAACTTCCGGTCGCGCCCCTGTTTGGCGGAGCCACCGGCCGAGTCACCCTCGACGATGTAGAGCTCGGTGTTGGCCGGGTCGCGGTCGGAGCAGTCGGCCAGCTTGCCGGGCAAGCCGCCGCCGGTCAGCGCGGTCTTGCGGACGGCTTCGCGGGCCTTGCGGGCGGCTTCACGGGCGCGGGCGGCGTTGAGCGCCTTGTCGATGACCTTCTTGGCGACGGCCGGGTTGTCGTCGAAGTAGTTCATCAACCCTTCGTAGGTCGCAGAGCCGACCATGCTGTCCACCTCGGGCGAAATCAGCTTCACCTTGGTCTGGGACTCGAACTTCGGGTCGCTGTGCTTGATGGAGATGACGGCGGTGAGGCCCTCGCGAACATCGTCGCCGGTGATCTGCGGGTCCTTCTCCTTCAGCAGATTGTTCGACTTGGAGTATTGGTTGATGGCCCGGGTCAGGGCGCTGCGGAAGCCCGACAGGTGCGTGCCGCCATCCGGGTTGTGGATGGTGTTGGTGTAGCAGAGGACCTGGTCGTTGTAGGAGTCGTTGTATTGGAGGACGATCTCCGCGTGGATCTCGACCGACTTCTCGTCGCTAGTGACCTTCGTCTCCTTGCGGACGGATACGGGCTTCGGATGGATGGCGGTCTTGCTCTTGTTGAGCTGCTTCACGAACTCCTCGACGCCGTCCTTGTAGAAGAACGTCTCGGGGCGGTTCTCCGGGTTGCGTTCGTCGGTGAAGACGATCTCCAGTCCAGAATTGAGGAACGCCAGCTCGCGCAAGCGTTGGGCCACCCGGTCGGACTTGAATTCGACCGTCTCCTTGAAGATCTCGGGATCGGGTTTGAAGGTGATCAGCGTGCCGGTGCCCTTGGCCTTGCCGATGACGCTGAGCTTCTTGGTCACCTTGCCCTGGGCGAATTCCATCCCATAGACGTTGCCGTCGCGGGAGACCTCTACCTCGAACCACTCGGAAACGGCGTTCACGCACTTCGCGCCGACGCCGTGCGTGCCGCCGGAGAACTTGTAGCCGCCCTGGCCGTATTTACCGCCGGAGTGGAGCGTGGTCAGCACCAGCTCGACCGTGGGGATCTTCTTCTGCGGATGGGGATCGACCGGGATGCCGCGGCCGTCGTCGCGGATGGAGATGGAGCCATCGACGTGGATCGTCACGTCGATCCGTTTGCAATGGCCGGCGAGGTGCTCGTCCACGGAGTTGTCCAGCACCTCGGACACGCAGTGGTGGAGGGCGCGCTCGTCCGTGCCGCCGATATACATGCCGGGCTTTTTCCGGACGGCTTCGAGCCCTTCGAGGGTGCTGATCTTGGACCCATCATAGACTTCCTTGATGGGGTCCTGCTTCGGTGCTTCGTCGCTCATTGTGTCAGTGTTTCCGGCCCGCAGACCGCCCTTTCAGGCAAGGTTTTCAAGGCGTTCCCGGTCGGATGCGAAAGACTAGGAGACCGGTTTTTTGGAAACAATGGGAAAGTCCGGACGAAGCGGATTGTCCGCAGGGGAAAACCCGGGCCAGGGCAACGACGGTTGGCGCCCGGGCTTCCGTGGAATCAAGGCCCAGGAAGCGCCTCAGCCCCGCCCAAAGCTTTGTAAACCGCCACCAAGCGGGTCGCGGCCAGGGTTTCGCTGGTGACGCGCTGTTCCTGGAGGCTGAGCAAAGTGCGCTCGGCGTCGAGCACGCTGAGGAAATCGGCCACGCCGTCGCGGTAGCGCTGGCGGGCGAGTTCGACGGCCTCGATGGCGGCTTGTTCCGCCGCACGCAGGTGGTCGAGGCGGCGGCGTTCCTGGGTGAGGGAGACGAGGCTGTTCTCCGTTTCCTCCAAAGCCAGCAACACGGTCTGTTCGTAGATCGCCAACGCGGCTTCGGTCCGTGCGTCGGCGGCTTTCATCCGCTGGCGCACGCGGCCGAGATCCAGCGCGGCCCACGAGATATGCGGGCCGAAACCCCAGAGATCCGTGCCGCTGTCGCCCAGTTCGGTGAGTTTGTTGGCCTGCAACCCGATGCTGCCGACGAACGTGACCGAAGGAAACAGGTCCGCCTTCTCCACGCCGATGCGCGCCGTCGCGGCGGCCAAGGAACGCTCCGCCGCCCGCACGTCGGCGCGGCGCTGCAACAACTGCGCGGGATCGCCGATGCTCAGGACGGTGGGTGTGACGGGCAGGGGAGCCGCTGCCGACAGTTCCGAACGAACGCCAGCGGGCGGCAAGCCGCAGAGCACGGCCAGACGATGCAACGTCTGTTCGACCGCGCTTTCCAGCGGCGGGATGGCCGCCAGCGTTTCGTTCAACTGCGAACGGGCGCGGGCCACGTCGAACTGCGTGCCTTGGCCGCCGTCGCGCAGGGCTTCGGCCAGCTTGAGCGTGTCGGACTGGTTCTTCGCGTTCTGACGGCCCACGGCGAGGAGCGCCTGGTTGCCGCGCAGCTCCAGATAGTTGATCGCCACTTCGGCGCGAACAGCGACGAGCACTTCCTCCCGCGAAGCCTCGACGGCTTCCATCGTGGCGCGGGCGGCCTCGACGTTGCGACGAACGCGGCCCCAGAGATCGAGTTCCCAGGTGGCATCGAAACCGACGCGATACAGCTCGGAATGACGGTCCTTGCGCGTGGTGTTGGGTTTGGTGGCGATGCTGTC
>CAMLMI010000127.1 GCA_946480965.1 uncultured Verrucomicrobiales bacterium | reverse complement strand
CGGGCCTACGAGGTGCGGAAGATGAACGGCACGGGCGGTTGGGTGCCGGCCAGCATCGGGACGAAATCGCGCCGCCTGGAGGTGGACGGTCTGGTGCCGGGATCGAAGTATCAGTTCCAGGTGCGGGCCATCGGCGGCAGCACGGGCACGGGCCCGTGGAGCAATCCGGTGGAGCACATGGCCACGTGACCGCGTCAGGCCTGCCTGCCCCGAACCCCTCACCCCAGCCCTCTCCCCGTCCGACGGGGAGAGGGCTGGGGTGAGGGGCTTTTTCTTGTTTTCCAATCTTCTTTTTTCGCCCTTCGGACACCCGCATGGCCGACGCATCAAAAAGTCGCGGCCGCGCCGCAAAGGTAGGGCGAAGGCTCCATCCCCTGCCCTCCATCTTGGCGACAGACTGACGCCTTGCCTCGCCCGGTCGGGTCTCTCTACGGTTCGCGGCCATGCACCTGTTCTCGCGTTGTCTCGGAGCCGCTCTCCTACCGGGAGTTTTCCTGTCACTGAACGCCGCCGAGATCGGCGGGGCCGGTTCCTCGAAGGCGGAGCTGATCAAGGAACCGCGCTTGCCCGTGCCGGACACGGCACCGGCGTCCGACGAGGCCCAGGCGCAGATCAAGCGCTTCAAGCTGCCGCCCGGCGTCCACGTCGATCTCTGGGCGGCCGAGCCGATGCTGGCGAACCCCGTGGCCTTCTGCTTCGACGAGCAGGGCCGCATCTTCGTCTCGGAGACGCACCGCTACCGCTCCAGCGTGCTCGATATCCGCCACTACATGTTCATGCTGGAGGACGACATGGCCTGCCGCACGGTGGAGGACCGCGTGGCGATGGTGCAGAAGCATTTCGGGCCGAAATTCAAGGATCTGGCCAAGGAGACCGAGGTCGTGCGCCTGTTGGAGGACCGCGACGGCGACGGCAAGGCGGATTTCAGCTCCGTGTATGCCGACGGTTTCAACACCGTGCTGGATGGCATCGCGTCCGGCGTTTACGCGCGGAAGGGCCGGGTCTGGTTCACGAACATCCCCGAGCTTTGGGAGCTGGGCGGCATGGACGCGAACGGCCGCGCCACGTCCCGCAAGTCCCTGAGCCACGGCTACGGCGTGCGCTTCAGCTACACCGGCCACGACATGCACGGGTTGAACATCGGGCCCGACGGCAAGCTCTACTTCAGCTTCGGCGATCGCGGCGCCCATGTGAAGACGCAGGAAGGCGGCGTGCTGGACTTCTCGGACGAGGGCGCGGTCTTCCGCTGCGATCTCGACGGCTCGAACATGGAGGTCGTCCACTACGGTCTGCGCAATCCGCAGGAGCTGGTCTTCGACGACCATGGCAACCTCTTCACCGCCGACAACGACTGCGACAACGGCGACCGCGAGCGCCTCGTGCTCATCGCGGAGGGCGCGGACAGCGGCTGGCGCGTGGGCCACCAGCACGCGCCGCTGGGCAAGGCGGGCATGTGGATGATGGAGAAATGGTGGGTGCCGCACTTCGCCGACCAGACGGCCCATGTGCTGCCGCCGCTGGCGAACCTGAACGACGGCCCGTCCGGCTTCACCTACTATCCCGGCACCGGCTGGGGCGAGGCGTTGAAGGGCCACTTCTTCCTCTGCTCGTTCAAGGGCAGCGCGGCCCGCAGCGGCATCGACACCTTCACCGTGGCTCCCAAAGGAGCGTCGTTCACGCTGGAGAACTACACGAACTTCATCTTCCAGGTGGAGACGCCCGATGCGGACTTCGGCCCGGATGGCGGCCTGTATTTCGCCGATTGGGGCGAAGGCTGGGAACGCACCAAGAAGGGCCGCATCTACCGCGCCTACGACCCGGCGCAGATCGACCAGCCCATCGTGAAGGAAACCCGCCGCCTCATCGGCGAGGGCATGGACCACCGCTCCATCGACGAGCTGGTGCAATTGCTCGCGCACGCCGATCGGCGCGTCCGGCAGGAAGCGCAGTTCTCCCTGGTGGACAAGGGCGGCATCGCCATCCGGCCCTTCGAGTCCGTGTTGCTGAACTCCAAGGCGACGATCCCGCGTCTGCACGCGCTCTGGGGCCTCGGCATGATCGCGCGGAACGACAAGCGCACCGCCGACTCGTTGCTCTCCTACACCCGCGACGAGGACGTCGAGATCCGCGCCCACGCCGCACGCTTGCTGGGCGACCACCGGGTGAAGTTCGCCGTCGATCGGCTCATCGCCCTCACCGAAGACCCGAGCGCGCGCGTCCGTTACTTCGCCGTGCAGAGCCTCGGCAAACTGGGCGACAAGACCGCGCTCAAGTCCGTCTTCGCGGTGATCCGCGCCAACGCCGACCAGGATACCTACCTCCGCCACGCCGGCGTGGTGGCCCTGAGCAAACTGGCCGACGCCTATGAGCTCGGGTTGGCCGCCAAGGATTCCGCCCCCGCGATCCGCATGGCTTCCCTGCTCGCGCTGCGCCGCCAGGCTTCGCCGAAGATCGCGACCTTCCTTGAAGACCCGAATGTCCTGATCCGCGCCGAAGCCATCCGCGCCATCAACGACGCGCCCATTCCCGACGCGATGGCAGCCCTGGCCAAGCTGGCCGAAGGCGATCTCGGCGAGCCTTCCCTGATGTATCGCATCCTCAACGCCAACTTCCGCAACGGCGACGAGGACGGCGCGCGTCGGCTCGGCTCCGTCGCGACCCGCCGGACCGCTTCGCTCGCCGCCCGCACCGAAGCCCTCCACGCCCTCGGCACCTGGGCCAAGCCGCCCCAGCGCGACCGTGTCATGGGCGTCTATCGCCCGCTCGCCCCGCGCAGCCCGGAACATGCCGCCAAGACGCTCCACGCCCACCTGAAGGATCTGCTCGCCGATCCGAAGGAAGAGATCGTCGTGGCCACCGCCGAAGCCGTCGCCGCGCTCGATCTGCGCGACGCGATGGAGCCGCTGGCCGTCGCGTTCAAGAACCCCGCCGTGCCCGCCAAGGGCCGCGCGTCGCTGCTCGCCGCGCTCGGCACCATGAAGGCCCCGCAGCTCGCCTCCGCCGTCATGGCCGGACTCGGCGACGCCAACGACCTCGTCCGGCAGGAAGCCTCCAAGTGGCTCGCCAGCATCGACGGCAAGGACGCGTTGGCCTCCATCGAAAAGACGTTGTCCAGCGGCACGGTCCCGCAGCAGCAGGCGGCCGTTTCCAGCTTGGCCAAGATCCAGAGCCCCGGCGCCGACCAGCTCCTCGTCACCACCCTGACCCGCCTCCAGGCCGGACACGCGCCGCGCGAGATCGCGCTCGAGACCATCGAAGCCGCGACCGCCCGCAAGACTCCGGCCGTCCAGACAGCGCTCCAGAAATACCAGGCCTCCCAACAGCCCTACGCCGAGACCCTGGCGGGCGGCAACGTGGCGGCGGGCAAGAAGGTGTTCTTCGAGAAGGCCGAGGCCTCCTGCCTCCGTTGCCACAAGGTGAACGGCGAAGGCGGCGAAGCCGGCCCCGACCTCACCGGCATCGCCTCCAAGGTGGACCGCGCCTACCTGCTGGAATCCATCGTCAACCCCGGCGCGAAGATCGCCGAGGGCTTCGAGAGCGTCTCCATCGAGCTCAAGAACGGCCAGGTCTATGCCGGCATCCTCAAGGGCGAGACCGAGACGGAGTTGACCGTGCTCTCCCCCGAGGACGGACTGGTGAAGCTGGCCAAGGACAAGATCTCGCTCCGCGAAGGCGGCATCTCCGGGATGCAGGGCGGCATCGCCGACCTCATCACCCGCCGCGAACTCCGCGACCTCGTCGAATACATGGCCACGCTGAAGTAGCGCCGAGCCGAATCGGGCGGCATTCAGAAAGCAGGGCGGCTCCGCGGCCGCCCTGCGCTTTTGTGGCTTCCGTCAAAACCCGATGCTCACGCCGCCATCGACGGGCAGCGTGACGCCGGTGACGAACTTCGCCGCCGGGGAGCAGAGATACGTGGCCGCCCAGCCGATGTCCTCGGCGGCGCCAAAGCGGTTCATCGGGGTGCGGCCAAGGATCTTGTTCGAGCGGGCGGGATCGCCGGACAGGGCCTTGCGCATCATGTCGGAATCGATCCAGCCGGGAGCCACGGCGTTCACGCGGACACCGTGCGGCGACACCTCCGTGGCGAGCGAACGGACGACGCCGAGGTAGGCGGACTTGGCCGCCGAATAGGCCAGCACCAGCGGAATGCCGAAGAGCGAGGCCATCGACGCGGTGAAGAGGATGTTGCCGTGCTTCCGCTCGATCATGCCGGGCAACACCGCGCGGGTGAGGCTGAAGGCGGCGACGAGATGCGTCTGGAGCACGGTGTTGAACTCCTCGGGCGTGAGATCGACGGCGGCCTTCTTGATGTGGATGCCGGCGTTGTTCACCAAGATCGTCGGGGCTCCGTGGCGTTCGGTGATGCGGGCGATCAATTCTCCGGCCTTGGCGTGTTCGGTGATGTCGTGGGCTTCCCAGGCGGCGGAACCGCCCAGTTCCGTGACGGCGGAGCGCAGCACATCCTCGCGTCGGCCCACGAGCACGACCTTCGCCCCTGCCTGCACGAAGCAGCGGGCGATGCCGAGCCCCAGGCCGCTGCCGCCTCCCGTGATGAGAGCGGTTTCACCGGCGAGGGAGAAAGGATTGGGATTCATGGATCGCGCGAGCATCGAACCAGACCCGCGTCGTTGAAAAGGAAAAGGACCGGCCGCAGCCCCGCCAATCCGTGCAACATGGGACGCTTCAGGACATCGCATCCCGAAAAGGTAGGGTGAAGGCTCTGGCCAAGCCGCCGGAGGATGCCCAAAAGAGAGAATGTTTCACTGGCGACTCCGGGGCGGTGAAACGTTTCCGAGTCGCCAGTGTGGCTCCGGTGGCAACGCAGTTCGCCCAAAGTTGGCTCGGCCGGAGCCTTCGCCCTACCTCATCGTCCCAAGTCCCAAGATCGGTATTCCCCAGGTTGGCGCGTAGCGCCAACCTGGGGCTACGGACGGAACGCCTTTGGCGTTGCTTGCATTCGAGGCTTTGATCTCAAGGACATTCACCACCGTGGGCAGCGTTTCCGTGTAAGCCGGGTGGGGACTACGGCTGTCGCTCCATGTTTTAAGGAACGCTCTAACCCATCCTGTGCCGCACTTCGCCCTCGCGCAGAACCGCCAGCAGATCCACGGAATCCCGGGCGAGGCAGAGCGCCACGTCATCGCGCAGCTCGGCGGATTGCAGGAGCCTCCGTCCGTTCCGGGCCGAGGCCATCGCGGCCACGAGATCGTGCTGGTGGGCGAGGAAAACCTGCCGGGCGATCTGGGCGGAATCGGCCACGTCTTTCTCCGCAAACAGATCCCAGACCCGGTCGGCCAAAGCCCCGGCCGCCAAGGTGTCCTCGAACGACGCCTCTTCGTAGGTGCCGGAGCTGACGAGGAGCAACTGGTCGAAGTCCGCCGCCGACAGGCTGCGGAGATGCCGGTTGACGGCGGACAGATTCAGGAACGAACCGACCCACACCTCCCGCGCTCCGGCGCAGGCCCGCAAGGCCCGCGTGCCGTTGGTCGTGGTCATGATGACGGTGCGACCGGAAACGCGTTCGCGGGTGAACTCCCTGGGCGAATTGCCGAGATCGAACGAAACTCCACCGGTCAGCTCGGGCCCGATCTTCAGTCCGTGGCGTTCCCCGGCCAGCAGCGCGTCAGGATTCGCCTGCTTGGCCACCAAGGCTTCGGGGATGTCGTTGACCGGCAGGATGGCTTCGGCGCCGTGGGCCAGGGCCGTGACCATGGTGGAGGTGGCGCGGAGGATGTCGAAGACGACGCAGACGGTGCGCGACAGGTCGCGCGAACGGAGCGCGGCGAACTCGGCGGGGCTGAAGAGCACTTCGAGGGACTTCATCGGCGCGGCATGGCACACCAGCGCGGCGGGCGAAGCCAAGCGCATTGTCCGGTCCGCGAACCGAAAATTCCGCTTTGCACGCGGTCCGCGTTTCCTAGTCTCCGCCCCGGCAATGAAGAACATCTTGGTCACCGGCGGCGCCGGATTTATCGGCTCCAACCTGACGCTCAAGCTGCAGGAGCTGCATCCGGAGGCGCGGATCATCGTGGTGGACGACTTCCGCTCCGGCGACTTCAAGAACCTGCGCGGTTTCAAGGGCGACTTCGTGACCGCCGACGCGTCCCGGCTGGACTGGCAGAAGCAGTTCAAGGATCTGGTCTTCGACGCGATCTTCCACGAGGCCTCGATCACCGACACGACCGAGCACAACCAGTTCCTCCAGGGCCACGACAACATCGAGGCCTTCCGCAAGCTGCTGGACTTCGCCGCGCCGAACCAGACGCCGGTGGTCTATGCTTCCTCCGCCGCCACCTACGGCCAGTCCACCAGCGCGGAAGTGAACCGCGAGGACCAGCCCCCTGCCCCGGCCAACATCTACGCGTTCACCAAGGTCCAGCTCGACAACCTCGGCCGCCTCTACTCCCGGCGGAACCCGGGCTGGCGGATCGTCGGTCTGCGCTACTTCAACGTCTATGGCCCGCGCGAGCCGCACAAGAAGGCGGCCGCCAGCATGATCTACCAGCTCTACGTGCAGATGAAGGCGGGCAAGCGCCCCCGCGTCTTCCGCGCCGGAGAACACAAGCGCGACTTCGTCTATGTGAAGGATGTCGTGGCGCTCACCATCCGGGCCGCTTCGGCTCCGGCCAGCTCCATCTACAACTGCGGCTCCGGCGTCGCCTGCTCGTTCAACGAGGTCATCGCCGAGTTGAACAAGGCCCTGGGCACCGATTTGCAGCCCGACTACATCGACAATCCCTACGGCAGCTTCTACCAGGCGCATACCGAGGCGGACATGGCCAAGGCCAAGGCCGAGCTTGGCCATGTGCCCGCCTTCCCGCCGAGCAAGGGCATCCCCGACTACGTGTCGATCCTCGAAGGCAAGCAGCCGGCGTGACGCCTTCCTCCATTCTGTGAAACCGACCGATCTGCGCGGCATTCTCCGCTACATCCCGAGCTTCCGGGAAAAGACCTTCGTCATCGCCGTGGACGGCGCGGTCGTCACCGACGAGAACTTCGCGAACCTCCTCCGGGACATCGCCGTTCTCCGCTCGCTGAACATCCGCGTCGTGCTCGTCCACGGAGCCGCCCAGCAGATCCAGCAGCTCGGAGACGCGGAGAACGTCCGTCCCTCCGACCTCTCCGGCAGCGGCATCACCGACACGCAGACGCTCCGCCTCGCGCTCACCGCCGCGAACCGGCTCACCCACGAGATCCTCGAGGGCCTCGCCGCGAACGACCTGCGCGCCGCCTGCACCAACGCCGTCATCGCCCATCCGCTCGGCATCCTCCAGGGCGTGGACCACCAGATGACCGGCAAGGTCGAGCGCATCGACACCGGCCTGCTCCAGATCCTCCTCGAACACGGCGTCATTCCCGTCGCGCCGCCGCTCGGTCTCGACGGCGAGGGCAAGACCTTCCGCGTCAATTCCGACGCCGTGGCGCTGGAGATCGCCGAGGCCGTCAAGGCCACCAAGCTCATCTACATCACCACCGGCGACGGCCTCGTCTTCCAGCAGAAGATGCTGCGGCAAGTGCCCGTCGCGCAGCTCGACGCGATGTTGGCCAAGAACAAGGCCGACTTCGCCCCCGACACGTTGACCAAGGCCCAGTGCGCCGCGCTCGCCTGCAAGAACGGCATCCAGCGCGTCCACGTCATCAACGGCCGGGTGGACGAGGGCCTGCTAACCGAGCTCTTCTCCAACGAGGGCGTCGGATCGATGATCTACGCCAACGAATACGAGCAGGTCCGCAAGGCGCTGAAGAAGGACGTCGGCGCCATCCTCAAGATCACCAAGGCGTCGGTCGATTCCGCCGAGCTGATGAAGCGGACGCGCGCGATGATCGAGCGGCAGATCGGCGACTACTACATCTACGAGATCGACAAGAACCCGGTCGCCTGCGTCGCGCTCCACCTCTATCCCGAGCAGAAGAAGGGCGAACTGGCCTGCCTCTTCGTCGCGCCCAGCCACGAGAACCAGGGCATCGGCCGCAAGCTGATCCAGTTCGTGGAAGCGCGCGCGAAGGAGCTGGAGCTGGAGACGCTCATCACCCTCTCCACCCAGGCGTTCACCTACTTCCAGACCAAGGGCGGATTCACTGAAGGCACGCCCGAGGACCTCCCGCCCGAACGCCGCGAAAAATACGCCTCCAGCGGCCGCAACTCGAAGGTGCTGGTGAAGCGGTTGAAGACTCCGGCGGGTTGATCGCCGGGCCTGGGCGGCGTTTGCCGCGATCTTCCTCTCGGTCCCGGAAGATTCTTCTCCCCTAGCTCTTCCATCTCCCTAGACTCCGCGCGTCGGTCAGGTCTTGGGACACCGATGGATTGGCCTGTCATCTTGCGCAACACCGTGAAGCCCGCCCTTGGGGCGGTGCTGACGGTCCTGTGCGGCCTGCTGCTCTGGGGCACCTCGCTCGGCGACTGGTGGACGCACGCCAGCTACGACTACCTCTTCCGCTTCGGCTCCCGCCCCGTCACCAACGACGTCGTCCTCGTGATGATGGACAACGATTCGTTCGACGCCCTCGGCCAGGACCGTTCCATCCCGTGGGACCGGGGGCTGCACGCCCAATTCCTGGAACGGCTCGCGGACGACGGCTGCGCGATGGTGGTCATCGACGCCTTTTTCCGCGCCTACAAGGGCACGGCACAGGACGCGGCCCTTGTCCGGGCGCTCCGCCGCCAGCGCGCGGCCGTGGTCATGGCGCATCATGCCGAGACGACGCACCCGGAAATGGAGGCGTCCTACGCCGTGGCTCCCGACGACGAGTTCCTGGAGGCTTCGCACATCCGCTGGGGCGTCGCCTGGCTGGAGCCGGACCTCGACGGGATCGTGCGCCATCACTGGCCGCTGCCTTCGCCCGGCCACTACCCGAGCCTGCCGGAAGCCGCCGTGAAGGCCGCCGGCGGACGCCTGAACGACATCCCGCAGGAGAAGTGGCTCCGCTACTACGGCCGCAACGGCTCCTGGACGCGGTTGGGCTACCGCTTCGCGCTCGCGCAGCCGGCCGGATTCTTCCGCGACAAGATCGTCTTCATCGGCACCCAGCCGGCCACGCCCCAGCCCAACCGGGAGACGGACGAGTTCCTCACGCCCTACACGCGCTGGACCGGCGAATCGGCCGGAGGCTGCGAGATCCTCCTGACCGGGTTCCTGAACCTGCAGAACGAGGAATGGCTCGTCCGCCCGCCCGCCATGCTGGAGGCCTCGCTGCTGGCCTTGGGCGGCGGGGTGCTGGCCGTGGCCCTCTGGTGGTGGCGCGGGAGAACGCGCGCCTTGGTCGCCTTGGCCGCCGTCGCGGGCGTTTCGTTGGGCGCGGTCCTGCTGACGCACTCGACGAACCACTGGTTCCCCTGGCTGGTCGTGGTCGGCGGGCAGCTCCCGCTGGCCCTGGCCTATGCCTACGCCGTGCCGCGCTTCCGCCCGGTGCTGGTCCCGGCTCCCGCCGCGACCGCCCGGCCCAGATCGGAGGAAGCCGCCGCTGCGGGTCCACCCATCGATCTCCCGCCCCAGATCGCGGACTACGAGCTGGTGCATCCGCCCTTCGGCAAGGGCGCCTACGGCCGCGTGTGGCTGGCGAGGAACTCCGTCGGCCAATGGCAGGCCCTCAAGGTCGTCTATTCCGCCGGCTTCTCCGATCCCGGCCCTTATGACCGCGAGTTCCGGGGCGTCAGCCGCTACAAGCCCGTCTCGGACAAGAACCGGGGCCTGCTGCGCGTGGACTTCGTCAGCGCCAAGCGTCCCGACTACTTCTACTACGTCATGGAGCTGGGCGACTCCGCCACGCCCGACTGGGAGTCCAACCCGACCAAATATCGCCCGCTCGACCTGATGGCCGCCCGTGCCCAGGCCCCCGGCGGCAAGCTCCCCGTGCGCGAGTGCCTGCGCATCGGCCTCGCCCTGGCCGACGCCCTCCGGTTCCTCCACGAGATGGGCGTCACCCATCGCGACATCAAGCCGCAGAACATCATCTTCGTGAACGGCGAGCCCAAGCTCGCCGACATCGGACTCGTCGCCGACATCCGTCCCGAGGACGAATCGATCACCTACATCGGCACGCTCGGCTACATGCCGCCGCCGCCGGAACGCCCGGGCACGCCCCAGGCGGACATCTACGCGCTCGGCATGGTGCTCTACGTGCTGGGCACCGGCAAACTGCCCGGCTTCTTCCCGGAGCTCTCCACCACCCTGGCCGAAGGCGCGGGCTTCATGGAGTTCGTCCCCCTCAATTCCGTCATCCTCACCGCCTGCCAGCCCGATCCCAAACAGCGCTACGCCACCGCCGCCGATCTCCACCGCGCCCTGGGCGAGGTGCTCAAAACCATAGACTCCTGGTCCGCCGAAGCGGAGACCAAGGAGGCCGCATCCTCGTCCGCCGGACGCCTCACGGACGCATCCCTTCCGCCCGGGCAATGACATGCTCCTCCACCACCCGGCCGCCGATCAGATGCTCCTGGATGATGCGCTCCAGCACGGCGGGCGTGCAGCCGCGATACCAGACCGCGTCGGGATAGACCACCACCACCGGTCCCTGGAGACAGACGCGGAGGCAATTCGCCTTCGTCCGGAAAACCTGCTGCGGCCCCGTGGCCAGCCCCAGTTCCTTGAGCCGTCGTTTGAGGAATTCCCACGACTCCAGCCCCGCCTCCATCGCGCAGCACTTCGCCTCCGTCTGGTCGGCGCAAAGGAAAATGTGCCGCCGATACGTGCCGAGACCGAGCGACTGCACGGCCGCCTGTAGTTCCGAATCCATGCCGCCGGAGACTGCCGGTCGCTCCCCGTCCTGTCACCTGCCCTTGGGCGGCTTGCCCGTGCCCAACTGCTTCAGCCACGCCTCGGCTTCGGCGGGTTTCGATTCGAAGGGATTGAGGAGCGAGAGCGGATTGCCGCCGTCGGCGCCGATGATTTCCCAGTCCAGGTAGTAGGACGCGGAGCGGCGCTGGAGCTCGCGCATCAGACCGGAACGGGCGGCGGCGCGGGAATCGGTTGGGGGCTCCAGCAAGGCGGCGGCGATGTCGTCGGCCGACGGGTTCCATTCCGGCGGCGGTTGGGCGAGGGCCAAGCCCAGGCTGCGCGCCGGATCGGCGGCGTGGTATTCGAGGTCCTGCGACTTCAGCCACGGATCGTCCCAGGCCAAGCCCTCCTGCTGGCGGAAGCGTTCGAGCAGCCACCTCTTGGTGATCCAGTCCACGCGGCCGACCAGGTTCTCCGGGGCCTGCGCGAGCTGGAGCAAGGTGTCGCGCCAACGGGCCAGCAGGAAATCGGTCTCGGCGTCGCGGCCCTTGAACTCCGCCGTGGCCGCATCGCAATAGAGCAGGAGCATCTCGACGGCGTCGATCTGTTGGCCGTTGGCCAGCTCCACGATCCACGGGCCTTCGATCTGGTGGGAGAGCTTGCGGAAGACGTGGACGGCATCGACGAGCACCAGCTTGGGCAGCCGGTCGATCTCCAGCAGGTCCAGCACGAGGGACGAGGTGCCGGTCTTCAAAAGCAGCGAGTCGGCCAGCACGTTGGCGTCGCCGTGGAGGAGATGGAGGCGGCGGTAGCGGCGGGCGTCGGCCAGCGGGTCGTCGCGCGTGTTGATGATGGCGCGGTTGAACTG
>CAMLMI010000126.1 GCA_946480965.1 uncultured Verrucomicrobiales bacterium | reverse complement strand
ATGTTTTGGGGACCGCGACTGGTGCAACCGAGCAGGAGGAGAAGCGCGGAGAGGGTGGCCAGGGTCTTCATCACCCGATCCCGCTGCACGTTCCGGTCCACCCGGGCGTTCCTTTCTGACCGGTGGCTCCCTGGGCCGGAAAGTCGGGCTTTTCTCGGGCTGATCGGCTCCCGGTTGCCTGCCTTCGGCCCAGGTCGGACGGTTTGAATGCGGCAGGACCGGTCGTGATCGGGCGGCTTCCGTCTGCTGGAACAATCGCCCGCCCGGGTCTGGGGCTCCTGCCCGCTGTTCGGCTTGGCCGGAGCGGGCATTCTCCTGCGCTGGGGCAGCGAACGAAGATCCGCCAGGAGACTGCCTGAAAATGAGGGCTCCCGTTGGGGAAGGCGGTCTGGAGGGCGGTGGCTCGACACCGCCCTTGGTTGGTTCGTCCCCGTTCTGGCCGGCCTTTTTCGCCCGATCCGTCACAGGAACATTCCGCCGGACGCCTCCACCCGCTGGGCGTTCACCCAACGGCCTTCTTCCGAACAGAGGAACGCCACGACCCCGCCGATGTCGTCGGGCACGCCCACGCGGCCCAACGCGATGCTCCTGGACATGAATTCGCGCGCGCCCGGATGCGAGAGCGCTTCGCGGGTGAAGTCGGTCTCGATGATGCCGGGGGCCACGACGTTCGCGCTGATCCTCCGGGGTCCGAGTTCCTTCGCGAGGTAGCGGGTGAAAACCTCGATCGCGCCCTTCATCGACGCGTAGGCGGCATATCCCGGGATGCTGAACCGGGCGAGGCCGGTCGAGGTGTTCACGATGCGCCCACCGTCGGCCAAGAGCGGGACCAGCCGCTGGGTGAGGAAGAACACGCCCTTGAAATGGACGTTCATCAGCGCGTCGAAGTCGGCCTCGGACGTCTCGGCGAAGGGTTTGGCGATGTCGATGCCGGCGTTGTTCACGAGGAAGTCGATCCGTTCCCGTTCCCACGTCGCCGCCAGCGCTTGGCGAAGCGCGCCGTAGAAAGCCGCGAACTCGCCGGTCTTGGCGGTGTCGAGCTGGAGCGCGACCGCCTTGCGCCCCAAGGCCTGGATCTCGGCGGCGACGGCTTCGCCTTCTTCCTTCTTCTGGCGATAGGTCAACACCACGTCGGCTCCGTTGCGGGCCAGCGTGAGGGCGATGTTCTTGCCCAGGCCACGGCTACTGCCGGTGACGAGGGCGATCTTGTTCTGGAGATTCATGGTGATCTCTTGGAAACGGGAGTCTTTTGAAACGCCGATTTCTCAACCACAGATCAACGCAGATCCACACAGATGCTGAGGCTGCCAGCCGTTCATCGGGTTCCAGCTGTGTTCATCCGTGTCCATCCGTGGTTGTCCTTTTGGTTCTTCTTCAATTCGCGCTGGCGGTGGGGCGGACGATGATCTCGTTCACATCCACATCGTCGGGCTGTTCGATGGCGAAGCCGATGGCCCGAGCGATGGCTTCGGCGGGAATGGCGACCTTGCGGAAGTCGTCGATGAACTTCGCGGTGGATTCGTGGCTGATGGTGTGGGCCAGTTCGGACGTGGTCACGCCGGGAGAGATCACGGTGACGCGGATGTCGGTGTTCTCCTGGCGCAGACCGTCGGAGATGGCGATCACGGCGTATTTGGTCGCCGAATACACCGCGCAGGTCGGCCACACCTGATGCCCGCCGATGGACGACAGGTTGATGATCTGGCCCACGCCCTGGCGCTTCATGATCGGCAACGTGGCCGCGATGCCGTGAAGCACGCCCCGGATGTTCACGTCGATCATCTGGTTCCACTCGTCCACCTTCAGCGCTTCCAGCGGCGAGAGCGGCATGACGCCGGCGTTGTTGACGATGACATCGATCCGTCCGAAACGGCCCAGCGCATAGGCGGCAAAGGCTTCGACATCCTCGCGTTGGGTGACATCCAGCGCGCGGAACTCGGCCGTGCCCCCTTCCGCCGTGATTTCGGCGACGAGCTTTTCGAGCCGGTCGGTGCGGCGTGCGCCGAGGACGACGCGGGCTCCTTTGCGGGCGAGATGACGGGCGGTGGCTTCGCCGATGCCGCTGCTGGCACCGGTGATCAGGACGACTTTGTTGGCGATGTTGGACATGGTTCTTTCTGGTTATGCGCCGGGCTCATTCCCGTCGCGTTCAACGGTTCATTTTGTAGCGGATCGCTCCCGAGCGGTTCCATACACGCTCCTCCGGAAGGCTTGCCTGATTCTCCGACGAGCCGGACAGATGTTGCCAAAAGACGCCAAACCATTGCCTATTCTTCCGGCATGAGCGCCTCCGCCAAAGCTTCCCGATCCAAGACCACCGCCGCTTCCAGCCCGGTCAATCCACGCCTGGTGGCGCTGCTGGACGAACTGGCCACCGGCGAAGGCTTCGGTCCCTCGCGCCTGCCCGGCGTGCGTTTCATGCGCTCGACGCAGCACGTGCCGCGCTCGCCCGTCGCCTATGAGCCGGGCATCGCCATCGTGGCCCAGGGGCGGAAGTCCGGGTATCTCGGCGAACGGTCGTTTTTCTACGGAGCCAACCACTATCTCGTGCTCTCCGTGCCGATGCCCTTCGAGTGCGAGACGCACGGTTCGCCGGAAGAACCGTTGCTCGGCCTCTTCGTCGGCGTGACCCCGCAGACCGTCGCCGATCTCCTGCTCCAGATGGAGCCTGGCAGCCGTAAGTTCGGCCCGCCCCGCGCCATTGAATCGGCTCCGCTCGACGTCTCCCTGGCCGATGCCGCCATGCGCCTGCTGGAGACGCTCCGCGCCGAGGACGACGCGCGCATCCTCGGCCCTCAGATCGTGCGTGAGATCACCTACCGCGTGTTGCTCGGCGAGCTCGGCGGCAACCTCCGCGAACTGGCCGCGCCCCACACGCACTTCGGCCAGATCAGCCGCGTGCTGCATCGTCTCCATGCCGACTATGCCCGCGCCCACGACATGGAGACGCTGGCCCGCGAGGCCGGCATGAGCGTCTCCACCTTCCATGCCCATTTCAAAGCCGTGACCGACTCCTCCCCGCTGCAATACCTCAAGACCATCCGCCTGCACAAAGCCCGGATGCTGATGGTCCACGAAGGCGTCAACGCCGCCGGTGCCGCCAGCAAGGTCGGCTACGAAAGCCCCTCCCAGTTCAGCCGCGAATTCAAACGCCTCTTCGGCGACGGCCCTGCCGCCGTGGCCGCCCATCTTCGGAAGCAGATGATGCGATTGGCCTGACCGCGACCCGCCGGTCGCATTGGGCCAGATGAGGGGCCAAGCCACCGGGACCGTCCTGCAACCAGGCGGCTCGGTCCTGCCATCGGCTTCTAACGGCTCGACACTGGGCGTCAGGTCCGTCCAACTGGAGTTCTCATGAGCGCCGTTGTCCCATCGCTGTTGTCCGCGAACGAACTGACCCTGTCCTATGGCCACCACCAGTTGCTGGCCGGGGTCACGCTGGCGGTCGCGCCGGGCGAGAAGGTCGGACTCGTGGGCCGCAACGGCTGCGGCAAGACCAGCCTGCTCAAGATCCTGGCCGGCACCGACCAGGCGGATTCCGGCGACATTTCCCTGCGACGCGGCCTGCGCGTCGGCTATTTGCCGCAGGAGTTCGAGCTCGATGGCACCAAGACGGTCCAGCAGAACATCGAGGCCGGGGCGGCCGACTTGATCGAATGGCTGCGCCGCTACGAAGCCGGCGACGGCTCCGAGGCGGAGATGGCCGAGCTGCTGGAGAAGATCCAGCACGCCGATGGCTGGGATCTCGATTCCCGCATCAAGGCCGAGGCGACCGCGCTGGACGCGCCGCCTTTGGATGCGTTGGTCGGGCCGCTGTCCGGCGGGGAGAAGCGTCGCGTGGCGTTGTGCCGCGCGTTGGCATCGCAGCCGGACTTGCTGCTGCTGGACGAGCCGACCAACCATCTCGACGCCGAGTCGATCCGTTGGCTGGAGGATTTTCTCAAAGGCTTCCCCGGCGCGGTCATCTTCGTGACGCACGACCGCTACTTCCTCGACGTGATCGCGACCCGGATCATCGAGATCGCCGACGGACGCGCCTTTTCCCATCCGGGCAACTACACGGCTTACCTGGAGTCCAAGGCCATCCGTCAGCAGATCGCCGAACAGTCCGAGCGCCGTCGGCAACGGTTCCTCAAGGCCGAGCTGGAATGGGTCCGCGCCGGCGTGCGGGCCCAGCGTTCCAAGGCCCGCTTCCGTCTGGACACCTATTACGCCGTCGCCGGCATGGAGGCCCCGCCGGAAGAGCGCGAGATGGACCTGCTGATCCCGCCCGCGCCGGAAATGGGCAACATCGGCGTGGATCTCTCGAAGGTCGGCGGCAAGGTGACGAAGGACGGTCAGGACCGTTGGCTCTTCCGCAATCTCACCCTCAGCCTGAAGCCCGGCCAATGCACCGGCATCGTCGGCCGCAACGGCGTGGGCAAGACCACCCTGCTCCGCATCTGCATGGGCCAGCGCGCGCCGGATGGAGGCGAGGTCGTGCTCGGGAAAAAAGTGGTCTTCAACTACATCGACCAGACCCGGATGCAGCTCGATCCGACCAAGACCGTGATGCAGGAGATCGCGGATTCGGACGAGTGGGTCGTCTTCGGCGGGCAGAGCCTGAGCGTTCGTTCCTATCTGCGCCGCTTCAACTTCACCGACAACCGGGTCAACGAAGTCATCGGCAAGCTGTCCGGCGGCGAGCGCGCGCGCTTGATGCTGGCCAAGGTGCTCAAGCGAGGCGGCAACATCCTCGTGCTGGACGAGCCGACCAATGACCTTGATCTGCCCAGCCTGCGGATGTTGGAGGAGGCGCTGGTCCACTTCGACGGCAGCGTGTTGGTCGTCAGCCACGACCGCTACTTCCTCGACCGCATCTGCGACCAGATCGTGGCCTTCGAGGACGGCGACATCCATTTTCAGCTCGGCAACTACTCGGCCTATCTGGAGAAGCGGAAGGAACGCACGCAACAGGCCAAGGCCTTGGCCGCCGCTTACGACAAACCGACGCCAGCGCCAGCACCGGCTCCGGTTGAAGCCAAGCCAGCGCCCGCACCCAAGGCACGCAAACTGAGCTTCAAGGAACAGCGCGAACTGGAAGGCATGGAGGACGCGATCTACGAAAAGGAAGCGAAGGCGACCGAGCTGGAGAAGCTGTTGAACGATCCGCAGTTCTACGCCACCCGCGCCGCCGAAGCGGCGTCCGTCACCGCGCAATTGGAAGCGGTGAAGGCCGAGATCGCGAAGCTCTACGCGCGTTGGGAAGAGCTGGAGAGCCCGGCGAAGTAAGGCGGAGCGCGGTGGTGGCTAAAGGGAGTTCTCCGCCATCTTCTGCTTCTTGGGGTCCAGCAAATTGGCGGCGAACTCCCGTTCGCCGCTACGGAGATGGGCGCACAAACTCCAGCTTGGGCCGCAGCGGCGGCTTCATGCCGTGGCCGAGGAAGAAGCCGGGATGTGGCGGCTGGTTGTAGGCCACGTTTTGCCAGGCGATGGAGAGGCGATACTGCGGATCGTGCATCAACGTCACCAGCCTGTGCTCCGTCGGGATCGTGGTGGTGAAGATGCGCAGCTCTTTTCCGTCCCGGGTCGGCAGCACGATCTCCTCGCGCCAGTCGCCGAAGAGGTCGGCGCTCAACGAGGGCGTGGACTTGGAGCCGTTGACCGAGGTGCAGCCTTCGGCTTCCAGCAGCACGGTTTCGGTGCCGTTGGTCCAGTTCCACTTGGAAACGACGTTGCGGTTCAGCAATTCGCGGAGCAGGTCGCCGTCCCACCACACGGCGAAGTTGCACGAGCGCGGCGGACGTTCCGCGATGGCTTCTCCCTTGGCGTTGAAGAGCCCTCGGATGCCCGCTCCGGCCACCCAGCATTCGTGGCCGGGATGGCGCGGGTCGATGTCGAAGGCCACGCCGCGTCCCGGTCCTTCGCCGTCTTCCCCGGCCGCGATGGAGGGTTTCTTCCACAGGACTTCCCCCGTCTTCGCGTCGCGGAAATGGCAGCCCGCATCGTCGAAGCGTTCCTGGATGCCGAAGATCTCCAAACCGGGCCGGGTGGGATCAAGATCGGAAACATGCAGCGCATCGCCGTGGCCGAAGCCGGTCGTGTGGAGCCCGGTGCCTTCGTCGTCGAGGACCATCGCGCCATAGACGATCTCGTCACGACCGTCCGCATCGACGTCGGCCACGCTCAGGTTGTGGTTGCCCTGCCCGGCGTAGGCGCGGTTCTGCGGTTGGCCGTCGTGGCTGTCGAAGACCCAGCGCTGGGTCAGCTTCCCGTCGCGCCAATCCCACGCGACGATCACGGAGCGCGTATAATAACCCCGACACATCACGAGGCTGGGCCGTTTGCCGTCGAGATAGGCCACGGCGGCGAGGAAGCGATCCGAACGATTGCCGTAGCTGTCGCCCCAGGCGGAGACCTCGCCGCGACCGGGAACATAGTTCGTCGTGGCCAAGGCGGCGCCGGTGCGACCGTCGAAGATCGTCAGAAACTCTGGCCCAGTGAGAACCTTGCCGAGGGTCCGGCCTTCTTTGCCGCGCCAATCGGCATTCGCGTCGCCGATCACTTTTCCCTGCCCGTCCACGGTGCCGTCGGCGGTCTTGCAGGCGAATTCCGCGCGGCCGTCGCCGTCGAGGTCATAGACCATGAACTGCGTGTAGTGCGCGCCCTCACGGATGTTGCGGCCGAGACGGATCGTCCAAAGCAGCGTGCCGTCGAGCCGGTAGGCCTGGAAGATCGGCGGATCGGTCAGGCCCGCTTGGCTGTTGTCGCGGCCGCGACCGGCCTGATGGAGGATGATCTCGTATTGGCCATCGCCATCGAGATCGGCGGCGGAAGCGTCGTTCGGCCGGTAGCCGGTCGGGGTCTGGAGCGGGATGGAAAGGTAGGAGCGAACGGGTGCGTTCGACGAAAGGGTGAATGCTCTTCCCGGTTCCAATTCGCGTCCTGAAAACACCGCCCGGATGAAGTAGTTCACGGTTTGGCCGGAGAGCAGGTTCGTGTCCGCGAACCATGTCACGTCGGCGATGGGCTCGGGGTTTAGCCGAGTGGGCGCATCGCCGTTGACCGAGCGATAGACGTTGAAGGCCGCTTCTTCCGGATCATCCCCCAGCAACCGCCAGCTCAAGAACGCCGTGGTGCCGGTGGTCTTCAACACGACCAGCCCGCGATCCAGCCGCTCCATCTGCCGCTGGGCGGAAGCGGTGAATGGAACGGCCAGGAACAGCGCCAAGGCGAAGAAGCGAATCGCTTGAGCCATGAGAACAGGCATGGAGACCGGACGTTCAGTGGGGCGGTTTCGATCAATTGATTCGGCCCGCGCTCTCGCGGACCGATGCCGGATTCCTGATCCTGGATGCCGGATTGTGGCTATCGATGCTCCAACAAAAAAGAAGGCGCGGCCGGAGCCGCGCCTTGTAATCGATTCGAGACTTCGCCCGGCGCCTACGCCCCCATGCCCTCCTCGAAACTGCCGGCAGCCACGGGGAAGCACAGGTTGTCCTTCACGTAGCGGATGCCATCGGCGCTGCAATAATCGAGATCCTTGTGGGCGCTCTCGGCTTCGACGATCAGCGGCGCGGTGGCCTTGCCGGTCAGCTCGGTGTAGCGCTGCGGGTAGCCGGCCGCGATGAGCAGTTCCACGTAGCGCTGCATGTTCAGGTCGCCGCTGCCGAGGTCGGTGAACTGCGTGGCGCGCTTGGTCCAGTTCGGCTCCATCGCGCGGAGCGGGAAGCCGCGCCGGATGACGAAGTTCTTCACGTGGCAGGCGTAGATGTGCTTTGCCACCTTGTTGAAACGGGTCTCCCAGTCCTCGCCTTCCCAGCAATGGGACGGATCGGCGTTCACCTGGAGCGAGGCGTCGCCGTCGCAGATGTCCACCAGCATGAGGAAATCGTCGGCCGTGGAAGCGCCCGTGCCGGGATGGATCTCGTGGCAGAGTTTCAGGCCGAGGGAATTGGCGTGCTTGCGCAGCTTGGCCGTCTTCTTGACGAAGCGTTCCTGGCCTTCCTTGAGCAGGTCGAATCCGCCGCCGCTCCAGAAGCCCCACGGATAGCCGGTGGCCAGTTCCCAGCCGAAAGCCACGCCCCAGAACATCGGCATGGTCTTCACGCCGAGGTCCGCCGAGAGATCCATCAGCTTGAGCAGATACTTCTCGTGCCACGCCTCGATCTTGTCGGGGGAAAGCTTGGCGACATCGGGCGCGATGAAGGGGTTGCCGGATTTGGTGCCGGTCCAGGCACTGGTATGAACCCAGAACGGGCAGTGCGCGGAGATGCCGTCGAGGCTCATGCCACGGTCGTCGAAGGCGGCCTTGATCTCCTTGGCCTTGCGGAAGCCGCCCTTGCCATCGTTCAGCATGTAGTTGCTCGGCTGGACGCCCGCCGCGCCGGCGGCCTTGGCATAGTCGAGGAACTGTTCGAGGGATTTCGCGCCGTGCTGCGCGCCTTCCACGCTGGGATGATAGCAAGTTTTGGCCATAATACGTCGGTTCAGAATGAGTTGCGGGACGGCGCAGGATTTAGCTCCCCCGTTCGGGGGATGGCAAGCGCTCGCTCTGCGAAAAGCGGGGATTTTGGGGTGGGTTCGGATTTTCATCCTCTTCGTCCTCGTCTTCCTCCTCGTCAGTTTCAAACAGCGGACGCGGACGAAGAGGAGGACGAGGAGGAAGAACTGAAACCAACGCCCCCATTCGTCACCGAATCACCGCTTGCCTCGCCCTGCCCCGTCCGGTTGACTCTCGGGACTTTCGATTTTCGATGAACGCCGAACAGCTCGCCAAAGCCAAATCCCTCGGATTTTCCGACCGCCAGATCGCCCATTTGACCGGCCAGACGGAGGACGCCGTGCGCGCCGAGCGCAAGAAAACCGGGCTCGTGCCCAGCTACCGCCTCGTGGACACCTGCGCCGCCGAGTTCGAGGCCTACACGCCCTACTACTACTCCACCTACGATCGTGGCGACGACGAGGTGACGAAGACCAACACCAAGAAGGTGATGATCCTCGGCGGCGGCCCCAACCGCATCGGCCAGGGCATCGAGTTCGACTACTGCTGCGTCCACGCCGCCTTCGCGCTGAAGGAGGACGGGTTCGAGACCATCATGGTCAACTCGAACCCCGAGACCGTTTCCACCGACTACGACACGTCGGACAAGCTCTTCTTCGAACCGCTCACGCTGGAGGACGTGCTCCACATCTACGAACGCGAAGGCTGCTGGGGCGCCATCGCGCAGTTCGGCGGACAGACCCCGCTGAACCTCGCGCTCGGCCTCCAGAAAAACGGCGTCAACATCATCGGCACCACCCCGCAGAGCATCGAGATCGCCGAAGACCGGAAGCTCTTCGCCGCCATGCTCGACAAGCTGGGAATCCCCCAGCCGAAGAATGGTTTGGCCACGAACGAGGCCGAAGCCTTGGAAATCTCCAAGCGGCTCGGCTACCCGGTGCTGGTTCGCCCCAGCTTCGTGCTCGGCGGCCGCGCGATGCAGATCGTCTTCAGCGACGCGGAACTGTCGCACTACATGCGCTTCGCCGTGGAGGCCTCGCCCGAACGGCCCGTGCTGGTGGACAAGTTCCTCGAAGACGCCACCGAGGTGGACGTGGACTGCATCACCGATGTCGGCAACTTCGCCAACCCGGACGACGGCACCATCGTCGTCGGCGGCATGCTGGAGCACATCGAGTTCGCCGGCGTCCATTCCGGCGACGCGGCGATGGTTCTGCCGCCCCACACGTTGTCGCAGGACACGATCGACACCATCCGCAAATACACCCATGCCATGGCCCGCGAACTGCGCGTCAGCGGCTTGATGAACGTCCAATACGCGGTCAAGGACGGCATCGTGTATGTGCTGGAGGTGAACCCCCGCGCCTCGCGCACCGTGCCCTTCGTCAGCAAGGCCATCGGCAAGCCCCTCGCCAAGCTGGCGGCCAAGGTCATGGCCGGAAAGAGCCTCAAAGAACTCGGCTTCACCGAGGAAGTCTGGCCGAAGTATTGGGCGGTGAAGGAAGCCGTCTTCCCCTTCAACAAGTTCCAGGGACAGGACATCCTGCTCTCTCCGGAGATGCGTTCCACCGGTGAAGTGATGGGTCTCGACGCCGATCTCGGCGTGGCCTACGCCAAGGCGCAGATGGCCGCCGGCAGCTCGCTCCCTCTGAAAGGCAGCGTCTTCATCAGCGTCGGCGACGCCCACAAGGGCGAAGTCGCGCAGGTCGCCCAGCAATTCGTTGACCTCGGCTTCGAGATCGTGGCCACCAACGGCACCGCGTCGGTTCTGGAAAAAGCCGGCGTCAAGGTCCGCCGCATCTTCAAGCTCCAGGAAGGCCGCCCCAACGCCGTGGATCTTCTCAAAAACAAGGAGATCCAACTGGTGATCAACACCCCCAGCGGCGCCAGCCCCCGGGCCGACGAGGTCAAGATCCGCGGCACCGCCGTGCTGACCCAGACCCCGATCATGACCACGCTCAGCGGAGCCAAAGCCGCCGCGATGGGCATCGCCGCGCTCCAGAAGAGCGGCTGGGCCGTCCGGACCGTTCAGGAATACCATTGAGTCTCCCGGGTTCCTCCATCGGCTCATAAAAAACGGCCCCTTGCTCAAGGGGCCGTTTTTAGTTGCGTGAATTGAACCGTGCTTGGCCGGTGACGGAAGCCCGGCGCCGTTTAGGCGAGACCTTCCTCAATAGACGCACAGCGCGACCGAGACGGTCCGCGCGCAGGAGGGCTGATGGGCCACGGCACCGTGGTGAGTGCGGATGATCGTCGTCGTGGTTCCGTGGCGATAACCGCTGCCGGTCCAGCCATAGGAGCGATGGTGGCCGTAGTGGTAGCCAGAAACGTTCAGCCGGCCCCAGTTCCGGTTCGCATAGGACACGGGCTGGGGATAGTAGGTGCCGCGATAGGAGGTGCCGCTTTGGCTGGCCACGACGACGACGGATGGATGCGCGGCTCCATAGACGACGCCCCCGCCGTCGGGCCTGGACTGGAGATTGAGGGTGAAGCCCAGAGGCGTGGCCTGGGTCACGGGGGTGCGGTATTGGATCTTCGGAGAGGTCTGGGCCGTGGCGGATAGCGCGACGAACATCAATCCGGCGGCGAGGAGCGATGCTTTCATGGTGGGTCTGACGCCGGAACATCCCGGTGTCTTCAAAGGACTCTGGACGGTTCCCGTCCCAGATTCCAGCCTCCTTCCGTGAACGAACCGACCCCTGTCCGGATCGACAAATGGCTCTGGGCCGTCCGTCTCTACCGGACCCGGACCGAGGCCGCCGAGGCGTGTCGCGGCGGCAAGGTGAAGATCGGCGGAGACGCGATCAAACCCGCCCGCGAGGTCCGGGTCGGCGAGGTGCTGACCGTCCAGACCGGCGAGATCACCCGCACGGTCAAGGTCATTGGCCTGCTAGGGAAACGCGTCGGCGCGCCGCTGGTCGCCTCCTACCTCCAGGATCTCACCCCGCCCGAGGAGCTGGCCAAACCGATGGAACGCCGGCTCGCACCCGTCGCGGCGCGTCCCCGGGGCCTCGGCCGCCCCACCAAGCGCGACCGTCGCCAGATGGACGCGTGGCAGCGGGAGGAGTGAGCGGACTCCGGGCGAGCGTCCGATCCATCCGTCATCGGGGCACCGCTCGACACCCCGGTGGACGGATGGCAACTTCCGCGCGTGTCGG
>CAMLMI010000125.1 GCA_946480965.1 uncultured Verrucomicrobiales bacterium | reverse complement strand
CAGCCCGTAGGACACGTTGGTCGAGGAGACGTTGTAAACGCCCAGATACCACCGACCGGGCGCGAGCGGGGCCGGGGCGGTGTTGGTCAGCACGGAGATGTATTCGTAGTTCGTGCCTCCTCTTGCGCCAAGATAGTCGTAGCTCGTCGGTGTCGGGAGCGGGGCGGCGGACCTCAGCACCAGGTTCACGTCGTCGCTGGGCCTGAGCACCTCGAAGGCCGCGCCGACCGCATTCGAGGACACGTCGAACGCGAAATACTGCACGGTGATGCCCGGAGCGATGTTCGTCGCCAAGGTGAAGCCATTGGTCAGCATCGGCACGTTGCCCACGCTGCCGGGCAGCCGGTCGAAGAAGACCTGCATGGTGAAGGTGTTGGTCTCGCCCGGATCGGTGTTCTGCACGCCGAGGTAGTAGCGCTGGCCGGGCAACAACGGCGGCTGAGACAGGACATTGGTCTCCAGCACCCGCGTTCCTCCGGTGGTGGCGGCCATGAGATACACGTCGCCGAACGTCGTTCCGGTGGGACGCACGTTCTGGTTGAAGATCAGGTTGAGCTGCCCGCCGGAAAGGCTGTTGAGGATGTTCGTCGCAAACGTGGCCGGCCCGGGCACATCGACGGCGAAGTAACGGATCTCGGACCCGCGCACGACGTTGGTGGCCAAGTAGCCGTTGGTCAGGACCGTTGCGGTCACAGCCGGCGGCGCGAAGATGAACTCCAGGTTCCACTCCAGCAGCGAAGTGGTTCCGACCGGCGCTCCGGTCCGCGAATCGGTGATCTCCAGCGTCCAGTCGCCCAAGGCTTCCTCGCCCTTGAAGACATCGAGGGTTTCTTCGGGGAGGAGGTAGGCGGGTTTTGGAATGAACACCTCGTCCAAGGACATGGTATCGAGTTGGACGCCGCTCAAGGGAGTAGCCGTAGCCAAACTGGTGAGCGTGAAGTTGGTCATCGTGGAGGTGGCTGTAAAAACGAAAGAGGTGGGAATCCAGTCCAATCTGGTCATCGAATTGATCTGATCTGCGACCACTCTCCACGAGCGATTCCCAATAGTAACATCCAGCTCCGGCACAGCGATTCCTAAAGTGGCTGGATTCCGGCAATAGGCGAACGAGAAGCGATACTGTGAACCGGTCCGGAGTGAAATGGAACGCGTCAGAACTCCCGCGCTGATTCCATTCATATCCATGATTTGTGGAAAAGAATGCGATTCCCATCCCCACACCGATGCCGGGGCGATATCGACCGTTCCGGCCAACATGGTCCAGCCTTCAAACGTATCTCCAGGACCAGGCGTCGAGTGTGGAGCTGCCTCCAAACCCGAGTAGAACACATTTGCCCCCAGAACAAAGTTGCTGCCGTTCGCCCCCAGCCCGTTCGTCACCGGGAAGTTCACGAACTTCACCAGTCCCAACTGGCTGTTCGTGTCGCCCGACGGCGTGCCGTAGATCGGGATGTTGGTCGTGCTCAAGCTGAACAATTCGATCCGGTCCACTAGCGGGCACCAGGCGCTGCCGGTCAGCGTGAGCGACGTCTGGTTGGTGATCGCCACAAAGTCGTAGCGGAACTCGCTCCAGCCATTGGTCCCTTGACGGAGCGGTTTGGTGACGGTGCCGAACGTGACCGAAGGAACATCCGCGCCGCCGTCGCGCCCCAGAACGTCCGCACGATGGATCGCGGCCACTTCGGAAGCGGTCAGCGCGGTGCCGAAGAAGGCCAGTTCGTCGATCAAGCCAGAGAAACCGGCAGTGCCGCGTCCGCCGACATAGACATCCAGCCGCGTCTCCGGCCGCACTGCGGTAAACACGTTGGAACGCACCACCGCTCCGTCCACGTAGAGCACGGAGGCACGGGTGGCGAGATCGTAGGTCCAGGCCAGATGATGCCAGGCATTCGGGCCCAGCACGGGAACCGCCGTGGCCGTGAGCTGGGTGCCACCGTTCGTATCCGTCATCAGGGCGGCGATGCGTCCCTGGGACAATCCAAAGCCGGCGGAATTCAGCACCAACTGGATCCCGTTGGTCACTCCGTCCGGGCTGGAGAACTGGACCAGCGGCATGAGGGTGTTGACATTGCTGATGTTGACCCATCCCTCGATGGTGAAGCCGTTGGTCGCGCCGAGATCCAAGGCCGGGGTCGCCGGGACATGGACATAGCTGCTGCCGTTGAACTGCGCGGCGGCTCCGACCTTGCCGGTCGCGTAGGAACCTCCAAGGAAGTTGCCCACATTGGTGCCAGCTGCGTCAGCCCAAGTGTTGTTGTCCACTGGCCACCAAGCCACGAGAGGCTCGTCACGGACGCCGAGGCGCAGAGTGTAGGCGGTGCCGGGAATGGTCGGCAGGTTGGTCCGGATCACGCCATCGGCCAGAGCCAGGACATTGGAGCCGGAGTATCGGAGCGCGGCATTGCTGATGACGTTCACGCTGTTGGCCAGCACTTCCCACAGCGCAACGCTGCCGGGCGCCGGATAGGTTCCCACCACGGCGTTGGTTTCAAAGTCGGACAGGACCAGATGGTTGGTTGTCGGGATCTCGATATAGCCGTCGATGCCGGCGAAGCGGGCCAGCTCCAGCGCGTTCGTGCCTTCGGTGAAGATGCCGGAGAAGCCGGACGACGTGGTGCCGCGGTTCTCCATCAACAGGGAGCGCGTGCCGGACGGGCTGACCAGGCGGAAACTCAGATCGGAGAGGCGCGGATGGTTCACCTTCAGGCCCACCTGCATGTCCACGATCCGTCCCTCGTTGGTCACGGTGAGGATGGACTTGGTCAGCGCGTCGTCGAGGATCGGCGCGGAATTGGTATCGCCGGAGACCGGGCTGAACAGACCGTCCAGGAGCAGATCCAGGCTGAACCGGTAGGTCACGGTGATGGGGAACGGGTTCGGGTTGAACAGGCCGGCGAAGTAGATGGTCGGCCGCAGCGGGGGAATATCGCCCCGGCTGATCGAATTGGTCCCGCCCGGAGGAACAATGTTCGCGTATTTGTCGTATTCGAGCTGGTTCGGCGGCACGTCGGCGCGGAGATAGGTGTCCACCGGCCCGGGGGCGCTGCCGTCGTAGGTGATGATGAGGTTGAGGCGGTCGGCTTCGGGCGGCACGTCGATGAAGTCGTAATACCAGCGGCCCGGTTGGATCGTGACCGTGATGTTGGTCGTGTTGTCGAGCTGCGGGTAGATCTTGAGCGTGGCCCGGTCGAGGCTTCCCGTGTGGTTCAGGGAATTGTCGATCACGGTGAAGACCCACGGCTGTCCGGCCCGGCCGCCCCAGTAGTCCCGCAGGGCTCCCGGACCGTCGGGAGGAACCACGTTGAGAAGGTCGCCGGAATCCGAGTCGTCGTAGATCACGACACGGTCTCCCGGAGTGTCGTCCAGGTTGAAGCTGTGGTTGTTCAGCGCCACGTCGAGGCGCTCATGGGTCAGAACACCGAAGAGGTCGCCGAAGTTGTCGTGGTAGAAGTCGTTCGTGACCACGACGCGACGGATGATGTCGGGCACGCCGTAGGTGAAGAAGGCCACGAACTCGATGCCCGGATCGTCCGACGTGCCGTCGGGGATCACCAGGTTTCGGGGAAAGCCGCGGACGATGAGGTTGCCGTCCTGGTCCCGCTCGTTGAACGGCTCGTCGGTGGCCACGGCGAAGAGGTTGAAGTCGGACGCCTGCTGGTCCTCGGCCTTGACGCCGATGTAATAGACGTCGCCGCGCCGCGAATTGTTGGTGGTCAACTGCTCGGTGCCGCCGCGTTGCAGCGACTTCATGGCCCCGGCGAGCGCCGCAGGGTTCAGGTTGGTCAACGCGGGGTTGGTGGAGACATACAGGTCGATGTCCGCCTCTTCACCGGCGCGCTGGCGCGAGAGATTGGGCGGGAGGAACGTGAGGAAGCCGACGTTGGTTCCCTGCGACGCGGGGTTGGTCGGGTTCACGTAGTCGTTGGTGAAGACGTAGAACCGCCACTGGTTCGCGATGCCGCCACCGGGACCGACGGGGGCGAGCGGCGACTGCGCGCCAACCCGCTGGCCGACGAGCGGGACGGAATTGCTGATCGTCAAAAGCGTCGGAGCCGCCTGCGTGAAGAGGGCCGGTCCACCCGCGATGGAGAACGGGGAGGACAACGCCGTGTTTTCGGTGGAGATGACGAGGGCGAAGTCCTGCTTGGTGCCGTTGGTCTGGGTGTTGACCGCGTTCACGTTGACCCGCTTGCCCCGGACCACGACCACGTAGTTGGAGCCGGGCTGGGCGGGGAGATAGACGTTCTCCACGTTGTTGACCGTGTCGCTCAGGTCCAGCGGCGAATTGGTCGAGGTGGCGAGGGTGTAGCGGCTGCCGGACTCGAAGTTGTTGCCGAAATAGACCTGCTTGGTCTGGAGGTTGGTGACGATGAGGTCGAGGTCGTTGACCAGCTTGGCCGCGACGCGCGGATTGCCGGGAGGATCGGTCCACACGAGGCTGATGCGGATGGGGCTCTGCTGGGCCTCCGCCGAGAGGGTGACGGTGCGGGCGAAGGACTCGCCGGTAGCCAGGGCGTTGGTGGTGCTCTGGTCGAAGAGCCGGACCGGCCAAGCGGTTTCCGGCAAGGAAGCCAGGCTCGCCGGCAGGATGTTCGTCAACCGGGGCACACCCCAGCCCTGGTGGTTGACCAGGCCCTTGGGGTTGTAGTCGTAGTCCAAGGCCCGGGCGTTGCGCGCGCCGTTGATCAGCAGGGCCTTCATCATCGCCGGGCTGTTGGTGCGCTGCAGGCGCTGCTCAAAGAACTCCTGCATCAGCGCCAACATGCCGGACACGACGGGCGCGGCCATGCTGGTGCCGGATTCGTAGCGGTAGTAGGGGCCGAGCGGCTCGTTGAGCGACGAAAGGACTTCGGAATAGTTGCCGCTCTCCGGTTCCAGGATCGCAACCACGCGCACGTCGTAGTCCACGGCCACGGCGTTGGTGTTGATCTCGGAGTAGTAGATCAGGCCGGTCGGGAGCTGACCCGGCACGCTGAGCACCACGCGGGTCACGCCACGAATCTGGGTCGGCGGGTTGTTCGCTCCGGCCGCGATCAGGAGGGGCGGTATCCCCTGCCCGGTCTGGCCAATGGGCAAGGCCTGGATGATGACCTGCGTGGCCTGGGCCGGAACGAAGAACGAATGCGTGTTCGTCTGGCCGGGCTCCAGATGCAGGTTCTCCAAGTCGGAGAACTGGTAGTTCGCGAGGCTGTCGGGCTCCACGTAGTTCGTGGCCCGGGTGGAAACGACGAACGATCCGGGAGCGACGAGATCGGGCTTGTAGCGGCCGAACTCGCCTTCGAGCCCTACACCGGTGTTGCCCCGGCTGGAGAACCAAGCCACCTGCGAATCGCTGTCGGTCTGGGCCAGGAACGCCGCGTTGGTCACGCCCGCGTTGATCACCTCGTTGGTGATCTCACGCAACTGTTCCAGCGCGCCGACCGAGATGACGTTCTTGGCCGTGGCTGGGGAAAGGATGGTGTCGGGCGAGCCCGTCGTGGAACCCGGGTCGCTGTTGCCGCTGTTGCCGGCGGCGAAGACGAAGAGCACGGGCTGGGAGCCGGACCGTTCCGGCAGCGCGTCGCGCGTCGCGGCGTCGAAGCTCGCGGAAGCCGCCGTGTAGTCGTTCGCGCCGCGATAGCCCCAGCTGTTGTTCGAGACGAAGATGTTCGTCCGCGCGGTCGCCTCCTGGAGGGACACGTCGGAGGACAGCGGGCCGGTGATGCCGTCGATCGGCAACGGATAGATCTTCGCGCCCGGAGCCATGCCCCGGTAGTTGGCGTTGGTCACGGAGCCGAGCGCGTTCGTCGTGGAGGGAAAGCTCGCGCCGGAGGTCACGATGATGCCCGCGACGTGGGTGCCGTGGCCGTCGAAGTCGCTCGTGATCGGACCGCCGACGCTGTCGAGGAAGCCGGATTCGATCACCCGCCCGGTCAGGTCGGGATGGCCCGCTTCGACGCCCGTGTCGGTGACGGCGACAACGACGTTGGTGCCGGAGAGACCGAGCCAGTTGCTGGCCGTGGAAGTGTTGGTGGAGATGCCCACCTTGGTCCGGGCGAGATCGGTCAACGGCACGCGGTCGGAGCGCACCTCGACGGACTGCACCGAATCCTCCCGCGCCACCGCCGCGATCATCTGCGACGGACCGCTCACCGCCAGCAGCTCGCCGAAGGGCGAACGCTCGGTGCCTTCCACGCTGAAGCCCAGCGCTTCCAGCGCGGCGGCCGATGCGGCGGCCTCGCCGGGATAGACCGTCACGTTCAACCTGGCCGTGCCCGGTTCGACCGTCGGCTCCAGCACTTCGGCCAACAGTCCCGACTCCAGCTTGAAGTAGGGTTCATAGGCCACCACGGCGGCCACGACCGGATTCGCGCCGAGCGCCGAGGCCACGTTCGCGTGGGCGCGGACCAAGTAGGCGTTGTTCGGCACGTAGGAGACGATCTTCGCTCCGGCCGCCTCGAGCGCGCCGCGGAAGGCATCGGTGGTGGGGCCCCGCGACTGCACGACGTAGGTGCCGGGTTGGCCGAGCGATTTCAGCGATTCCGGAATCGCCAAGCCCCGATCCAGCGACGTGTCGATCAAGGCGTTTTCCAGCAGGATCGCCCGCTCGTTCTGCATCCACCGGGCCATCGGGGCCTCGGTGTTGCTGAGGCGGTGGCGGAAGCGGCCCGTCGTGCTCGCGGGCGCGGCGTCGGTCGCTTCACCGGCCGATGCCGCGGCAACAGCGGCCGGCCGCGACGCGGCGTCGGAATGAGCGGCCACGCCGGAGGCGGGCGCTTTCGGCGCGCGTTTCTCTTCCCAGCGCCTGCCCAGCCAAAGGCAGACAATCGCGCCGGTCAGCGACAGAACACTGATGAGAGCCCAGCTCCTCGAACTAAGATTCTTCATACCACATCTCCAAACGGGTGCACCGGGGGTCAGTCGGTCGGCAATACGTCATATTTCTCGATCACGATCCGCGGTGCCTGCGGCGTCCCATCCACCCGCAGCAGCGTTCGGGTCACCACCTCGCCCGCCACCTGGTAGTTGGTCACCAGGTTGAGGTAGCCGAAGCGGTTCACCAGCGAGGCGTTCGCCGGTCGCAGTGATTGTCCGTAAGTATAGACCAAGTAGCGCGGGCTGCCCAAATGGACCAGCGAAAGAATCCGCCGGGGAATCCGCTCATACATCTCCTCCGTCACGCCGTTCTGCCCCGCCTGGAAGTTCAGGAACGGCGAAGCGCTCGTCAGCTCCGGCGTCTCCAGGAACTCGCCCGTGTAGGTGAACAGACCGCCCTGCGCCTGCTTTGCGGCCCGGCGGGCGTTGATCCCGTCCACGATGCGGTGCAACGCCTCGGACGACGGCTGGATGTAGAGCGCCTCCGTGGAGTTCGTGCCGAAGAGCGTCGGATTGTCCGCCGTGTTGGTGAGGACCTGGACGCCGCTGAGCACGGCCGACCAGCCCGCGTAGTCGGACTGGTTGACCGAGAGCAGGCCGCGCGCGGCGTTCTCGCTGGGGGCCGTGGTGAACAGGTCCGGCAAGCGCCAGTCGTTCGTGGGATGGCTGTAGAAGGAGCCCGCCCACTCGCGCCACTGGTTGTTCGGGGCCACGCCGGCCTTGAGGTAGACCGTCTGCCATGGCGTGCCGCGATGGATGCGGCCGATCTCGCCGAGGCTGGCCAGCTTGTTCGTGGGGAACTCCCAGTCGTCGGACTGCCGGACCATCGGGTCCTTCAACGACGCGACATGGGCAAAAGGACCAATGTCTTCTTCCGACCAGGGCATGTAGCGCCGGTTGATCCTCCCCAAAGTCGCCTGCGGGATCTGTTGATTCAGCGTCGTCAGATTCAACCGCCGCAGCGTCGAGCCGGGCAACCGGCTGAAGCTCAAATCCTCTCTCGTGGTCGGATTGCGAGGGATCAGATCGTCCCTCGTGTAGTGGACCAAGGGATCGTTCGCCTGCATGGCCCAAACGCCGACATACGCGCCCAAGGCATCATAGGCGGCCTTCTGGTAAAGGATCTGCGGTGGTAGGCCGTTGCGGGGAAAGTTCGCGTTTTCCGGCAGGCCCAAGAACACCGCCAACCCGTTGGCCGACATGTCGCGCTCTTGTTGGGTGGTGTTCACCTCGGACCAATCGGGTTCCACGGCGAAATCCGGGTTCTGCCGGGCGAGGTTGATGTCGATCTGCCGCTGGATACCGCTCAAGCCATCCCACATCGAAGGCGTGTTGGGGAGGGCGCTGCTGGCGTTCCGTCCGGAAATGGCATCCGTCATGTTGGTGTAATAGACCGTCTCCAAGGAGACGTAGTCGATGACCCGGTCGTCCGAACCCACCTCGTTGGCCGCCGCCAAGGTCCGGTTTTCACCGCCGTCGATGACGGTCACGCGCAACCGGTTGGTCACGGCCACGGTGAAGATCGGGGTGAGGAGCGAGGTGTCCCGGTAGGAGGCCGTGCGGGAGTTGGTGGAGCTCAGAGGGAGAAACTGCCGTTGGTTGAAATGGAAGATGCTGTTGGACAGCGCCACCATATTGGTCTGGATCGGAATCCGGAACTCACGACCCGGCCAATAGCGCTGCGTTTCGTCCGGGTTGTCCACAGTCAGTTCCAGACGACGTCCCGCGAGGTTGGTGTAGGCCAGCGCGATGACCGGAGTGTCATTCGGGTTCCTCCGCGCAAAGATCGTGGTCGAGCAGATGTTCGTCACCTCGATGCGCAGCGGGCGGGTGTAGCCGTTGGTGTAGCTGTTCCAGAGTTCGACCGCCAACTCGTTGGACAAGTCCGCCAGCAACTGCTGGTTCGTCACGGAGGCGGAAGTCTGGTTCACGTTCTGTTTCCAGAACTCCAGTTTGCGCTGAAGCCGGAAGCGGGAGAGGAACTGGACTTCGTTGAGGTTCGGCAGCCCCTTCTTGGCCCCGACCACCATCGGCACGCCAAGCAGAACGCGATTGGTCAGGACGACGTTCCGCGCAATGCCGCTGGCGACGAGCTGTTCGGGCGACACCTCGGGCAAACGGCGCGGGTTGCCGGGCGTCAGGATGTCGGCGTTCTCCACCAGCGAATATCCGGAAATGCGGATGCGGCCGTTGCTGTCCACGATGAAGTGCGGGCGGAAGACACTGGGTGCGGCGTTGGTGGTGGTCGCATCGTAGAGGTTCGCGGCCACTTGGAGGAGGCGGTGCAGGCTGGAGGAATAGACGCCGTTCGTGGCGGGATAGAGCGGGATGTTGGCGATGCCGAAATTGGTCGGAACCACGATGTTCTCGAACATCGGGTCGCCGTTGTTGTTCGTGGTCAGCGCCATCTTGAGCAGCCGGTCGGCCACGTTGGTGAAGAAATCGACGGCCAGCCAGTTGGTGTAGGCGCTGGTGAAGGTGTTCCCGTTGGTGTCGTTCTTGTAGTTCAGGTGGAACCGGCCCTCCAACGCGGGAGGAGCGGACACGGTGGCCTGCGAGAGCAGCCGGTAGATGCCGTGCCGGTCCATCGTGGCCCGGCTGTTGCCCATCTGCTTCAGGCGATTGACGAAATTGGGATACCTGTTCGGGTCGAAGTTGAAGAGCTCTTGGATGTCGCGGAGTTCATTCGTGCTCCGGCTGCCGGCCCAAGGCTGCGTGGCGTCGTCCTGCCACGGGCGGTCGTTCTGGTTCGCCGCGACACCGCGCGCATAGGAGTCGATGCCGTCGGAGTTGATGGCGTTGCGCACTCGCAGGCGTTCGGGATTTTGAGAACCCAGGATGTCCTGCGCAGGGGCCAAGTCGTTGTAGTTCCCATCGTAGCGGTAGCGCAGAAGACTTACGGCGTCGTCGAACGCCGCTCCACTGTTGGCAGAGGAACGATTGGCCACCGTGGCAAGGCTCGGGCGGAAGTTGTAGGCAACCGTCGAATAGGTATTGGAGCTGAGATCCATCAGCAGGCCGGCGTAGTTGATCTCGTAGGCACCGACGCCCTGATTGCGATTAAAGCCGTCGTTTCCCGGTCCCATGCCGTCGTCCAAGCCCGTGTTGCCCTTGGCGTAGTTGTGCAGCGTGTTGAGGTCGAGGGACTGGCCGACCGGCAGCACCATGTAGGCGAAGCGGCCCACGCCGCGATTGGTGCCGGAGTGGTTCAGCGCGGGGTTCTCCAGCACCCCGATGAATTCGGGATCGCCGGGAACATCGACGACCTCGGGGTTGTTGTCCTCGTCGAGGATGATCTGCCCGTTGAAATTGAGATTGGTCTGGGCCCCGTTCGTGTCGTAGCGACCGTTGCGGTTGAAATCGACGTAGAAGCGGAAGTCGTAGGGATCGTTCGGATTGTTGCGGACGTAAACCGGCAGACGCGGATCGTAGTAGAGATTCGTCTGCATCTGCAGGAACTGGTTCACGTTCCCGACCTTGTCGTAGTTGACGTTGGTGTAGGAGCTTTGCCCCATGTTCGCCAACGGGTTCTGGTAGCTGCGGGAGACGAGCATTCCAGTGGCGAGGAGGTTGGTCTTCTGGCGGACGAGGGCGGCGATCTCGGCCTGGGCGCGGGACAGGCCAGCGTCTGCCATCAGCTTGGCCTCGGCCTGGGTGATGGTCAGCGTGACGGACTGGCGTTCGCGGCCGGAGAGCGCAAGAAAGGCGACCGCCAGAAACGTGATGACCGAAAGCATCAGCAGCGTGACCACGAGCGCCACACCGCGCTGGTAAGAAGATCTCATCAGTTGCCTAGACTAGCGGCCACGCGGATCGGAATCCGCTGCCGGAACAGGTGAATCTTGCCGGAGTTTTCGCCCAAGAACCGCCGGAGATTGGCGGTGTAGGCCACGCCGGTGCCGGGCAGCGCCCGGGCGCGGATGACGGCCTCGGGCTCGAGGATGCCGATCTCGATCTCGACCGCGCTGGGCAGCTTCTTGCCCCGGAACGCGTAGTAGGGCACGGGGTCCGGATCGTCGGACTGGAAGATCTGGAGGTCGGTGACGTTGGTCTCCCCGAAACGGAAGCCCAAAGAATCGTAGGCGATGACTTTGAAGTGAACCACGCCGTCGATCACCCGGCTCATCTGTCCGGCCTCGACCAAGTCGTCGTTGTAGGGCACCTCCCTGTAGCTGTTCACGAACTGGCCGAAGAAATCGGTGCTGTAGAGGTGGACGGAGTTGGTCGTGTAGCGATACAGCGCCCCCATGAGAATGGGCGTCGAGTTGAGAGAGTTCGGCGGATCGCTGGGATCGAGCACCCGATAGCCGATGGCGCTCCAGTCGTCGGCCTTGGTCAGGAAGAAGGCTTCTTGGAGGAAGAGTTCCTGCACGGCCCCGCCCGCGCCGGGCTCAAGGATCGTGGCCGGTGCGTTTTGCGGCCAGCCCTTGAAGGCGGAGTAGAAGTTCGTGTCCCATGAACGCCCGCCTGCCGCGATCTGCTCGAAGTCGCGTCCGACGAGATCGGCCGCAGCGCGTCCACCCTCCAAGACGTCCACTTGGCGCAGCCCGGTGACAAAGACCTTCTGGGTCTGGTCGAACATCAGCATCAGACCGCCCATGATGACAATCAGCAGGGTCACGGACACCAGGATCTCCAGCAGCGTCAAGCCGCGGCAGTTTCTCCGGGTTCCATTGAAAGGCTGAAGGTTCATACAGGCGGACTCGGCGGATCAAAATTCGTTCGGATGGGCGAAGAAGGTGACCTCGTTGGGGTCGCCGTTCTGCAGCGGCGGGCTGACGATGCGGCCGCCGAAC
>CAMLMI010000124.1 GCA_946480965.1 uncultured Verrucomicrobiales bacterium | reverse complement strand
CTCGAGCGCCATCTTCTTCGGCAGGCCGCACTGGTGCAGCTTCAGTTCCGGACCGACGACGATGACCGAACGGCCCGAGTAATCGACGCGCTTGCCGAGCAGGTTCTGGCGGAAGCGGCCGGACTTGCCCTTGAGCATGTCCGAGAGCGACTTCAGCGAACGGTTGCCCGCACCGGTGACGGCGCGGCCGTGACGGCCGTTGTCGAACAGCGCGTCCACCGCTTCCTGCAACATGCGCTTCTCGTTCCGGATGATGACCTCGGGGGTCTTCAACTGGAGGAGGTTCTTCAACCGGTTGTTGCGGTTGATGACGCGGCGATAGAGATCGTTGAGGTCGGACGTGGCGAAGCGGCCGCCTTCGAGAGGAACCAGCGGACGGAGATCCGGAGGAATGACCGGCAACACCGTCAGGATCATCCATTCGGGACGCGACTTGGAAGCGGTGAAGGCCGAGAGCAGCTTGATCCGCTTGGCGAGCTTCTTCTTGATCTGCTTGCTCTTGGTCTCGGTCATCGCCTGCTGGAGCTCGACGACCTGGCCGGCGAGATCCACGCGGGCCAGCGCGTCACGCACGGCCTCAGCGCCCATCTTGGCAACGAACGCATCGGCTCCGTAGGTTTCGCGCGCTTCGCGGATTTCCGTCTCGCTCAGGAGCTGGTGCAGCTTGAGCGGGGTGGAACCGGGATCGATCACGAGATAGTCCTCGTAGTAGATCACGCGTTCCAGGTTGCGGGCGGTGACGTCCAGCACCAGACCGAGGCGGCTGGGCATGCACTTGAAGAACCAGATGTGCGACACCGGAACGGCGAGTTCGATGTGGCCCATGCGCTCGCGACGAACACGGGCGAGGGTGACCTCGACGCCGCAACGGTCGCAAACGACGCCGCGGTGTTTGATCCGCTTGTATTTGCCGCAGGAGCATTCCCAGTCCTTCACGGGACCGAAGATGCGCTCGCAGAAAAGACCGCCCTTCTCGGGCTTGAACGTGCGGTAGTTGATGGTCTCGGGGTTCTTCACCTCGCCCTTGGACCATGCCCGGATGGATTCCGGCGAGGCGACCTGGATCGCCACGTGGTTCACGTGATTGACCTTGTCGAGACCGAGCAGCTCGCGCGTCGCTTCCTTGGTGCTGATCATACGTTATTCGGCTGGATTCTGGGACTGTTACGACTGGCTTAGGCGAGCAGCGCGCTCGTGGGAATGGCCGGAGCGGGCTCCGTCGGGTTGTTGTAGCCGACTTTCACGTCGAGGCCGAGGGACTGCATTTCCTTCACGAGCACGTTGAACGACTCGGGAATGCCGGCTTCGAGGCAGTTGTCGCCCTTGACGATGCTCTCGTAGATGCGAGTGCGGCCCTGGACATCGTCCGACTTGACCGTGAGCAGCTCCTGGAGCGTGTAGGCGGCACCGTAGGCTTCCATGGCCCAGACTTCCATCTCGCCGAAGCGCTGGCCGCCATACTGCGCCTTTCCGCCCAGCGGCTGCTGGGTGACGAGCGAGTAGGGACCGACGGCGCGGGCGTGGATCTTGTCCGCGACCAAGTGGCCGAGCTTGAGCATGTAGATGTATCCGACGACGACTTCCTGGTCGAACTGCTCGCCGGAGCGTCCGTCGTAGAGATGCACCTTGGCGTGCTCGGGCAGATCGGCCTGCTTGAGGTAGCTGCGGATCTCCTTCTCCTTGATGCCGTCGAAGACAGGAGTCGCGAACTTCATTCCAAGGAGCTTGGCCGCCCAGCCCAAGTGGGTCTCGAGGAGCTGGCCGACGTTCATGCGGGAAGGCACGCCCAGCGGGTTCAGCACGATGTCCACCGAAGTGCCGTCCGCGAGGAACGGCATGTCTTCGACGGGCACGATCTTGGCGACGACGCCCTTGTTGCCGTGGCGTCCGGCCATCTTGTCGCCGACGGAGAGCTTGCGCTTCGAGGCGATGTAAACCTTGACCGACTTGATCACGCCGCTGTCCACCTCTTCGCCGGACTCGGCACGCTCGATCTCCTCGTCATACTGCGACTGGAGGTCGTCGAACTTCTTCTTAAACTGCCCGATGATCTCGTTGATCTTGTTGCGGATCGGCGAGGGGTCGATCTCGATGCGGTCATAGACCGTGGCGAGCTTGCGGAGCAGCGTCTTGGTGATCTTGCGGTTGGCCGGGATGATGATCTCGCCGGTCTCGCTGTTGACCACGTCGAGCGGGATCTTTTCGCCCAAGAGAATGTTCGAGAGGGCTTCGGTCAGCTGCTCGCGCAGTTCATCGGCCTTCCGTTTGTGCTCTTCCTGGACTTCCTTGGCTTGGCGCTTGACGTCGCCGCCGGGCACGCGGATCTCGCGTTCCATCTCGCGCTCCTTCTTGGAGGAGACCTTGACGTCCATCACGATGCCGTAGGTGCCAGAGGGAACCTTCAGCGAGGTGTCCTTAACGTCCGCCGCCTTCTCGCCGAAGATGGCGCGCAGGAGGCGTTCTTCCGGAGCCAGCTCGGTCTCGGACTTGGGCGTGATCTTGCCGACGAGGATGTCGCCGGGCTTCACCTCCGCGCCGATGCGGATGACGCCGTCGGCTCCGAGGTTCTTCAGGGCTTCATCGCCGAGGTTGGGGATGTCGCGGGTGATCTCTTCGGGTCCGAGCTTGGTATCGCGGGCGGCGACCTCGAACTCGTCGATGTGGATCGACGTGAAGATGTCGTCCTTCACGATGCGCTGGCTGATGAGGATCGCGTCCTCGAAGTTGTAGCCGTTCCACGGCATGAACGCGCAGAGCACGTTGCGGCCGAGCGCCAGTTCACCGCCCTCGGTGCAGGGACCGTCGGCGAGAACCTGGCCCTTCTTCACCGTGTCGCCACGGCTGACGAGGGGCTTCTGGTTGATGCAGGTGGCCGCATTGGACCGCATGAACTTGCGGACCTGATAGACCCAGACGCCTTCGGCGGGCGCATGTTTGATGCGCTTCTTGCCTTCGGGCAGCTTGCCGTCGGTGGTGACGATGATCTGGTTGCCGGAGACGGAGGCGACCTTGCCTGCTTCTTCAGCGACGATCACAGCCCGGGAGTCACGAGCCACGCGCTCTTCCAAACCGGTGGCCACAAACGGCGCCTCGGTGATGAGGAGCGGCACGGCTTGGCGCTGCATGTTCGAGCCCATCAACGCGCGGTTCGCGTCGTCGTGCTCCAAGAACGGAATCAATGAGGCAGCCACGGACACGAGCTGCTTCGGAGACACGTCCATGTAATCGACTTCCTTCGCCTCGACGTCGATGAAGTCGCCCTTGCGGCGGCAGGAAACTTTCTCGGTGAGGAAGTTGCCCTTGTCGTCGATCGGCGCGTTGGCCTGGGCGATGGTGAAGGTCTCTTCACGATCAGCCGTGAGGTAGTCCAAGTGCGTCGTGACCTTGCCGTTGGTCACCTTGCGATACGGCGTCTCCAAGAAGCCGAAGTCGTTGACGCGGGCAAAGGTCGCGAGCGAGGCGATCAGACCGATGTTAGGACCTTCCGGGGTCTCGATCGGGCAAATGCGACCGTAGTGAGACGGATGCACGTCGCGCACCTCGAAACCGGCACGATCACGGGACAGACCACCGGGTCCGAGCGCGGACAGACGCCGCTTGTGGGTCAGCTCGGCCAGAGGATTGATCTGGTCCATGAACTGGCTCAATTGCGAGCGGCCGAAAAAGTCGCGGATGACGGCCGACAGCGCCTTGGGATTGATGAGCTTCTGAGGCGTCATCTGCTCCATGCTCTGATCGAAGAGCGTCATGCGCTCCTTGACCAAGCGCTCGGTGCGCGCCAGACCGACACGGCACTGGTTGGCGAGCAATTCGCCCACGGTGCGGATGCGTCGGCTGCCCAAGTGATCGATGTCGTCCAACGAGCCTTCGCCCTTCTTGAGCTTAAGCAAATACTTCGTCGCCTCGACCAAGTCTTCCTTGGTCAGAATGCGCGACTCGTTGCTCTTCAAGCCGAGCTTCTGACAGATCTTGTAGCGTCCGACGCGGCCCAAGTCGTAGCGCTTGGGATCGAAGAACAGCCGCTTGATCAACGCCTTGGCGTTGGCCGCAGTCGGAGGATCTCCAGGACGAAGACGGCGGTAAATGTCCTTCAACGCCTCTTCTTCGTTCTTCGTGGGATCCTTCTTCATGCACTTGATGATGATCCCATCATCAATGCTGGCATCGACCACGCGGATCTTGGAAATGCCCAGCTCGGCGATCTGCTTGACCGCCGCCTTGGAAAGCGGCTCGAAAGCGCGGGCCACCACGATGCCGTTGTCGGCATCGACGGCGTCTTCGACGAGAACCTTGTTCTGGATGTCTTCGAGCTTCTCGGCTTCCTTCACGCTGAGCGTCTCGATCTTGTAGAACAGATCCAGAATCTCCGCGTCGGAACCGGTCTTCTTCTCGGCATCCTTGTCCTTGCTGCTGACATCGATGTTGGCCAGAGCCCGGAAAAGGGTCGTCGTGAGGAACTTCCTCCGGCGCTTTTTCCGGTCCAGATAGACATACAGCATGTCGCTGGTATCGAACTGGGCCTCATACCAAGAACCGCGATCAGGAATGATGCGGAAGGAATGCAGCCGTTTGCCGTTGGGATGGATCGATTCCTCGAACGCCAAGCCGGGGGAACGGTGGAGCTGGCTGACGATGACGCGCTCGGCACCGTTGATGACGAAGGTGCCCTGGGGGGTCATGAGCGGCAGTTCGCCCATGAAAACCTTCTCTTCCTTGGCTCCTTTTTCTTCGGTCAGACGGAAAGTGACATGGAGGGGCGCTCCGTAGGTGATGCCTTCCCGCAGGCATTCGAGCCAGTCGATCTTGGGATCGCCAATCTCGTAGCTGACGAAATCCAGAACGCATTTGCCATCATAGCTCTCGATCGGAAAAACCTCGGTGAACACCGCCTGCAAGCCGGTGTTCTTCCGTTTGGACGGAGCGACACTCTCTTGGAGGAAGTCCAGATACGAGGTGGTCTGCAACTCAATCAGGTTGGGCGGCGCGACGACCTCTTTGATCTTCCCGAAATTGATCCGCTCAGACACTTTGGATGGCATTGTTTTTTCTCGTTATGGCCCGGTCAAAAATCCGCTGACCAGGGCCGTCTCTGACCCAAAACAGAACAAGGCAAGCGTCCTGCCTTCAGCAGAACCTCGCCCAAACCAACATTCTAAACTGTAAAAAACGGCAACGATCTTCTTAGTTCCCGTTCTGCGTGCTGCCACAGGCAAGATGGGGACGGCGACCGGGACGGCCGCCATCCCCACACATCGTATTACTTGACCTCGACCTTCGCGCCAGCTTCTTCGAGCTTCTTCTTGGCGGCGTCGGAATCGGCCTTGTTGGCACCTTCCAAGATGGGCTTCGGAGCGCCTTCAACCAAGGCCTTGGCCTCGGCAAGACCCAAACCGGCCTTGATCTCGCGGACGGCCTTGATGACGCCGATCTTCTTGTCCGCAGGGACGGACGCGAGGATGACGTCGAAGGTGTCCTTGGCGGCGGCGGCCGGAGCCGCTCCACCACCGGCAGGAGCCGCAGCGGCGACCGCGACGGGCGCAGCAGCGGTGACTCCCCAAGTTTCTTCGAGCTTCTTCACGAGATCCGCCGTTTCGAGAACGGTCAGCTTGCTCAGTTGATCAACGATCGATGCAATGTCAGCCATGTTACCTTTCAGTCTCGTCGCCATTCGCGGCAGCGAATGAATTCTGTCCCCTGCCCGGAGACCGACGATTTACTTTTTTTGTTTGTTTGGATCCACCCGCTCTCCGAAGGAGGCAATCGGATGAAATTGTTTGAAGGCGAATTATTCGCCCTTGTCCACCCGGGCTTGGAGCACTCGGGCAAGTTGGGAAGCAGGAGTGTTGAGCAACGCCACCAAGTTCTGCGCAGGAGCCTTCAGGGCACCCAACAGCTTCGAACGAAGAATCTCGATCGGAGGCAGATCGGCCAAGGCTTCCACCTCGGTCGCCTCGATGCGACGGTCCCCCATGAAACCGAACTTGATCTTCGGCTTGTCGAACTCGGAGACGAAGGTCTTCACGACCTTGGCCGCAGCGCAGACGTCCTTCTGACCGGTGACGACCGCCATCTGTCCGGCCATCGTCCCTTTGAGGTCCGCCAAACCGGATTCCTTGGCCGCGATGCGGAACAAGGAGTTTTTAACGACATGAATCTCCGCACCGACCTTGTGGAGCCGTTTGCGCAGCTCGGTCATGGGTCCAACCTTGAGACCCTGATAGTCCACCACCACGAAGAACGGGGACGCATTGAGCCGCGTCAGATACTCTTTGCTAATATTGGCTTTTTCAGCACGCATTGCAGTGTACTCTTGGGGGTTAGGCCTTGACGAATTCCTTGGTGTCCAACCGGATCGCCGGGCTCATGGTCAGGGAGATGGCGCAGTTCTGGAGATAGGTGCCACGGGCGCTTGATGGCTTGGCTTTGACCAAAGCCTCCACCACAGCACGGGCATTTTCCTCGATCTGCACGGGCGAGAACGAAGCTTTTCCGGCCGGAACATGCACATTACCGGCCTTGTCCACCTTGAACTCGACACGGCCGGCTTTGACTTCCCTCACGGCTTTGGCTGTATCGTCCGTCACCGTGCCAGTCTTGGGATTGGGCATCAATCCACGAGGTCCAAGCACCTTGCCCAGCTTACGAACTTCAACCATCGCTTCGGGAGTAGCGATGGCGACATCGAAATCGGACCATCCCTCGACGCACTTCTTGATCATGTCCTCGAAGCCGACGTTTTCGGCTCCCGCTTGGCGGGCCGCCTCGGCAGAAGGGCCTGGTTTGGCGAACACGAGCACACGAACCAGTTTTCCACTACCGTGAGGAAGAGAGACGGTGCCGCGAACCATCTGGTCGGATTGCCGAGGGTCCACACCCAAACGGAAAGACACATCGACGGTTTCATTGAACTTGGCCTTGGGGAACTTGGCCAAGATTTCCACCGCTGCCTTGAGCGGATAGGATTTGGTGAGGTCGGCCGTTTGGGCCGCTTTTTTGTAGCGCTTGCTGGGCATGTTTTGAGCGGTTCAAGCGAGCAATCAGCTCTCCCGCGTTGAGGGTTAAATCAGTCGATGACTTCGATGCCCATGCTTCGGGCGGTGCCAGCCACCATGCGGGCGGCGGCCTCTTCATTCATCGCGTTGAGATCGCTCATCTTGGTCTTGACGATGTCGTTGACCTGTTTGCGGGTTACTTTGCCGACCTTGTCCTTGTTTGGAATCTTGGAGCCGGACGCGATGCCAGCAGCCTTCTTGAGCAACACCGAGGCAGGGGGGGACTTGGTGATGAAGGTGAACGATTTGTCCTGATAGACGGTGATGACGACTGGAATCACCATCCCGGCCGCGTCTTTCGTGCGGGCGTTGTATTCCTTGCAGAACGCCATGATGTTGACGCCATGCTGACCGAGCGCGGGGCCAACCGGAGGAGCAGGGTTGGCTTGGCCACCGGGAATCTGGAGCTTGATCTGACCTGTAACTTTCTTCGCCATAAAAAGGATCTCTTGTTGAGAACTGTCGCAACGCCTATTTCTTCTCGACCTGCCAATATTCCAGCTCGACCGGGGTGTTGCGCCCGAAAATGTTCACCGTGACCTTGAGCTTGCCGCGCTCGGGATCAATCTCCTCAATCACGCCGTCAAAATTGAGGAACGGACCATCGTTGATCTTAACCGTTTCTCCAGGTGCAAAATTGACGCGCGGCTTCTCCGTGTCTTCGGACTCGGAGATCTGGGCCTTGATCGACTCGATCTCCTCGGGAGCCGATGGCGTAGGAGGATCGCCACTGGCAAAACCAATCACACCAGGCGTTTCCTTGATAAAATACCAAGGACGCTCCATCACCCGCTTGGACTCGTCCAAGAGAGCCAAATCAATGAAGACATAACCGGGATAAAGCTTGCGATTCGTGACAGTCTTTTTCCCGTTGCGCACCTCGGCAACTCGCTCCATCGGCACCAAGACCTCTCGGATATAGTCCGACATTTCCTCGGCCCGCATCCGTTTCTCGATGCTCTCCTTAACCTTCTGCTCCTGGCCGGAGAGGGTATGGACAATGAACCACTGGTGCGTCATTTCAGTTTAGATGTTCGAGAGATAGCCCACCAAAGCGGTCACGACAGTATCCACCAGCGCCGTGAAGCCACCCAAAATGAACAACGACACGAAAACAACCACCGTCGAGCCCACCAGCTCGTCTTTGGTCGGCCAAGCGCACTTCTTCAGCTCCTCGCGAGTTTCGCCGACAAAGCCCGCGAAGCGAAGAAGGTAGCCCTTCTGCCACAGAAAGAAGAACACACCAGCCAAGACGACCAGCGCGACGATCATTCCAGTATTCATGTCATTAATTTGGCGGAGGGGGAGGGATTCGAACCCCCGGTGGCGATTAAGCCACAGCGGTTTTCAAGACCGCCGCAATAGACCACTCTGCCACCCCTCCGGCATCATGGCCTCGGTGGCAGGGCAGGAGGGACTCGAACCCCCAACCGACGGTTTTGGAGACCGCTACTCTACCAATTGAGCTACTGCCCTGTTCGACACCGTTGGATGGAACCACCCCATCTCGGGTCAAAAAAGGAGTTGGGTGTTAACCCAACTCCCTTGTCTATGCCAATCTTTTTATTCAACAACTTCGCTGACACGGCCCGCACCAATGGTGCGTCCACCTTCGCGGATCGCGAAGCGCTGTCCCTTTTCCATCGCAACCGGTGCGATCAGCTTGATGTCCACCGAGACATTGTCGCCCGGCATGACCATTTCGGTTCCAGCAGGCAAAGTCACGGTGCCGGTCACATCCGAAGTGCGGAAATAGAACTGAGGACGATAGTTGTTGAAGAAGGGAGTGTGGCGACCACCCTCATCCTTCGACAACACGTAAACCTCGGCCTTGAAGGCGGTGTGAGGCTTGATGGACGCAGGCTTGGCTAACACCATTCCACGCTCCACTTCATCCTTCTTGGTGCCGCGCAGCAGCACACCGACGTTGTCGCCGGCACTGGCCTTGTCCAGAAGCTTGCGGAACATCTCGATGTCAGTGGCCGTGGTCTTGCGTGTTTCGCGAAGACCAACGATCTCAACTTCGGACATCTTGTTCAGCTCACCGCGCTCAACGCGACCCGTAACCACCGTGCCACGACCTTCAATGTTGAAGACGTCTTCGATGCACATCAGGAACGGCTTGTCGATTTCGCGAGCAGGCTCGGCAATGAAGGTGTCGAGAGCCTGGAGCAACCCAGCGATTGCCGCCTCGCCTTCAGGCTTGGCCTCAAGAGCCGCCGTGGCGGAACCACGAATGATCGGCGTCGTGTCACCAGGAAAACCATACTTGGTGAGCAGATCGCGGATTTCCATCTCAACCAACTCAAGGAGATCCTTGTCATCAACCAAGTCCACCTTGTTCAAGAAAACCACGATCGCAGGAACACCGACCTGGCGAGCCAAAAGAATATGCTCACGGGTCTGCGGCATCGGACCGTCGGCCGCGCTCACAACGAGAATCGCACCATCCATCTGAGCCGCACCTGTGATCATGTTCTTCACGTAGTCGGCATGACCCGGGCAGTCCACGTGGGCGTAGTGGCGGTTCGGGCTCTCGTATTCGACGTGAGAGACCGCAATGGTCACGGTCTTGGTCTCGTCACGAACGGTTCCGCCCTTGGTGATGTCCTTATACTCGATCATCGGAGCAAGGCCCTTGCGGTTCTGAACAGCCACAATGGCCGCCGTGAGGGTGGACTTGCCATGGTCAACGTGGCCGATGGTGCCGACGTTGACGTGCGGTTTTGTTCTCTGAAACGCTTCTTTAGCCATTTGCTGTCTCCTGAGTTTTTCTAGGTTGTGCGATCAAATTCTGCGGCGCTGGAGCCCATGACCGGGCTTGAACCGGTGACCTCGTCCTTACCAAGGACGTGCTCTACCGACTGAGCTACATGGGCGCGCAGCTGATTAACCCGAGGGAACGAGACGACAAAAAATCATCAGCCGCCGATTCATTCGGGACTGATGAGTAGTTATCCGCCGCCCGGTTAACGCGTGGAACCTAGGGAGCGAGATTTTTTGTGTCAACGCGTTTTGTCCGGAATTTTGGATATCGCCCTGTTTTCGCCCTACCGCTTCCATTCCTTGACCGGCGGCTCCGGCAATCCACGCACGCGATAGGAGGTCCGGAAGTGCATTTTGGCCACTTTGGCCAATGCTAGCTCTCCCTTCTCCGTGAAGATCTGGGCCGCCACCTGCTCGACGGCTGCCGAAGCGCCTCGCGGCAGTCCCAAGCCAAGGTCTTTGGCTAGAAGGGCCATTCGCCGGACGAACTCGTCACGGGCGATGATCGAAGCCGCAGCCACTGCCAAGTCGGACTCGGCTTTGTGGCGCTGGACCAATTGGAGCCCTTGGCCCAAGCCCATGAGGGCCTTTTCCACGGTCGATTTACTGGCGGCAAACTGGTCGCTGATGGCACGAACCGGTGGGGGATCCATGCGCTCAGGGTGTGCAAGCAGGTCTTCGATCACCCTCGCGTGGCCCCACGCGAGCATGGAGTTCACGCTGCCCATCTTCTCATAGAGCCGGTTGTAGGCTTCGTTGCCAATGGGAACCACCGACACCACACAGCCCGGTGTCTGTCGAATTGCCTTGGCCAGTTCCGCGATCTTCCGGTCGCTGCCGATGGCCTTGGAGTCTCGGATTCCGATCTCCTCCCAGGCCCGGACCACCGATTCGTTCACATAAACGCCGGCAATGCACAGGGGACCGAAGAAGTCGCCCTTGCCGCTCTCGTCCACGCCGATCCTTGGCAAGAAGCGTTCCGGGTCATGCACCGCTTCATACCCTAGGCGGGCCTCCCCGAGAATTTCGGGTTCGAGCACAAACTCGACAAACTCCCTCGTCCCCTTTCCTTGCACCACCAGTTTTCCGCTCTTGTAGAACGTCACGTTCACTTCGCGGCTCACCGCCGAAAACACCGCATGGGGCACTTCGCGGAAACCGAACCCTCGCGCTTCGCAAAGGCGTCGCAGCGATTCGGCTTGGGCGGTCGTCAGCTTGCTCGTGTGGGAGGTCAAAGGGTTCACCAGTTGCCGGAAGCTAAGTCCCGCCAGTAGCTTGCCGCAACCACGATGACCCGCAGGCGTTCCAGTTCCGACCGTGTCCCCGAATTCCTTCCCGCCGCTCTGGCGGAGCCCCTGCTCGGCTGGTTCCGTGCGGAGTCCAGGGATCTCCCGTGGCGGCGCACCTTGGATCCCTATGGGATCTGGGTTTCGGAGATCATGCTGCAGCAGACCCAGGTGAAAACCGTCGTGCCTTATTGGGAACGCTGGATGCGGACCTTGCCCGATGTGGCGGCGCTCGCCGCTGCCCCAGATGCCGTCATCCTGAAACTCTGGGAAGGCTTGGGCTACTACTCGCGCGCGCGGAACCTGAAGAAAGCCGCCGGGGAAATCCTCCTCCGTCACGCAGGCCGTTTCCCGGAAAACCTGGAGTCCGTTCTGGCGCTTCCAGGCATCGGTCCCTACACGGCCGGAGCGATCACCAGCATCGCCTTCAACCAACCCAGCCCCATCCTCGACGGCAACGTCAGCCGAGTGCTGAGCCGGCTGCATCGGATCGGGGGCGATCCCAAAACAACGGCCGTGAACCGGCAGCTTTGGGCCCTGGCCCACCGCCTCGTTAAGGCTGCCGCCTCTTTTCCCGCCGCACCTCCCCGCTCCCCGCGCCGAAGCGCGGGCTCCTGCTCCGACCTCAACCAAGCCTTGATGGAACTGGGCGCCACGGTCTGCACCCCGAAGAAGCCCGCCTGTGTTCTGTGCCCGGTCCGCCCGCATTGTCTTGCCGCCCGTTCCGGCCAAGCCGAGGAATTCCCCCA
>CAMLMI010000123.1 GCA_946480965.1 uncultured Verrucomicrobiales bacterium | reverse complement strand
TTTGGACTCTGCGCACCAAGGCTTGCCGGTTCACCTTTGGAGGGAACCGGTTGCCCAAGGAGAAGCATCGGCGGCTGCGGAACATCTGGAGTCGCCCCGGCCCTCAAACCCTTCGCTGCCCCGGCCTCCGGCGGCTTGGCGGGAGATTGCCCGGCCGGGTGATCAGACGGTCAGATGCCGCTTCACCACGTCGTCGTTCAGGTGGGCGATGGGGCCTTCGGCGACGACGGAGCCGCGGTCCATGATGTAGAAGCTGTCGCCGATGCTGAGGCAGAAATCGAGATACTGCTCGACCAGCAGGATGCTGATCTTCCCCTCGTTTTTGATCTTCACCAGCGTCTCGCCGATCAGGTCGATGATGTTGGGCTGGATGCCTTCGGTCGGCTCGTCGAGGAGGAGGATCTTGGGCTCGGTCAGCAAAGCGCGGGCGATGGCGAGCTGTTGCTGCTGGCCGCCGGAGAGCACGCCACCCTTGCGCGGGAGGAATTCCTTGAGGATGGGGAAGAGCTCCAGCACGCGGTCGATCTGGCTGCTGTCCTTCACGCCGTGGACGACCATGCTGATCTTCAGGTTCTCCCAGACGGTGAGGTGCGGGAAGATGTCGCGGCCCTGCGGCACGTAGCCGAGACCGGCGCGGGAGCGGCCGTCGGGCTTTTGACCGTCCAGCGTTTGGCCGTCCAAAACCACGCTGCCGGCGTCGGGGGAAACGAGGCCCATGATGGACTTGAGCGTGGTGGTCTTGCCGACGCCGTTGCGGCCCATGAGGCAGACGAGGCTGTTCTTCGGCACGGTCAGGTTGACCCCGCGGAGGATGCGCGAGCCGTCGTAGGACACGGAGAGGTTGGAGAGGGTCAGCATGTGCGGCCGGGTTGAAATGGGCGGGAAGCAACCTCAGATGGACACAGATGGACACAGATGGGCACGAGCACCACTCCGCTCAAAGCGGCTCGAAGGGTCTCAATCTCATTCTTAATCCCTCTCTTCATCTTGATCACAACGCAGAGAACGAGATTAAGAGAACGATTAAGATTGTGACCGGGACGATTCCGGCCTGCTCCGCATCTGTGTCGATCTGTGTTCATCTGTGGTTGAAGCCTTCGGGTCCGCTCAGTGCTTCTCCTTCTTCTTCCGGCCGAGATAGACCTCGATCACGCGTTCGTTGTTCTGCACCTCGTCCACGGAGCCTTCGCAGAGCACGTGGCCCTGATGCAGGACCGTCACCTTCCGCGCGATCTGGCGGACGAAGACCATGTCGTGCTCGATGACGACGATGCTATGTTTGCCCGCGAGGCTGATGAGGAGCTCGCCGGTCTTGGCCGTCTCCTCGTCGGTCATGCCGGCGGCGGGTTCGTCCACGAGCAAGAGCTTGGGGTCCTGCGCGAGCAACATGCCGATCTCCAGCCACTGCTTCTGGCCGTGGGCCAGCAGACCGGCCTTCACGTGGGCCTTGGGGGCGAGGCCGACGGTTTCCAGGACTTCCTGGATGCGCTCTTTCTGCGCGGGCGTGACGCGGGAGAAGAGCGTGGACCAGACGCTGCGCGAACCCTTCAACGAGAGCAGCACGTTCTCATAGACCGTGTGGTCGGTGTAAACGGACGGCGTCTGGAACTTCCGCCCGATGCCGAGGCGGTTGATCTGGTATTCGTTCAACGAGGTCAGGTCGGTGTCCTTCTCGAACTCGATCTTGCCGACATCGGGCCGGGTGCGGCCGGTGATGAGGTCGAGGAAAGAGGTCTTGCCCGCGCCGTTCGGGCCGATGATCACGCGCAGCTCGCCGCGATCCATGTAGAAGTTCAGGTCGTCGATGGCCTTGAAGCCGTCGAACGTCTTGGTGACCCCCTCGACGGTGAGGATGAATTCCTTGGTCATTCTTTGGCGGAGGTTTCGGGCTGCGGTTCGGCCGGAGCGGATGCCGTCGGTGCAGGCGGGGCGGAGCGCTTGGAGAGCTTCCTTGCCAGTCCGCGCAGCTGCTCGGGCAGGCCGATCAGGCCCTTGGGCATGAAGAGCGTCACGAGCACGAAGAGCGCGCCGAGGATGTAGGGCCACTGCTCGGCGAACTGGCCCGTGGCGTAGCTCTTCAGCGAGTTGATGCCCACGGCACCGAGGATCGGGCCGAGCAGGCTGCCGCGTCCGCCCACGGCCACCCAGATGACGGCCTCGATCGACTTGTCCGCGCCCATCTCGCTGGGGTTGATGATGCCGGCCAGCGGGACGAAGAGCGCGCCGCCCAGACCGGCGATGACGGCGGCGATGACGAAGACGAAGAGCTTGAAGTCGGCGGTGGCGTAGCCGGAGAAGAGCACGCGGTTCTCCGAGTCGCGCACGGCGCGCTGGATGAGGCCGAAGCGCGTCGAAGTCAGCCAGCGGCAGAAGAGATACGTGAGCAGCAGCAGCACGCCGGCGGCGACGAAGAGGGCGCGTTTGGTCGAGGGCGCGTTGACCACGTAGCCGGTGAATTCCTTGCGCACCACGAACTCCGGGAACGCCGCCTCCAGCAAGCCCCGGTTCAGGATCAGCATGTCGGTGGCTTCGCGGCCCGCCGCTGCGACGCTCGCCTTCAAAGGCCCGGGCAAGGCGACGTCCGCGAAGCGCTGCTCCTCGTAGATCGTGGCGGTGGCCAGCGCCTTGTTCAGCTCGTCGGCCAAGCCCTGTTCCAGTTCGACGGACTTTCCGGCGGCGGCGAGTTCGGGGAGGCGCGTCTGGTTGGTGGCGGCGAACTGGCTCCAGAGATGTTTCGCCACCGGGCTCTCGCCCTGCCGGAGCGTGGCGACGAACCCGACGGGGTTCTTGATCTCCCCGGCTTCCAGCGACGGCGTGCCGAGCATGAACTTGAAGTCGGTCAGGCCGTTGTTGCCGCCGAAGGTGAAGTCGTTCCGGAAGAACATCAGGCAGGCCGCGTAGGTCAGCGCCTGGCTGAGGATGGAGAAATAGACGCCCTTGATGCGGGAGCGGAAGGCGAGGTAGCCGAAGACATAGGCGACGATGGCGGGCACCAGCACCACGGCCAGCAGCGCGACCCAGAGGTGCTTGAAGGGAATCCAGTGCGCGGGCAGCCCGCCGGTCGCGGCATACTTCGTCTGGTATTCGAGGAACACCATGAAGTCCGGGATGGCCTCGTGGTATTGGCCCAGCCGGCTGATGTTCATCATGAGATACATGCCGAACGCGTAGCCGCCGAGGGAGAAGAACAGGCACTGGCCGAGGCTGAGCAATCCGGTGTAGCCCCAGAGCAGGTTCACGCCGAGGGCCAGCACGGCGTAGGTGAGGTATTTCCCGTAGAGCGTGATCTGGAGATTGCTGACGTGGAACGCGCTGTCGGCGGGCGCGAAGGCGTTGAGGCACGGCAGCACGACGAGGCCGAGGAGCGCCACCACGGCGACGATCAGCAGCTCGCGTTTGGAAAAGGGGCCGGACATTCAGGATCTCGGATTGAAGATTGGGGATTGCCTTCCAACGGCGACGGTCGGCTGGGCCGTCGCTCAGCCATCGAGGCTCCGGCTGCGGGTGACGAACAGGCCGTTCGGACGCCATTGCAGGAAAAGGATGATGGCCACCAGCACGGCGATCTTGCCGAGCACCGCGCCCATCCAGGGTTCGAGGATCTGGTTGGCCACGCCCACGCCGCCGGACGCGGAGAGGGTGCCGACCATGTTGCCCACGCCGCCGAGGACCACGACCATGAAGCAGTCGATGATGTAGCTCTGGCCGAGGCTCGGGCCGACGTTGGCGATCTGCGAGAGACAGGCTCCGGCCATGCCGGCCAGCCCGGAACCCAGCGCGAAGGTCATCATGTTCACCCGGTCGGTGCGGACGCCGATGCACGAGGCCATCGCGCGGTTCTGCATCACGGCGCGGATCTGGAGCCCGAGCGAGGTCCTGGTCAGCAGCAGGTAGGTGCCCACGACGATGGCGACGGCGAAGCCGATGATGAAAAGCCGGTTGTAGGCGAAGAGCACGTCGTTCACCACGAAGCTGCCGCTGAGGAAGGACGGCGCATCGACCTGCACGTTGGCCGCGCCGAAGGTGTGCCGGAAGAGCTGCTGGAGGATCAGGCTCACGCCCCAGGTGGCGAGGAGCGATTCCAGCGGGCGCTTGTAGAGGAAGCGGATCACGCCGCGTTCCAGCGCCAGACCCACCAAGCTCGCGGTGACGAACGACGCGGCGAGGGCGACGATGAAGTAGGCGTCGAACGCGCCGCCCTTCAAGCCCATGCCCGGAACGCTCACGGTGTTGCCGAAGAGGGAGAAGAGGAACCCGCTGCCGAAGAGCCCCTGCACGGCGAAGGCGGTGTAGGCGCCGACGGCCATGATCTCGCCGTGGGCCATGTTGATGACGTTCATCAGGCCGAAGGTGATGGCCAGTCCCAGCGCGGCCACGAGCAGCACGGCGGCGGCGCTGAGGCCGCGGAAGAGGGTGCCGACGAGGTTGCCCCACCAGAGGTAGTTGTCGATGGCGACGATGGAGGCGCGGACCGCCCTAACGGTCTCCTCGCCGTATTTTTCCGGCGCGGCCTTGGCGGTCTTCTCCAGCTCGCGGAGGAAGGCGACGCCGTTGACCGAACGCATCTCGCCCAGCTCACGGATGGCGCCGTTGCGCACGGCGGGATCTTCGCTGCCGGTCAGGGTGAGGGCCGTCGCCTCGCGCAGCGCGTCCCGCACGGCGGCGTCCTTCTCGACCTTCAACCGGGCCTCGAAATGGGGGAGATACTCCGCGTTCCGCTCCTGGCCGAGCTTGATGACGGTGTCGCGGCGCATCTTCGGCTGGGGATTGCCGAGCGCGAAGAGGTCCAGCGTGGTCTTGATGGCGCGGCGGAGGCGGGAAGTGTTGTCGGCGGCGGTCAGTTCGGAGGCGGCGAAGCGCAGCTCGGTCCCGGAAGCGTCGGCGAGGAACTTGCCGTCGCTGATCCGCACGGCGCGGGCCTTGTTGTCGGAATCGAGCTGGGATTCGAGAATGACCGGAACCTTCGTCCCGTCGGCGGCGGCGTGGAGATAGAGCTCGCTCAACCGCCAGGCCGCCAAGGCGCGCTCCACCAGTTCGTCGCCCGCCTCGACCAACTGCTTCACCATCTCGATCTGCCGCGCGGCATCCTCCTCCACCACGGCCCGGGCGAGGAGCGCGCGGTGGTCGGTCGCGGGAGTTTCGGCCGCGCGGACGACACAGACGGCGCAGAGCAGGATGAGGGCGAGGAAATGTTTCACGGGCGATCTACGGAAATGGCGCGAACTTTCGGGAAAGGCGGCGTGGAGCGCGGGTCCGGACCGGCGACGGTTCCTCCATCCACAAAAGCGGAATCCGGCGGGCTGGTTTCCGGTGTTGTTGAGCGGCCCGGACGACCGCGCTCCGTAACTGCGAAGGGCTCCGGCGGAACGGGCGGCGGACCCGCAGGCCCGCCGCCCGGCCGGAGGCGGGATCACTTCAGGAACTTGTCGCTGAAGGGCTCGGCCTTCACGCCGGTGAAGGTCTTGATGACCTTGAACTGGCCGGTCGGAAGGGTCTCGCCGATGAAGACGTTGTTAATCAGGTGGTGGTTCTCCTGCATGGTGACTTCGCCCACGGGGCCCTTGAACTTCTGGCCGATCAGGGCGGGACGGACCTTGTCCACCTCGAAGCTGCCAGCCTTCTCGACGGCCTGCTTCCAGAGATATACGCCCATGCGGGAGAGGTTCATCGGGGAGCAGGTGACGCGGCCCTTGGGATCGACGCCGGAGACCGTGTAGTTGATGCCGGAGACCTTCGGGGCTTGGACCCAGCTCATGAAGTCGCCGACGAACTTGTCGTTCTCAGGGGTCTTGATGGACATGAAGTAGGTCCAGCAGCCGAGGTGGCCGGCCAGTTCCTTCGCGGGGAGGCCGCGGAACTCGTCCTCGGAGATCGAGAAGGAGACGACCGGGCAGTTCTCGGAGGTCAGACCGGCATTGGCGAACTCCTTGAAGAACGGAACGTTCGTGTCGCCGTTCAGCGTGGAGATCACCGTGGCGTTGCCGCCGGCTGCGAAGGCTTTGATCTGCGCGACAATGGTCTGGTAGTCCGTGTGCCCGAACGGCGTGTAGATCTCGATCACGTCGGCATCGGGGATGCCCTTCATCTTCAGATACTGCTTCAGGATCTTGTTCGTGGTGCGGGGATAGACGTAGTCCGAACCGAGGAGGAAGAACTTCTTCTTCCCTTCGCCGAGCATGTAGTCCACGGCGGGGATGGCCTGCTGGTTCACGGCCTCGGCGGTGTAGAAGATGTTCTTGGAGAGTTCTTCGCCCTCATACTGCACGGGGTAGAAGAGCAGGCCGTTCAGGCGCTCGAAGACGGGCAGCACGGACTTGCGGCTGACGGAGGTCCAGCAGCCGAAGACGACGGCCACCTTGTCCTTGGCCAGGAGCTGCTCGGCCTTCTCGGCGAAGAGCGGCCAGTTGGATGCGGGGTCAACCACGACGGGCTCGATCATCTTGCCCATGACGCCGCCGGACTTGTTGATCTCGTCGAAGGTGAACAGCAACACGTCCTTCAACGACGTTTCACTGATCGCCATCGTGCCGCTGAGGGAGTGCAGCACGCCCACCTTGACCGTTTCGGCGGCATGGAGGGAGGTCGTCGCACCGAAGGCCAGTCCGGCCACGGCTGAAAGAGTCTTCGTGAAGAGTGGTTTCATAGGTCAACAGGCGGTCGCACCTGGGGTGTTGTCGGGTCTGCGTTGCTGGTTTTGGGATGGTTGGAATTGGTCGGACCGGAGACGATGAACCTCTCCGATCTGGCCGATCATCTCTCCATTTAGCACCCGACATGCCAGCAACCGGCCCGTTTTGGGGGAACCCCGCCGTTCATGGGGAAATGCAGGCAAACCATTTCATTCATGGCTCCGAATGCCCGCAATGATTCGGCTCACTCTGTTGTCTTTTGCGCAGCAACCAACGCAAGGTGGTGATTTATCCACAGCCGGAGCACGGATGGCTGCGTCCACGAGGGTGTGATGAAGGGAAGAGAGCTTGGATACCGGATGCTCGATCCCTGAAGACGGGCGGATAAAAGGCCGGAGGCCAAGTAGCCTGACCTTTTGGAACGCATCGTTCCGCCTCAGGGAGCCGTCACCCGCTTGATCTCGAAGCCGTCCACCACCTTGGCCTGGCGGGCGAGTTTCTTGGCCGCCGGGTTGTCGCCGAGGAACGCGAGGGTTTCGCCATCGCGCAAAGCGAAGTCGGCCCGGACGGAAGCGGCGAGGCCAAGGCAGAGAACGAGGAGGGCGAAACGTTTCATGGGAAAGTGGAGGATTGGCTGACGGCTGGCTTCTTGGCGCGAGAATCTTCTTCCGTCACAAGTTGCGCGGAGCTTCCTGAAGACCCACCCCTGCCCCGCTCGGAGGGCTCAGGGGGCATTCACAGCCGGAAGAGCCTTTCATCCTCCCGCGCCCCTTCAGCCCCCAACATCCGTTTGCGCGGGCTTCAAGCGTGGATCGTCGAGGTCCAAGCGGTAGAGGATCTGGTTGTAGTCGTGGCGCGGCGTGGGCGTCGGGTTGCCGGAAAAGGTGTGGGTGTAGGTGCCCTCGAAGAGCAGGAACGGCGCATTGGTCGGCGCGAGGTCCAGATGCAGGCAGGGATTGTAGAAGGTGTAGTTCCGGTGAGTGAGCACCTTCACCGCCGGTCCCCACGGTCCGGTCGGGGCGTCGGCTTCGGCATACCAGAGCTCGCCGAGGTTCGACGGCTTGCCGCCGCTCTGCTGGAAGACCGTGACCCAGCGTTTCCGGCCCGGATGCCAGCCCATGCCGCCGACATGCACGCCGCGATGGGGCCGCACTTCGCCCGAACCATCGGCGGCCGTCACGGTCTCCTGCTGCTTCAACTCCTCCCAACTGGCCGGGTCCTGCCACGCCTCGAACGTCGCCGGGCAACGCATCGCGGGAAACGGATGGGCGAAGAGCATCCAATCTTTTCCGGCCGCGTCGGTCCAGGGCACCGCGTGGCCCACGGGCAGCAACGTCGCACGCGGTGTTTTGTCGGACTTCGTCCAGACGACCTTCAAGCGGTCGAACCTCCGCGCCGCTTCGTTCCACTCGGCCAAGCCCCACTCATACGCCTCCATCGAGGCCCGCACCTTCATGTAGGTGCAGACGAGGCGCGGCGTGCCGTTGCGGTCGGGCAGGCTGACCATGGCCGTGCCCCAGGTGGGACCTTCGCCCGGCATCGGCGTGATGCCGCGCGGGCGGCCGCGTTCGTCGCGGATGAAGTCGAAGTCGGGCCGCAACGGCGGCTCAAAGCGGGTGAACGGCTGCAAGGCGGACGTCGCGCCCAGGCTGTCGAAAATTCCCAGCGGATACTGCGGCAACGTCGTGTCGCCCCAGAGCCAATAACGTCGCCCTTGATGAACCGCCGTCTGCACGCTGTCGCAACCGAAGACGCCGCTCTCCTTCCAGTCCAGTTCCCGGCCCGTGCGCTGGCTCTCGGCGAAGAGCCCGGCCCCGGTGAGCCGTCCCAGCCGACGCGCGATCATGGTGCGCTCGACCTCGATCTTCAGCGTCTTGCCCGGCTCCGGCGTGAGCCGAACGCCGCGATAACCGAAGCCGTCCTTCGCCACTTCGTAGCCGTCGCTGGAGACATGGAAGAAGACCTCGCGCCCGAGCAGCTCGGGAGCATCGATGGCGACCACGCCCGCGTTGTCGGTGTAGAAGGCGCTCTGGTGCGTGGTCTTCAGCTCCACCAACGGAACCGGCCAACCCGAGCCTTTCTCCACCACTTCGATGCGGCAGGGCTCAGCGGCGGCGACCGGCGCCGCAGCAACGACCAGATGCAGGAATCCGGTCCGGAGAAGATTGGCGAGATGCGGTTTCACGTCGGGAGAACCCCGCCACGATTCCCGGCCTGGGTGCGCGCGTCGATCCCGCTGTTCCCGGTCACCGGACCGCATCGGCCCGGAGCGTCCGGGCTGTCTCGTAAACCTCGACCGTTTCCCGAGCCATGCGGGCGATGTGGAAGTGCTCGAAGACTGATCGATGTCCGGTTTCGCCGAGGCGTTTCGCCCGGCCCGGATCAGCGAGCAGTTCGCCGATGGCGTCGGCCAGCGCGGGGACGTTTCCGGGCGGGGTGAGGAGGCCGCCGTTGGCCTTCTCCACGATCTCGGGGAATCCGGCGTGACGCGGCTGGACCACGGGCAGGCCGGCGGCCATCGCCTCGATGACGTAGAGGCCGAAGGCTTCGCCGTAGAGCGCGGGGGTGCAGAAGACATCGCACCCGGCGAAGAACCGCAGCTTGTCCTCGCGGCTGACGTTGGGGAACCAGACGACGTCGTCCAGCACGCCGGCTTGGGCAAGGCGGGATTTCTGCTGGAAGACGAAGGGTTCGTCGCCCGGACCGCAGCCACCGCCGACATGGAATTTCAGCGTCTTCGTCGCGTCGCGTTTCTTCAGCTCGATGAACGCGCCGACCGCGCCGTCGAGGCCCTTGTCCGGGCACATGCGGGCGAAGTAGCCGAGCACGGGCGGCTGATGGAAGCCCTGCCGCGCCGACGCGATGTCGCCGTAGCCTTCGAGGTTGATGCCGTTGTGCACGGTCTTCACGCGGTCGGGCAGCAGGCCGAGGCGTTCGGCCATGAGATCGCCGAAGAAGCGGCTGGGGGCGATGAAGAGATCGCAGTCGCGGGCCCGGTCGCGCAACGCGGCCCAAGCGCGGTCGCGATGGGAATCGGGCATGGAATCGAGGTAGGTGTCCTCGCCTTGGAGCACACAGACCACGGGACACTTCAGCTCCTGCTTCAAGCGACGCGCGAACCCAGCGAGCAATGCGTTGGAAAGGCAGACGACGTCGGGCCGCTCGTTGGCCTTGAGCCAGGAGACGAGTTCCTCCAGTTCGCGTGCCTGGTTGCCCTCCTCGCCGAGGATCATGGAGATGGCGATGTCGCCCACGTCGGCGGCCTTGGTCTTGCCGGCGTGTTTGCCCGCGAGCTTGAGGAGAAAGGGCGAGGCGAAGAGGGAATGGAGCCACTTGGGCGCGCGGCGGAACCAGGCCCAACGCTGTTCCAGATAGACGTTGATGCCGCTGAAGAAGGTCGGAGTGCCGGCGGTCTGGTCGGCTTCGTCGAGGGTGAGCGGCAGGTAGAGCGGCACCATCAGCGTGTGGTGCCCCTGGCGGCGCAGCTCGGCGACCAGCGCGTTGTCGCGGAAGCAGCCGCCGCAGAACATGCCGCCGGCACCGGGGGTGATCTGGACGATGTTCATGGCTTCTGGAACACGACGATTCGGTTGGTGTTGGTGCCTTTGGTGCCGTTGCTCACGCCCCAGCAGTTCGAGGTCTTGGTGAACTTCTGCGAATTGATCATCACTTGGATCGGCCGCAATCCGGCCGCTTCGCCCGCTTGAAGGACATTGTCCTCCAAACGCACGCGTCCACCACGCACTTCGCCAACTTCAAAGACGAGATGTCCGCCCGGCACCAGAACCCGGCGGCATTCGGCCATGGACCGGGTCATGGTCGAAGTCCATTCGTCGAGGCAGCGGAACACGGACAAGCTCCCGCCTTCGAGGCTCACCCCAGCGAACCAAGACCGGAGCCAGTTGTCGGCCATGTAATCCACCGTGTCCAAGAATGGCGGCGACGTGACCACGAGGCGAACGGTCCCCGGCCGAAGTGCGCACAATGAAGTGGCCGAGCCGTTTAGCACCCGGGCCTTGTTTCGGACTCCGTTCAACCGGCCCAAGTCCTCGGGTGTGAGGTCAGCCAGCAGCGCTTTGGTTTTCTTCAGGATCAGTCCGGGCACATCGCGGCGTGGTGGCGTTTGGCGCAGGCGCTCGTTGATCTTCCGTTGGGAGGCGACGGAGACTGCTTGGTTGGGAGGCAGCGTATAGACGGAAAAAAATCCTGGCGAATGCCCGGTCAACCGATTCAAGGCGACCATCCTGATCCAGTCGTCAATCGGATCGATCCGACCGGCGGCCTCGTGTTGCACGAGGTAGCCACGCAGCGCACCGATCTCTCGCAGGGTTTCAGGATGGAAGAAGATGAGCAGATCTTCCGGCCAATCGCTCTCGGCCAAAAAATCGATTTCGGCCAAGCGCTGTTTCACGGCTGCCAAGTCGGGCGGGTTCAGCCGAGGCCTCGCCAAACAGGCACAAAGCGGATTGGCGTCCACGCCCACGGGCACGCGCCCGTGGAGCGCCGCCTCGATCAAGGTCGTTCCGCGGCCCATGAACGGATCGAGCACCGTGTCCCCGGGCTCGGAGAACCGTTCGATGAAGTAACGGGGCAGCTGTGGTTTGAAACAGGCGCGATAGGAGACTTCGTGCAAGCTGTGCGCGGCTCGTTGCTTCGAGGTCCAAAACTCGTCCACGACGACCGGAACTTCGGCCTTCGTCGGCTTGGGCATCCTCAGCGTTGGCTCCAGAGAGGCGACGGTCATCACTCTTCCTCCTTGAGAAGCGCCAAGGCTCGTTTTCGGGAAATCTTGGTTCCAGCACCCAAGCGCCCTTGCTCCCACCAAGCTCTGACCACAGCGGAAGAAACAAACCAAAACGGCACGTCTGGAAAGGACTCTATGTCGAAAAGAATGTATCCCGAGATCTTATCCGTTTTTTCGAAGAACCCAGTTTCTCCGAAATTCCGGCCCTTTCCGACCATGTTGCTCGGTGTGAAATAGATTCCCTTTTTGGTGATGCTACGGACCTCCCATTTGCCTCCTTCAGCATCGGTCAGGTCATGATCGGCACCTTCGCTAGCGGCCAATGCTCCTTTGAGCACTTCACGGGCGACTCGTCGTTCCAAAATAAACGAAACGCGCCTGCCATCCGTGAAGTAGGCACGAACTTCTTCAGGAGGAATCCTCAGGGCATGAGCCAAGTCGGCCAGATTCCATGTCAAATGTCCGTCCGGAACACGTTGCATCGTGTCGGAGAAAACTAGGAGGCGACGGGTGTGGAAAGCTGTTTCTCGGTCGGCATCGGCCGGCCGTAGGGCAGCGGTTCGGGCACGTCGGTGATCTCGGCGAATT
>CAMLMI010000122.1 GCA_946480965.1 uncultured Verrucomicrobiales bacterium | reverse complement strand
AAGATAATTGTTTGCTACACTTACAAATAGACCGGAGCACGGAGGCGAACGGTCCGGGCATGGAAGCGATGGTCTGCTGGGAAGAGGCGAGTTCCTGTCCCGGCGTCGTCTGGAGCACGGAGTCGATTTCGACGGAGCTCTGGGCCGTGGCCATCCAAGGAAGCAGCAAGGAAGCAAAGGCCAGGACCGGCCGGAAGCTGCGCTGGGATGAGATGGAATGGCCCTGAATCACGGTCCGACTGTGGAAGCGCGGAGCCGCGACGGTAAATGGAACTTCCGTGGTAGCTGGAGAGAACAACGAAACGAAGCCAACGTAGCGAACGAGACAGCCGAACTCTTGGAACGTGGAAAATCCGAAAACCTCCATTCCGTCCACAGGCGAAACCGTTCTGGGATGCCAAGAAGATTTCGGAGGCAGGCTGCAAGCCTGTCCTACTTCGACGATGGCCGAGCCGCGTCCAGCGCGATCAGACGGTCTTCGGAGCGGACGTAGAGGCGGCCGTGGGAGAGGACGGGACCGGGCCAGACGGGGTGTTTCACGCCGGGCACTTGCCAGCGGGCCAGTTCTACCAAGCGCGCGGGATCGGGACGGAAGATTCCCAACAGACCACCTTCGCCGAGGGCGATGAGCTTGCCGTCGGCCAAGATGAGCGCGCCGCGGCCGAAGCGGTTGGGCTGGTCTTCGCCGCGAGACCAGCTTTCGTCGCGTTCCCACATCAGCCTGCCGGTCTTCCATTCCACACAGCGGAAGCGGGCGTCCGGTTCGTTGCGGCCGCTGAAGGCGTAGAGATGACCGTTGAGCAGAATGGGTGTGCTCCAGTGGGCTTCAAGCGTGGTGCCGGACCAGACGTCGCGGGGTTCGGAGACCAGTTCGTTCACCTTCAGCAGCACGGAGCCGATCTTGTAGTAGGCGGCGGAGAGGAGGATTTCGTCGCCGAGCACGACGGGATTGGCGGCGTTGACCGACTCATCCACGCGGGTGCGGAACCAGCGGCTGAAGCGGACCTGGCCATTGGCGGGATCGAGCGCGACGAGGCCCTGGCGCATGAGACAGAGGGCGGTGCGTTTTCCGTGGATCGTGGCGATGACGGGCGAGGCGTAGCTGGCCTGCTTGTCGTAGTCGCGCCAGACGACAGTGCGTTCCCCGGGCCAACCGATCATGGGCTGGCCCTGCCAGTTGGAGGCCCCGACATTTTCCCAGAGCGTCTTGCCGGTGGCGGCATCGAAGGCGACGACTCCGGAATTGGGCTGCCCGCCGACCATCACGAGGAGCCGGTCGCCATCGAGCAACGGCGTGCTGCCGACGCCGAAGAAGGCTTCGGGCACGGTGAAGTCCTTCGAGGTTTCGCGTTCCCAGACCACTTGGCCGCTGGCGAGGTCGAGACAGGTCAACCGGCCTTCCGCGCCGAAGGTGAAGACGCGATTGGTCGAGAGCACCGGAGCGCAGCGGGGACCATTGCTGTAGCCGTAGGGATCGCGAAAGGTGGACTTGGCGGTGCGTTTCCAGATCGGCGAACCGGAGTCCGTCGTCACCGCTTCGGTGATTTCCTCGTCGCCTTGGCGATGGAAGGCGACGAGGACGTTGCCGCGGACCGAGGGCGCGCTGTAGCCGGTGCCGATGCGTTTTTCCCAGAGCACGGGCAGGCCGTTGGTCGGGATGGTTTCGACCAGGTTGGTTTCCGGCGAAGTGCCATCGCCGTTGGGGCCGAGGAAGCCGGGCCAATCGGCCGCTTGGGTTCCGAGCCCAAAGCAGCAAAGCAGGGGAAGGAGGCGGAGCAGGGCGCGGGTGTTCACAGCCGGAGGAAAATTTTCCGGTTATACAGAAAGCGCAAGAACCAGAACGTCAGTGCCAAGCCAACGAGCGCCACCAACAGATCGCCGTAGCCAGTGTTCTCCGCTCCGTTGAAGAAGGCCCGGACATCGCCGCCGACGAACCGCCGGGCGATGGAGCTGAAGCCGCCGAGGAGATTGCTGGCGACGTAGATGGTGATGGCGTTGCAGCCATACCAGACGAAGGGCAGGGACCAGTTGCGCCAGCCCTTCACGTCGATCACCCAATAGAACGCGGCCAGCAGCAGGGAACTGAAGCCACCGGCGACGAGCACGAAAGAGGACGTCCATATCTTCTTGATGACGGGGAACTGGAGATTCCACAGCCAGCCCAGGGCGAGCACTCCGAGCCCGCCCACGACGAGCCAGAGCACCTTCTTGTCCGGCGAGACCGTGGCGCTGCGAAGGATCAACCCGGCGAAGACGCCCAGCAGGCAGGTGCCGATGGCGGGCAGGGTGCTGAGGATGCCTTCGGGGTCCCAGAAGTTGTCCCACTTCTTGCCGGGCAGATGGAGGAAGTCGAGGTGGTTGGCCAGGTTGTAGCCGGGCTCGAACTTGCCGGTCACGGTGGCGGTGGTGGCGTCGTATTGCTCGCGGGCGAAGGCCATCGCGACTCCGTTCTTTGCGGAGGAAGGGTTCCGTCCGCTGCGAAGTTCGGCGGCGATCTCGGGTTTGCCGACAGCTTCGGCGCGTTCCGCAAGTGCCGTTGGTTCCAGCCGGATGTCGCGGATCGGCACAAAGGTCATCAGCGCCCAATAGCCGACGAGCAGGCCGATGAAGGCGGCGACGAGCCCCTTGGGGTTGAGGAAGAGAAAGAGCATCGAGCCCGCGAGATAACAAAGCGCGATGCGGTTCAGCACGCCGAGCAATCGGATGTCCGGCCAGAGCGTGCTGACGCCGCCGGAGTAGAAGAGCGCCATCAAGAAGAGCAGCACGAAGCGTCGCAGGGCGCGCTTGGCGGCGGCGGGCCTCCCGCCTTTCTCCAGCTCCTTCGTCAGGGAGAAGACCAGCGACACGCCCATGATGAAGACGAAGAGCGGAAAGATCAGGTCGTAGAAGCGGAACCCGGCCCAATCGACGTGCTCCAGTTGGTTGGCGATGGCGCGGATAGGACCGGTGTCGGAGATCTTGTGCAGCGCGCCGACCAAGGCGCCGCCGCCGATGATCCAGAACATGTCGAAGCCCCGGAGAGCGTCGAGGGACATGAGGCGTTGGGATTCGGCGGGAGCGGAGGAAGGGGCGGCGGGTGCGGCCATGCGCGGCAGCATGGGCGGTTCGCCGAGCGGCGGGCAAGGCAGCCGGAACTCCCCCGTTTGGGCGGGTCGATCGGCGGGCCGAAGGGTGCGGCCGAGGGGAAAACGGTGCGCGGGGCGGGGGCGAAAATTTGGGGCGGCCGACACCAGCTTTGGCGTTGCTTTGCAAAGTTGTGCTGTGATTCCTTGTGCGACCGACACACCCAAACACCTTGAAGACGTTGTGGCAGCCAAAGACGACTACCTGATCGATTTCCTCGTAGAGATGGGCGTGGTGGATGAAGCGCAGGTCGCTTCCGCCCAGGAACACGCCGCCAACACCGGTGAAGGCGTGATCGATACGTTGATCGCGCAAAAGGTTCTGACCACTGAGGCGCTGTTCGGGGCCAAGGCCGCGCACCACGGGGTCGAGTTCGTGATGCTGTCGCAGCAGCAGCTGCCGGATTCGGTCATCGCGCTCATTCCCCGCCACATCGCCAAGCGCTACCGGGCCATTCCGGTGCGGCAGGACGGCGGGGCCACGTTCATCGCGGTCAGCGATCCGTCGGACATCGACGTGGCGGACGCCCTTTCCCAGTTGGTTGCCGGTGAGATCAACTGGTGCGTCGCCACCGATGCCGACATCGACGCGGCGCTGAAGAAGTATTACGGCGGCAGCGACGAGTCGGTCGGGAAGATGATCCAGGACATCACGATCGCCGACATCGCCGATGCCAAGAAGAAGAAGAAGGGCAAGGACCCGGTCGATACCGACGGGCCGCTGATCAAGCTGGTGGACGGCCTGATCGGCGAAGCCTTCAAGATGCGGGCTTCCGACATCCATCTGGAGCCGCTGGAGAAGTCCTTCCGCGTCCGCTACCGCATCGACGGCGTGCTGCACGAGGTGGCCGGTCCGCCCAAGCAGCTCCAGGCGTCGGTCATCAGCCGGTTGAAGATCCAGTCGAACATGTCCATCGCCGAGCGGCGCGTCCCGCAGGACGGCCGCATCCAGACCAAGGTCGGCGACAAGGTGATCGATCTTCGCGTCTCCTGCCTTCCTACCGCGCACGGCGAGAGCATCGTCATGCGTATCTTGGACAAGGAAGGATTGAAGCTCGGTCTGCCCGAGCTCGGGTTCTTCTCCGATGACCAGCAGACCTTCGAGCGGCTCATCGGGTTGCCCGACGGCATCATCCTCGTCACCGGCCCGACCGGTTCCGGCAAGACGACGACGCTCTATTCCTGCCTCAACTTCATCAACCGCCCCGACCGCAAGATCATCACCGTTGAGGACCCGGTGGAATACGTGCTGGCGGGCATCAACCAGGTGCAGGTGAGCGAGATCGTCGGCCTGACCTTCTCGGCGGCGCTCCGCTCTATGCTGCGCCAGGCGCCGAACGTGATCATGCTCGGCGAGATCCGCGACATCGAGACCGCCACCATCGCGATCAACGCGGCGCTGACCGGCCATCTGGTCTTCTCCACGCTGCACACGAACGACGCGCCCGGCGCGGTGACGCGTCTCATCGACATCGGCGTGAAGCCCTTCCTCGTGGCGTCCGGCACCCGCGCTTTGATGGCCCAGCGTCTCGTGCGCAAGATCTGCAAGAAGTGCGGCGAGCCCACGATGCCGACGGAAGCCGAGCTGCACGCGCTGGACATCACGCCGGAGATGGCGGCCAAGGCGACCTTCCGCAAGGGCCGTGGCTGCCCGAACTGCTCGAACGGCTACCGCGGCCGCATGGGAATCTTCGAGGTTTTCGTGATCGACGACGAGGCCCGCAAGCTCATCTACCAGCAGGTCCCGACCTCCACGCTCCGGGCCCGGGCCCGGGAGATGGGCATGCGGACGCTGCGCGAAGACGGCAAGCGCAAGGTGCTCGCCGGCCAGACCACGGCCGACGAGGTGATCCGTGCGACCGCGACCGATGCCGACTGATCTCGGACCCGTTCAACACCCGCCCAACCCACTCTGATCTATGTCGTATTCGATGTCCGACCTCCTGCAGCTCATGGTTTCCGAAGGGGCTGCGGACCTTCACATCCGCGTGGACGTGCCGCCGGTGATCCGTCTGCACGGCGTCCTGGTGCGGGTCAGCGGCCCGCCGCTGACGCCCGAGGACACCGAGGAGCTGATGCGCAGCATCACGTCCGAGGACCACATCCAGCACGTGCGCGAGCGCGGCGGCGCTGACTTCGGCTTCGCCTTCGGAGAGATGGCGCGTTTCCGCGTCAGCGTGTTCAAGGAAAAGGGCAACTTCGCGATGGTGCTGCGCCAGATCCCGAACAAGCTCCTCACGCTGGAGCAGATCGGCCTGCCTCCGGAGACGATCCACAACCTGATCCACAAGCCCCGTGGCCTGATCCTCGTGACCGGTCCGACCGGTTCCGGCAAGACGACCACGCTGGCCTCGATGATCAACATCATCAACGAGACCCGCGACGAGGCCCACATCATCACCATCGAGGACCCGATCGAGTATTACCACACGCACAAGAAGGCGGTGGTGACGCAGCGCGAGGTGAACGTCGATGTGCCGAGCTTCGCCGAGGCCCTGCGCCGGGCGCTGCGCCAAGACCCCGACGTGATCCTGGTCGGCGAGTTGCGCGACCTGGAAACGATGGAGGCCGCCGTGGCCGCCGCCGAGACGGGCCACTTGGTCTTTGGAACCCTGCACACGACGGGCGCGGCCAAGACGATCGACCGTATCGTCAACGCCTTCCCGATGAACCAGCAGGAGACCATCCGCATCCAGCTCTCCACGGTGTTGCAGGCGGTCATCTCGCAGCTGCTGCTCCCGCGGGCCGACAAGCCCGGTCGCGTGGCCGCCTACGAGATCATGATCAACACGCCGTCCATCAGCGCGCTGATCCGCGACAACAAGACCTTCCGCATCGGCTCCGACATCCAGACGGGCGCCAAGTTCGGCATGGTGACGCTGGACGGCTTCCTCACGGAAAAATACATGCAGGGCATCATCTCCCGCGAAGAGGCGATCAACAAATCGCAGGACCCGACCACGATGATGCAGAAACTGCAGGAACACGAAGCGGCCCTTGCCGTCCAAGCGGCCCGCGCCCCCAAGCAAGCCTGAACCCCTAGACGACGATGTCCGACATCTACTCCGATCCCCTGGTCGAGCTGGTCCGAGCCCGTGGCTATCTCGACGACATGCAGCTCGAGGAGGTCGCCCAGGAATGCGCGCGGACCGGAAAATCGGTGAGCCAGGTGCTGGCGGATTTCGGGTTCGTCGATCTGCCGACCCAGCTCCTGATCATGGCCGAGAGCCTCGGGACCGAGGTGGTCGATCTGGAGCAGCTGGACCTCACGCCGGAACTCTTGGCCCAGATTCCCGCATCCACCGCCCGGATGCACCAGGTCGTTCCCGTGGGCGACTACGGCACGACCATCCAGCTCGCCGTGGCCGATCCGATGAATCCCAGCCGGATCGACGAGCTGAACTTCCTGCTCAAGCGCGACATCGCCGTCGTCGTGGCCGATCCGGCCCAGATAGCACGGGTCATCGAGGCTCGCTACGGGCCGGACACGACCTCGGTCTCCGACGCCATCCACGAAATGGAGGGCAGCTCCAGCATCGCCAAGGAACTGGCCCAGGTGAGCGCGGGCGGTCTGGATGCTTTGGACGATCTGGCCAACGAGACGCCGATCATCAAGTTCGTGAACCTGGTGCTGAAGCAGGCGGTGCTGGACCGGGCGAGCGACATCCATTTCGAGCCGTTCGAGGACGAGTTCAAGATCCGCTACCGCGTGGACGGCGCGCTCTACGAGATGGCGCCGCCGCCGCGCGACCTGGCCTTGCCGGTGGTTTCCCGCATCAAGGTGATGTCGAACCTGAACATCTCGGAGCGCCGCTTGCCGCAGGACGGCCGCATTTCCGTCAATCTGGACGGGAAACAGATCGACCTCCGCGTCTCCACCCTGCCCACTCAGTTCGGCGAATCGGTCGTGCTCCGCGTCCTGGACCGCTCGGCGGTGAATCTGGACCTGTCCTCGCTCGGCCTGCCCAAGCCGGTCTATGACTACACCTGCAAGGCGGTCGAGGAACCGAACGGCATCTTCGTCGTGACCGGCCCGACCGGTTCCGGCAAGACCACGACGCTGTATTCCTGCCTGCGGAAGGTGAATTCGCCCGACATCAAGGTGCTCACGGCGGAAGATCCCGTGGAGTTCGACATCGAGGGCATCATGCAGGTGGCCGTGAACGACGCCGTCGGCATGACCTTCCAGAAGGCTCTCAAGGCGTTCCTCCGGCAGGATCCGGACGTCATCATGCTGGGGGAAATGCGCGACGTGGAAACGGCGCAGATCGCCATTCAGGCGTCGCTCACCGGCCATTTGGTCCTCAGCACCCTGCACACGAACGATGCGCCCGGCGCGGTCACGCGCTTGATCGACATGGGCGTGGAGCCGTTCCTGATCTCCTCCTCTTTGATGGCCGTGCTGGCGCAGCGACTGGTCCGCACGATCTGCAAGAAGTGCCGCACTCCGTTCGAGCCGACCGAAAACCAGCTCTCCCTGTTGAACCTCTCCCCGCACGACATCGGCGACAAGATGTTCTACTACGGCCGGGGCTGCGCCGCCTGCAACGACAATGGCTACAAGGGCCGCAAGGGCATCTATGAACTGCTGGTCGTGAACGAAGCGATCCGCAACATGATCAACGAGCGCGCCCCGACGATGGTTCTTCGCAACAAGGCCATCGAGCTGGGCATGGTCACCCTCCGGGAAGACGGCTTGCGGGGCATCTTCGAGGGTGATACAACAATCGAAGAAGTCGTCAAATACACCTAATTCCGGGAGTTTTATGCCCAAGTTCAGCTACGTAGCGATGGATTCACGCGGGAAGGAGACCAAGGGCACTCTCGACGTCGCGAATCAGAACGAAGCCATCACCCGCATCAAGGAGATGGGCTACTTCCCGACCAAGGTCGTGGAGGACAAGGCCAAGCCCGGGGTCAAGAAGGTGTCTCCGACCGGCAAGAAGGGCGGCAAAGGCAAGGGCGGATTGAGCTCCATGGAGATCCGGATTCCCGGACTCGGCGGGAAGGTCAAACCCAAGGTGCTGACGGTCTTCACCCGCCAGTTGGCGACACTGGTCGAGGCTGGTCTGCCCCTGCTGCGCGGCCTTCGTGTGCTCCAGAAGCAGGAGAAAAATCCCACGCTCAAGCGGATCATCAACGATCTCTCCACCGCCATCGAGGGCGGCAGCACGTTCTCCGAAGGGCTGGCACAGCACCCCAAGGTCTTCAACCGCCTCTACGTGAACATGGTCAAAGCCGGCGAGCTGGGCGGCGTGCTGGAAGTCGTGCTCAAACGTCTCTCCGAATTCATGGAGAAGGCCGAGAAGATCAAGGGCAAGGTCGTCGCAGCGATGTTCTATCCCGTCGCCGTGCTGTTGGTCGCGGTGGTCATCATGGGCATCCTGATGGTGGTCGTGGTGCCGAAGTTCAAGGAGATCTTCGCCGGCATGTTGAACGGCCAAGAGCTGCCCGAGTTCACCCAGCTGGTGCTCAAGATCAGCGACACGATCAAGAACCACTTCATCGCAACGCTGTTGTCGGTGGTCGCTGTCTTCATCCTGTTCAAGCTGCTCGTCATGACCAAGCAGGGCCGCCGGATCTTCGACCGTTTCAAGCTGATGATGCCTGCGCTCGGGCCGGTGATCAGCAAGGTCGCCATCTCCCGGTTCACCCGGACCTTGGGCACCCTTGTCAGCAGTGGCGTGCCGATCCTCCAGGCGCTGACCATCGTCAAGGAAACCTCCGGCAACATGGTTGTGGCGGAGGCCGTGATGGCTGTTCATGAGAGCGTCAAGGAAGGCGAGACCATCACCGCGCCGCTCGAAGCCTCCAAGGTCTTCCCGCCGATGGTGATCAGCATGGTGGACGTCGGTGAACAGACCGGCGCGCTGCCGGAAATGTTGATGAAGATCGCCGACAATTACGACGAAGAGGTGGACAACGCCGTGGCGGCCATGACCTCCCTGTTGGAGCCGATCATGATCGTCTTCTTGGCCATCATCGTCGGCAGCATCGTCATCGCTCTGTTCCTGCCCCTCATCAAGCTGATGGACTCCCTCGGCAGCGACGGCGGCGGCGGCGAATAAAGGTTTCTGCAAGAGCCCAAGTTCATTCCGATTGACACTTGTGGGTGCTTGGTGAATACATTGCACATACCAAGACCAAGCAAATGCGTTGAAGAATGGACTTTGACTGGAACAGCCCGCCCTTTGCCTCAAGCGATTCATTGAGCCTCTCCGATGTGGAGGAATCCTTTGAAGATCCGTTTGCCGTCCGCTTGATGCCCGATTCCCCGCGTTTCTCCGTGCAGGCCCGGTTTTTCAATCTCGGCATGGCCGCATCCGGGCAGGGCGTGTTCGCCGTTTACAAGACCAATGGCAAACAGGTGCGCGTCATCCATGCACGCCCGTTCGAGCCGGAGGAACTCTTCTTCTACAACCGCAAGGTCAACCAGGCGTTGTCGCAGTCGTCATGAACGTGATTTCACAGTGGGAAGAAGTCCCGATGTTCGACCGGGAAGAGGCCGAGGCCGCTTTCTGGGCCGAGAGCAAGATCGATGTCCGTTTGATGGAGTCGGCCGTGGCCTCATCCCAGGAAATCGGGGATTCCGTGTCGATTTCTCTCCGTTTCGATCCACGGATGTTGTCCCGAATCAAGCGGTTGGCCCGGTCCCGCTACCTCAACTACCAGAGCATGATCAAACAGTGGCTCAGCGAGCGCCTGGAATACGAGCTGCGCGATAGCCGGAACGCGAACCAGAGTCGGACGGGCGGAGGTTTCCGATGAAGCGCTCACGTCAGGCATTTACCCTGATCGAACTGTTGGTCGTGATCGCGATCATTGCGGTCTTGGCTGGAATGATCATGTCGCTGGTGGGGCCGGCGATGGAGCGGGCCAAGAAGGCCCGGGTCCAAGGCCAACTACGCAAGCTCGAAGCCGCCATCGCGGCCTATAAAGGCAAGATCGGGGTGTATCCGCCGGATGACGCCTCCAATACGAAGGATGTTCGCCTTTCTCCCCTTTATTATGAGCTGCTGGGCACAACCAATAGCCCGAGCGGCGACAAGTTCGTGATTCCTTCTCTCAACCAAGCCGTTAGCAAAGCCTCTCTTCAGGCGGTGCTGAACACCGAGGGCATCGTCAACTCCAAGGCCCGTGAGCAGGATGTGCGGACCTATCTCCAAAATGTTTCGGACCGCGACCATACCTTGGTTGAGGTCCGGGGCGGTGAGATCGAGCTGTTCGTGGTGCCCGTCGAAGGACCAAACCCCTTCACGGTCGGCGGTGCGCCGGTCAACGTCTGGCGCTACAATTCGTCCAATCCGACCAACAACCCCAATTCCTACGATCTTTGGGCCGAGATCCTGATCAAGGGCAAAACCAATATCATCGGCAACTGGAAGGAGTAACCCTATGCAAGACCTTCGCCGTTCCACCACCTGCATCCGCCTGCCCGTCCGCTGGCAGGCCGTAAGTTGGGAAAAGCCCATCGGGGTGCAGACGCCCACGGGCCAGCAGCCCAACAAGCCCAAGCCCGGCATCGCCAAGACCCCGCCGACAAACCAAGGGTTCACCTTGATCGAGCTGCTGGTCGTGATCGCGATTATTGCGATCTTGGCCGGCATTCTCCTTCCCGTCTTGGCCCGGGGCAAAGTGAAGGTCCAGGAACAGGCGGCGCGCAGCGACATGAAGAACATCGTCAGCGCTTGCACGGCCTACGAGACCGCCTACAGCCGTCTCCCGGCGCCCAAGGAGGCCTTTGATCGTGTCACGGCCAATACCCCCGATTTCACCTTCGGCACCGCGAACATCAGGTCGGCCGGGAATCCTTCCTACTCCGACAACAACCGGCAACTCATGGCGATTCTGATGAACGTCGAGCGCTTCGCAGACGGGTTGCCCACCTGCAATACCAATTTTGCCCGCAATCCCCGGAAGCTCGGCCCCTACCTCACGCCGACCAAGATCGCCGGTGGCGACAATTCCGCCGGACTCGGCCGCGACGGCGTCTATCGTGATCCTTGGGGCAATCCCTACATCGTTACCCTCGATCTGAACGGCGACGGCAAGGCGCGTGACGGATTCTACTCCCTCGCCGCTCCGAACAACGGCACCCCCAACGGCCTGACCGAAACCCGTCCCGGCGTCTTCGAGCTCAACGCACCGGTCATGGCGTGGTCCTTCGGCCCGGACGGAAAGGCCAACGCGACCCAAAACACGGCCAAGGGCACCGATAACTTCGACAACATCCTGAGCTGGAAGGATACGAAGAACTGATCCGATGCGCTCCGCGTCTTCCAACTTCCCGATGGCCCGTGGTTCCGCAGAGCGAGGGCGCTCCGGATTCACGCTGGTCGAGCTGCTGGTGGTGATCGGCCTGATCGCCGTGGTGGCGGCCCTGGGCATGCCGGCGATGCGGGGTTTCGGCGAGTCGAACACCATCGCCGCCGCCACCCGGCAGATGCTCGACGATGTCGCCCAAGCGCGCTATCTGGCCATCGCCAACCGCACCACCGTTTACGTGGCCTTCATCGGACCGGAAATCACGGATTTCGCCCCTCCGGGAACCTTCACGGCCAAGGAACAGCGCGCCCTCGAAAACCTCTACCTCGGCCAATTCACCGGCTATGGGATCTACGCGCAACGCAAGGTCGGCGACCAGCCAGGAGCCACGAACCTGAACTACTTCGGCGAATGGCGGTATCTGCCCTCCGGCGTCTTCATCGAGCCCGCCAAGCTGGCCAAGCTGGTTCCGCCGGGCACCCGCTTTTCCCCTCCTTACTCCAACGTGACCAGGCCATTCGATTACCGGCTTTTCCCCGTTTCCGTCGCCGGCAGCTCCTTCACCGCGCAGCTCTCCTACATCGCCTTTGACGGTCGCGGGCAGCTGGTCTCCGAACAAAACGCCAATGGCGTCTTCTACGACGCCGTCATCCCCTTGGTGCGAGGCAGT
>CAMLMI010000121.1 GCA_946480965.1 uncultured Verrucomicrobiales bacterium | reverse complement strand
TCTGGATCTCCAACATGGCTAGGCGTGCTCCTTTCCAAGATAGGCGGCGATCACGGCCGGATTCTTCCGCACTTCCTCCGGCGTGCCTTCGGCGATCTTCCGGCCGTATTCGAGGACGTGGATGCGTTGGCAGATGCCCATGACGACTTTCATGTCGTGTTCGACCAAGAGGATGGCGAGCTGGAACTTCTCCTGGATGAAGCGGATGAGCTTCATCAGCTCGGCTTTCTCCGCCGGGTTCATGCCGGCGGCGGGTTCGTCGAGGAGGAGGAGCTTGGGCTTGGTCGCGAGGGCACGGACGATTTCCAGGCGGCGCTGGTCGCCGTAGGGCAGGCACTTCGCGTCTTCGTCGCGCAGGCGGTAGAGGTTGAAGATGTCGAGCAGCTCCTTGGTGCGTTGCTCCAGTTCCGTTTCCTCGGCGCGGAACTTCTTGCCCCGGGTCAGGGAGTGGACCGAGTCGTGGTTCAGGTGGAGGTGGAAGGCGACGCGGACGTTGTCGAAGACCGACAGGCTGGGAAAGAGCCGGATGTTCTGGAAGGTGCGGGCGATGCCGCGCGCGGTGATCTCGAAGGGCTTGAGCCGGGCGGTGGGCTGGCCGGCGAAGGAGATCGCGCCTTCGGTGGGCTGATAGACGCCGGTGATCATGTTGAACACCGTGGTCTTGCCCGCGCCGTTGGGGCCGATCAGGCCGACCAGTTCGCCGTCGCCGATGGTCGCCGAGACCTCGGACACGGCGGTGAGGCCGCCGAAGCGGATGGTGACGCGGTCGAGTTGGAGAAGAGGAGTCATCAGCGGCAGGCAAGGTTTACTCCGTCACCGTTTGCGCAACTCTGCGCGACATGATGCTGGTTGGGGCTACGCCTTTCTTGAAGAGAAGGATTCCTAGAAACACTGAATTCACCGAGAGGGCCACGAGCAGCGGCAATGATGATCGGACGCCGATTTTGAGAAGAAACATTCCGAGGAGGACGAAATCTACAGACAGCACGCTAAGCACCGGAAACGACCACTGGTTCCAGCCCAGATCCCGAATACGCTTTGAAACTAGAGAGTAGAGAGGGACCAAACAGGAAAGGGCCACGAGAATTGAGACGTCTCCCGCCGATCCGCGCTGGCCAAAGTGAGCCAGAACCAACTCCAAACCTCTTCCTGCGAGCTGGACGCACATCAGGACTAGCCAACCGAGCGCAAAACCTTTTCGGCTGATGGTCCCGGTCCAATTCAGCATGTGTGAAATGAAGGGGGCGGAAGAAGGCGAGGCGTTTCGAGCCAACATCAACTCGCACAGCAAAACGGCGTAGAGAATCATCCTGAAGTCTCCCAGTTCTCGAAGGGGCTCTTGGACAACAGTCAAAAAGGCGGCTGCTAGAATGACGCCGACGTGTTTGCCCATGCCGCCGAGGATGACCATGACGACGATCTCGATGCTGCGGGTGAAGTCGAAGCCGCTGGGGTTCAGGTAGCCTTTCAGGTGGGCGTAGAGGCCGCCCGCCACTCCGGCGAAGAAGGAGCCGACCATGAAGGCGGTGATCTTGTAGCGGGTGGTGTTCAGGCCCATCGCCTCCGCCGCCACCTCGTCGTCCGCCACCGCCAGGAAGCCCCGGCCGAAGGTGGAGTTCACCATGGCCCACACGACATAGACCGTCACCGCCGCCGCGCCGAAGGTCCAAAAGAGATTCGTGTGGCTGGGCACGCCGGTGAATCCGCGCGCGCCGCCGACGGCTTCGACGTTTTGCAGCACCACCTTGATGATCTCGCCGAAGCCGAGGGTGACGATGGCGAGGTAGTCGCCCTTCAACCGCAGGGAGGGCGCGCCGATGGCGAAGCCCGCCACCGCTGCCAACAACCCGCCCACCAGCAACGAAGCGGGGAACAGCAGCCAAGCTTGGAGCGGGCCGGACCAGCCGAGCTTCGGCCCAAGCGTTGTGGTCACGAGCGCCGAAGTATAGGCGCCAACCGCCATGAAGCCCGCGTGGCCGAGGGAGAACTGGCCGGTGAAGCCGTTGATCAGATTGAGGCTCGACGCCAAGACGATCGCGATGCCCGCGCCCATCGCGACGTCGAGCAGATAGGCGTCCATCCGGCCGGAGAACGCCGAGACCCCGGCGGCGAGGGCGAGCGCGGCGAGGAGCCAGAGTTGGGAGCGGGGGAGCATGGGACTCTAACCACAGATGGACACAGATGAACACAGATAGGAAACCGGCTCTCTGCCGGGCACGAGACAAGGACTCAAGGCGACCTTTGGCATGGTCGTTCTGTTTTGGCCCAATCTGTGTGCATCCGTGTTCATCTGTGGTTGCTAGACTTTCTCGATCTTCAGTTTCCCCAGCAGCCCCGCCGGGCGGAAGAGCAGGATCAGGATGAGGATGCCGAAGGCGATGGCGTCGCGGTAGGTGGAGAGTCGGGTGCCGGAGACGAAGGTCTCGATCAGTCCGATGAGCAGGCCGCCCAGCGCCGCGCCGGGGAGATTGCCGATGCCGCCGAGCACGGCGGCGACGAAGGCCTTCAGGCCGGGCAGGGTGCCCATCAGCGGGTCGATGCTCGGGTAGTTCATCGCGTAGAGCACGCCGCCCGCGCCGGCCATCGCGGAGCCGAGGGCGAAGGTGAAGGAGATGACGGCGTTGTTGTTGATGCCGACCAGCGAGGCGGCGGTGGCGTTGAAGGACAGCGCGCGCATGGCGGTGCCGATGCGGGTGCGGTGGACGATCCAATAGAGGAAGCCGAGGAGCACGGTGGCCACGGCGATGACCACGAGCTGGTTGCTGGAGAGGGTCAGGTCGCCGAACTGGAGCTGCTTGACGGGGAAGACCTGCGGATAGGCCTTGGGGTTGGGACCGAAGCCGATCTTGCTGTTCTGGGCGACGTTCTGGATCAGCAGCGACACCCCGATGGCGGTGATCAACACGGTGAGGGTGGAACGGCCGCGGAGGGGCTTGTAGGCGAGCTTCTCGATGGCCATGCCGAGCAGCGCGCAGACGGCCATCGCCGTCGCGAGCACGAGCAGTCCGCCGCCGATGCTGCCGTGCGGAAAGCCCCAATGCTCCACCGCCGCCCAGCCGACGAACGCACCGATCATGAAGACGTCGCTGTGGGCGAAGTTGATGAAGCGGAGGACTCCATAGACCATCGTGTAGCCCAACGCGATGAGCGCGTAGATCGCTCCGAGCGAGAGGCCGTTGATGAGCTGTTGGAGGAGTTCGGTCATCGGGAGGGCAAGGTGGCCAACGACGCGACCACGCGGGCGATCAAGGCGTCGGAGACATGGAGGGAAGACCGGGAGCGCAGATTCAGCACCAGTTGCTCGACATGGAGCTCGGAGCGAAGACCCACGACGACGCTCTCCACCAGAATGCCGAGGGTGCCGACGACCGGATGCCCGCTGTAGGTGGCCACTCTGCGGGCCGCGAGATCGTCTGAAGCCAGGGTTCCTCGGCCAAATTTTTCGAGCCAGGCCAAGGCGGCGCTTTCACCCCGGCCCAAGTTGGCGCGCTGGATCTCCTCGGCCAACCGGTTCGATGGCGCGGGGGCGTCGTCCAGCAAGGTGGCATGGGGAACGGACTTCAATTCCACCTGGGGACGATGCTGGAGGCATTCCTGCCAGACTTCACGTGGGATCAGGACTTCTTCGAACAGGCCGAACAATGGAAGCTCTCCCAATTCGTCCAGGTGGATCAGGGGCCCTGCGTCCAGCAGGACAAGGCGGTGCTCATTTGCCGCCACGCAGCCCCCATTCGACGTCTTCCATGAACATCTTCTCCAGCACCTCGGGCCGGTGCGACCAGAGATAGCGGCTGGTCGCCTCGGCGATCACGGCGTCCGGGCTGGCGGCCCAGCCGTCGGCCACGTAGGCGCGGAGCTTCTCCACGAGGTCTTCGGGGAGTTCGACCGTGATGGATTGCGTCTTCATGGCGGGAACCTAGCAAACAACGGCGAGCTTGCTCAATGCCCCAGCTCGATCAGGGCTCGACCGTCTGGAGGAATTTGAACTGGTTGTTCTCCACCGTGATAATGACGGCGGGTTTGGTGGCGTCGCGCTTGGCGTCGAGCTTGGTCCGGCCGGTCACGCCTTCGAAGTCGGTGGTGGCGAGGGCGTCCTTGATCTTGGCGGGCTCGGCGGAACCCGCCTTCTTGATCGCCTCGACCAGCGCCATCGTCGAGTCGTAGCCGAGGGCGGCCATGGCGTCCGGCACCTTGCCCGCGTATTTCGCCTTGTAGGCTTCCACGAACTTTTTGGCGGCCGGGGTTTCCTGCGCGGGGGAGAAGTGGGTGGAATAGAAGGTGTTCTTGAGCGCCTCGCCGCCGGCGATCTGGATCAGCTCGGGCGCTTCCCAACCGTCGCCGCCGAAGAGCGGGACGGTGATGCCGAGTTCGCGGGCCTGCTTCACGATCAAGCCGGCCTCGGTGTAGTAGCCGGGCACGCAGATGGCGTCGGGGTTCTGGGCCTTGATGGCGGTGAGCTGGGCTTTGAAGTCCTTGTCCTTGGAGGCGTATTTCTGCTCGGAAACGATCTCGCCGCCCGCAGCGACGAACGACTCCTTGAAGAACTGGCCCAGGCCGACGCTGTAGGCGGAGGCGACATCCGTGAGCACGGAAACTTTCTTCGCCTTGAGCGTGCCGGTGGCGAAGTTCGCCAGCAGCTTGCCCTGGAACGGATCGATGAAGCAGGCGCGGAAGATGTAGTCGCCGACCTCGGTCACTTTGGGATTGGTCGAGGACGGGGAGATCATCGGGATGCCGGCGGCCTGGCAGATGGGGGCGGCTTCAAGGGAACGGCCGGAGGCAACTTCGCCCAGCACAGCGACGACCTTGTCGCGGCTGGTGAACTTTTTGACGATGGTGGCGGATTCGCCGGCGGTGGAACGGTTGTCCTCGGTCAGGAGCTCGATCTTCTTGCCCAGCACGCCCCCGGCGGCGTTGACCTCGTCGATGGCGAGGCGGGTGCCTTCATCGGAGGAGACGCCGAAGGTCGCCTCGCTGCCGGTCAAGGAAGCGAACTGGCCGACCTTGATCGTGTCGCCGGCGGGAGCGGAGGAGCTTCCGGATTCGCCGCAACCGGGGAGAAGCAGGCAGGCGGCGAGAAGACCGCCGACGGTCGAAAGGAGTTTGGCAGTGGGACGCTTCATTTTTTGAGTTGGGTTTTCCGGATGGAGGCGGGCCGTCCGCTCCGGTGCGCTGGGGTCGGAGGTTAGGTCGCCCGCTTGGAAGTTTTCAACCCGCAATCCCTTGCCGAGTCCACAGACTGGGACGGGATCGAAGCCGAGCCGCGTTTTTGGGCCCAGCGTTCGTCTCGGTGCCGCATGAACTTTTCCGGCCGAAGGAGATCGCGGTGGACGCGGCTCCGGTCGCTCCGTAAGACAGCCCTATGCACCTTTCCCCGGCGACTTCTGGAATCCTGCTTCGTTTCGGCCGAATGCTGGCCGTCGGATCGCTCTTGGCTGGTGGGATGTCCGCGAGCCTCGCGCAGGCGGCGGAAACGCCCGGCAAGTTCGATGTCCGCATGTCGGTCGAGGTTTCCAAACCCACCGGTCCGCTGAAGCCCATCTGGCGCTTCTTCGGCGCGGACGAGCCCAATTACGCGACGATGCCGAACGGCAAGAAGCTTCTCGGGGAACTGGGCGAGCTGAAGCCCAAGGAGGTCTTCTTCCGCACCCACAATCTTTTGACCAGCGGCGACGGCACGCCCGCGTTGAAGTGGGGCTCCACCGGCGTCTATGGCGAAGACGGGCAGGGAAGGCCGATCTACGATTGGACCATTGTGGACGGGATTTTCGACGCCTATCTGGAGCGCGGCGTGCGGCCCTACGCGCAGATCGGCTTCATGCCCGAGGCGTTGTCCGTGAAGCCCCATCCCTACCGGCACTATTGGACCCCGGAGGCGAAATACGACGAGATCTACACCGGTTGGACCTATCCGCCAAAGGACTACGCCAAGTGGGGCGAACTCGTTTACCAATGGGTCAAGCACTGCGTGGAACGTTACGGCAAGGCCGAGGTCGAGACGTGGTATTGGCAGACGTGGAACGAGCCGAACATCGGCTACTGGCGCGGCACTCGGCAGGAATTCTTCAAGCTGAACGACTACGCACTCGACGCCGTCCGCCGCGCCTTGCCCACGGCGAAGGTCGGCGGTCCCGACGTGGCCGGCGGCCCGGGCGGCACCTTCATGGCGGAGTTCTTGGAGCACTGCCTGCGCGGGACGAACTATGCCACGGGCCAGATCGGCACGCCGCTGGACTTCACGTCGTTCCACGCCAAGGGCGCGCCGCGCTACACCAACGGCCACGTGCGCATGGGCATCGCGAACCAGCTCCGCGACATCGACCGCGCCTTCGCCGCCATCGCGAAGTTTCCCGAGGTGAAGGACAAGCCCATCGTCATCGGCGAGTCCGATCCGGAAGGCTGCGCCGCCTGCCAGGGCGAGAACCTCGCCTACCGCAACGGCACGATGTATTCCAGCTACACGGCGGCGAGCTTCGCGCGGAAGCTGGACCTCGCCGACAAGCACGGCGTGAACTTGGAAGGCGCGTTGACCTGGGCTTTCCAGTTCGAGAACCAGCCGTTCTTCGCCGGGTTCCGTTCCCTGGCCAGCGGTGGCTTGGACAAGCCGGTGCTCAATGTCTTCCGCATGTTCAGCAAAATGGGCGGTCAACGTCTGCCGGTGACGAGCGACGCGGCGGTGGAACTGGAAGCGATGGTGCGCGACGGCGTCCGCGCCAAACCCGACGTCTCCGCCCTGGCCAGCCTCGACGCCAACCGGCTCGCGGTGATGGCGTGGCACTACCACGACGACGATCTGCCCGGCGACAACGCCTGGGTGGAGCTGACGCTGAACGGCGTGCCGCCCCGCGCCGGGGATCTGAAGGTGACGCAGTTCCGCATCGACCAGGAACACAGCAACGCCTTCATCGCCTGGAAGAAGCTGGGTTCGCCCCAGAACCCGACCGCCGAGCAATACGCCGAACTGGAGAAAACCGGGAAGCTGGCGCAGATCGATCCGCCGGAGGAAATCACCGACGAAGGCCGCACCGTGACGCTGCGCTTCACCCTGCCGCGCCAAGCGGTCTCGCTTTTCGTGTTGGAGTGGAAGGCGGCGCGGTAGGACGGCGGCGGCGCGGCTACGTCTGGCCGCGTTGCGCGCGATAGATGCCACCGGGACCGCTGCAGCGGAACGCCACGAAGCACGCGGTGGCCAGATAGAGCGCGTGTTCCGCGCCGAAGAGCTCGAGGCCCATGAGCGTGCAGGCCAGCGGCGTGTTGGTCGCGCCCGCGAAGACCGCCACGAATCCGAGCGCGGCGAAGAGATCGGTCGGTGCTCCGAGCGGTCCGGCCAGCGCGTTGCCCAGCGCCGCGCCGATGAAGAAGAGGGGCGTCACTTCCCCGCCCTTGAAGCCGCAGCCGAGCGTCACCACGGTGAAGACGAGCTTCCACCACCAGGCCCACGGGTGGATTTCGGACGAGGTGAAGAACGAGACGATGGAGACGCCGTTCGGATCGGGATTCGTCACGCCGAGCCCGAGGTAGTCGCGCGTGCCCAGCAGCAGGGTCAGCGCGATGACGATGGCCCCGCCCAAAGCCGGGCGCAGCGGCGCGTAGGGCACCAGCCGTTTGCAGCCCGCGCCAACGGCGTGCGACATCTGCACGAAGAGCGCGCTGCCCAGCCCGAAGATGGCCGCCGCCGCGACGACTTTCAGCAGCAGCGCCGGATCGATCTTGAAGACGTCCGCGATTCCCTCCCCGCCGCTGAACGCCACCTTGTAATGCGTGTGGCCGATGCCCCAGGCGTGGCAGACCCAGTCGGCCGCGACCGCCGCGGCGAAGCACGGCAACAACGCCCGATGCTCCATCCGCCCCACCACCAGAACCTCCAGCGCGAAGACCGCCCCGGCCAATGGCGTGCCGAACACCGCGCCGAACCCGGCCGCCACTCCGGCCATCAGCAGCAACCGCACATCCGCCGCCGACAGCTTGAACCACCGCGCGAATGCCCCCGCGATGCTCCCGCCCATCTGCACCGCCGTCCCTTCGCGTCCGGCCGATCCGCCGAAGAGATGCGTGGCCACGGTGCCGAGGAGAATGAGCGGGGCCACGCGCCTGGGAACGCCCCCGCCCGGTTCGTGGATCTGCTCGATGATGAGGTTGTTCCCCGCCTCCGCCGTTTTTCCCCAGCGATGATAGAGCCAGCCGATGCCCACGCCGCCGACCGGCAAAAGGTAGAGCAGCCACGGGTGCCGCCAACGCGTCTCCGTCGCCCAATCAAGGCTCCAGAGAAAGAAAGCCACCGCCGATCCCACCGCTCCGGCCAAAACCGCCAGCAGCCCCAGCCACTTGACCAAAAGGCGCGCTTGGGACGGCAGGGATTGGAACCGGGAAGACCACGATTGCGGTGACGAAACCATCGGCCCGCAACCGGAGCCGATCCTCCGATCCGGCGTCAAGCCAGCCGTGCCCCGGGCGGTGACTAAACCCGGTCTTTCTCGCCATCGTAGCGATGGTCCCGCAGGGATTGGGCAACGATGAGGATAGGAACAGATCGCCGAACGCCCGGCTTGCCGCACGGGAAACGGATGGGTTAGGAATGGCGCGCTCTTCGGAGATTGCGCGAGTGGCGAAATGGCAGACGCGCCAGACTTAGGATCTGGTTCCGCAAGGAGTGGAGGTTCAAGTCCTCTCTCGCGCACCATTCCCTGCGGGGAATGACGAAGCAACCGAAGGCCAAAGGTCGGCCTCCAGCGTTGCGGCCATGCTGGCTTGTCACCCATTTGTCGCTCGGATTCCAAGGCCGTTTCCCCAAGCTGCCCGACGATGAATCCGCCCGCGATCTCCCGTCGCCGTTTCACCCGCCTGTTGCTCGGGTCCGCTGCTGGTTTGGCCGTCGGTTGTCGCACGCCAAACGGAAACGCTCCGGCGGTGGTCGTGGCGGAATCGGCCCGGCCCAAACTCCCCAGCGGCGTCATGTCGGGCGATGTCACGGGCGATTCGGCGGTGGTCTGGAGCCGCTGTGATCGTCCCGCGCGGATGTGGCTCGAGACTTCCACCACGGAGTCGTTCCGCGAGGTTCGCCGCCATCGCGGGCCGCTGGCGCTGCCGGAAAACGACTTCATGGCGAAGCTCGCGCTGAAGGGGCTTCCCTCCGGTCAACGCATCTTCTACCGCGTGCGTTTCGAGGACTTGGCCGATCCGAGGATCGGCTCCGAACCGCTGATCGGCAGCTTCCATACGCCGTCCCGGGATCGACGCGCGGTGCGCTTCGTCTGGTCCGGCGACACGGTGGGCCAGGGCTGGGGCATTGATGCCGCGCGCGGCGGGATGAAAACGTATGAAGCGATTCGGCGGCTGCGGCCCGACTTCTTTGTCCACAGCGGCGACACGATCTACGCCGACAATCCGCTGAAGGAATCGGTCGCTCTCCCCGACGGCTCCGTGTGGCGCAACCTCGTGACGCCCGCGAAGTCCAAGGTAGCGGAGACCTTGGCCGAGTTTCGCGGCAACCATCTCTACAACCTGGAGGACGAAAACTTCCGCCGGCTCTGCGCCGAGGTGCCGATCCTCGCGCAGTGGGACGACCACGAGGTGGTGAACAACTGGTATCCGGGCGAGATCCTCGACGATCCGCGCTATGTGGTGAAGGACGTTGATCGGCTCACCGCGCGCGCCCGGCAGGCGTTCTTCGATTGCCTGCCCATCCGGGGGCAGAGCACGGACACGATCCATCGCGTGTTGGCCCACGGGCCGTTGCTGGAGCTGTTCTTCTTGGACATGCGGACCTATCGCGCGGCGAATTCGGCGAATCGCCAGACCAGCGCCGGACGGGAGACGGTCTTTCTCGGCGCGGAGCAACTTGCCTCGTTGAAGCAGCGGCTGAAGGCATCGCGCGCGACATGGAAGGTGATGTGCAGCGACATGCCGCTCGGCCTCATCGTGCGCGACGGCGCGACGCACTTCGAGGGGCCGGCCAACGGCGACGGACCGGCGCTGGGCCGGGAGCTGGAGATCGCCGATCTGCTGCGCTTCCTGAAACGCGAGCGCATCCGGAACGTGGTCTGGATCACGGCCGACGTTCACTACGCCGCGTCGCACTACTACGATCCGAACAAGGCGCAGTTCCAGGACTTCGATCCCTTCTGGGAATTCGTCAGTGGGCCGCTGCACGCGGGCACCTTCGGCCCCAACGCGCTGGACAACACTTTCGGTCCCGAAGTGCGCTTCAACAGCGTGCCCGACGGATTCAAAGGCGGCGGCGGACCGGCGGAGGGCCGGCAGTTCTTCGGCCTGGTGGAGATCGACGGGGAAACGGCGGCCATGACCGTCACCCACCTCAACGCGGCGGGACAAAAGCTCTGGTCCACGACGATCCCTCCGCAGGTTTGACCCCTGGAATCGAACCGCAGAACACGCGGATCACGCGGAAAGGAGACGGCGTGGAACCCCCTTCTCCATCTGCGTCATTCAGCGTGTTCTGCGGTTCAAAAAATCATGTGCGCCTACTTCTTCGGCTCGGGATACGGCGGATTGGTCATCGCGCCGGGAGCGGCCTGAAAGAGATTCGGCGGCACTTCGGCTTGGGCTTCGCCGAGCGCCCATTGGGTGCCGCCGATGAGAACCTGTTGGAAGAGCGGGTTCGTCCAGACATCCTCGCGGTGGCCCATCGCCGTGAACCAGATGCGGCCCTCGCCTTCTCGCCGCGCCCAGGTCGTGGGATAGGGCGGGCGCTGGTATTCGATGCCCTTCATCGTCGGAGCGTCGATCACGGTGAGCACGTGCAGATCGGACGCGAAATCCTTCAGCGAATACCATTCCTCGTGCAGGGCGAATTTCTCCGGCACTCCGGCGAAGCCCGGGAACTTCGCGTTCACCACCGTGTTCGTGGCCCGCTGCTGGTCGCCGTGCTTGATGAACTCCGCGCCGAGGAACTTCACATAGTCGTCCGCCTTCTCGCCGTGGTTCACGTAGCGGTCGGGGCCCTTCTTCTCCTCGTTGTTCGTGTGGAATGTGTCGCTGGCCGAGTGCGTGCCGATGAAGCCGCGCCCGGACCGCACGTAGTCGAAGAGCGCCCGCTTGCCCGCGTTCGACATTGGCGGATGCTTGTCCGTGCCGGGCACGAGCAGGTTGCCGGTGGTGTAGAAGAACACGGCGTCGAACTGCGCGAGGTAGTCCTTGGAAAACTTTGAGCCGTCCTTCGAGAAGGTGAACGCCCATCCGTTGGTCGCGCCGATCTGCTCCAGCACCTTCTCCGCGTGGCTCGGCCGCCCGTCCTTCCACGAGATCACCGAGTGCTCGAAGCCGCTGGACTTGGTGAAGAACAGGATCTGCTTGGCGGGCTTGGTTTCGGCGGCGTCCGCACCGATGACGGCAGCCAGCACCGCGACGCAAAGCAATGGGTTCAACCGGGAAAGCATGGCGGCAAAACTAGACCGCCGATTCGCGCGGGAAAGCCTTTTGCGCTCGGACGTCTGTTCACCGTTTGGCCGGTTCCTCAATGCGCCAGAGGTGGCCGGCGGTGCGGATGAAGAGCGTGCCATCGGCCACGGCGTAGGAGGCGAGGGAGCGTTCGCCCAGATCGTTCTTCGCCAACACCTCGAACTGCTTCGCCGCCTTCACCACGGTGGCGACGCCTTCTTCGTTCTGGAAATAGACGCGGCCATTCGCGTGCAGGGGCGAGGCGGAGTAGTTGCCGCCGACGCGCTCGGACCAATGGACTTCTCCGGTCCTGGCATCGACGCACGAGGCGATGCCGCCGTCGGACACCATGTAGAGTTCGTCGCCGACGAGCAGGAGGGAAGGCGTGTTGGGCGCGCCCTTGGCCAGCTTCCACGCCACGTGGCTTTCGGTGACATCGCCCTTGCCACCGGTGCGGATGGCATAGACGGACGGACGGTCGTAGCCGGTGGCGAGGAAGATCAGACCGTGGCCGACGACCGGCCGGGGAATGACGGAGTAGCCGTTGCCGTAGTTCACCCGCCAGATCTCGGTGCCGTCCTCGGGCTTCAATCCCGCGACCAATCCGGCAGCGGGCGAGATGATCTGCGTTTGTCCGTCGATCTCCAGCGTACGTGATGTCTCAGCAGTATGAGTCGCTGCTGAAGAAAGCCAATTTCAAGGC
>CAMLMI010000120.1 GCA_946480965.1 uncultured Verrucomicrobiales bacterium | reverse complement strand
GTCCTGAGCTGGGCTTTGACCAAGGTTCTAAACCAGCCAAACCCAAGGCCTGAAAGACGCCTCCATGAACGCCCGGTTCCTCAACGTCGATCTCATCCTCGAATCCAACGAGCCCTTGGCGTTGATAGAGCGGCACCTGGGGTCTTCGGTGTTTGCGCTCCACTCGGGTCCAATCGAAGACGGCCATCTCCTCTCGCTTGAGATCGAGGGATTCGCCTCCGATGCAGACGAAACCATCCACGCCCTGTGCGAGGCCGTGGAGGTTCTGCCAGAGGAAGCCAAGACACTTTGGAATCGTTGTCGGCGACGGCTCTTCGATGTCGGGTTCGACGCTAGCGACGATTCCCATTTGCTGCTCCATACGAGCCTTCGCAATGAAACACTGAAGCGCGTGGTCGCGTTGGGCGGCGAAATCGCCTTCACCGTCTATCGGCCCAACAAGAACGACGCCCCATGATCGGCCGCGCCCTTCGCCGCCACGTTTCAAGGCCCACCGGGCCGACGTTAATCCAGCCCAGGGCAACGCCCTGGGTCGAACACCCATACCAAAGCCTGCCAAGCCCTGAAAGGGCGGCTTAACCCTTCACCCCATGTCCCAGTCGCTCGCCTCGCTTCTGACGCATTTGGTCTTCAGCACCAAGCACCGCGAGCGCCTGATCCACGACGGCATCCGCGACGAACTTCACCGCTATTCCGCCTCCGTTCTCAAGGACCTCGAATCTCCGGCCATCCTCATCAACTCGGTCGAAGACCACATTCACGTCCTCTTCGCCTTGTCCAAGAACCACGCCCTGAAAGACGTCGTGGAAAATCTGAAGACCGGAACCTCGAAGTGGATCAAACGACGCGATCCGGCGTTGGCGAGCTTCTACTGGCAGGCGGGTTACGGTGCGTTTTCCGTCAGCCAGTCCAAGGTCGATGCGGTGACCCGCTACATCGCCAATCAACAGGAACACCATGCCACCGTGTCGTTTCAGGACGAGGTGCGGACGTTCTTCCGCAAACACCGGATGGCAATCGATGAACGCTATGTGTGGGATTGAATTGTGGTTAAACCGCCCTTTCAGGGCTCGTCATCTTGGGGATCGAACGACCCAGGGCGTTGCCCTGGGCTTCATTAAACCCGGCCCGTTGGGCCTTGGATCTCGGTCAGCCCGTCCGATCCGCCCACCCAATCAGATTGGCCTTCTTGTCTTCACCACCCTGCTCCTGCTTGCGCTCCATCCCGCACCGGCGCTTGCCGACACCACCGCGCATCCGGCCACGAACGACTGGGTGTTCCTCGACAACGGCCAGGTCCGGCTGGGTGTGATTCGTTCTTCGGGTGCCGGCATCGCTTGGTTCGCGCCCAGCGGCTCGACCAACAACTTGGTCAATCACTGGGATCGCGGCCGGCTCATCCAGCAGTCCTATTACGGCGCGGAGGACGGTTCGCTCTGGAACAAGGAGCCGTGGCGCTGGAATCCGGTCCAGGGCGGCGACTGGCGCGGCAAGCCAGCCACCGTCCTGGAGCTGACCCACACCACCAATTCCCTCCACGCGAAGACGGTCGCCCGGCACTGGGCCTCGGGCGAGGAGCTGACCAACGTGGTCTTCGAGCAATGGATCACGCTGACCGGCCGATTGGCGCACATCCGCTTTCAGATGACTTACTCGGGCACGAACTCCCATCCGCCGCGCGACCACGAGATCCCGGCCGTGTTCGTCGCGCCAGAGCTGGACACGCTGGTGCTCTACGACGGTGACCGGCCCTGGACCGACGGGCCGTTGCACCGTTCGCGGCCGGGTTGGCCCAATGAATCTCGCCGCATGACCGAGCGTTGGGCCGCCTATGTCGGCACCAACGACGTCGGGCTCGGTGTCTGCGTCCCGGCGAGTGACCGGCTTACCTGCTATCGCTTCGGCGGCGGCCGCGCCGACCGGGGCGCGTGTTCCTACTTCGCTCCATTGGTCCACTTTCCCGTCACGCCCGGATTGGTCTTCCGCTACGACGTGTATCTCTTCGCGGGATCGGTGGCGGAGATCCGGCGCACCTTCTCCACCGTTTCAGGGCTATTGCCGAAAGATGCTCCAGCAGGCCAGCGTTGAGCCGACATCTTCATCTGCCATGCCTGAACAAATCTATCTCGGCATCGACTTGGGCGCGGAAAGCGGCCGCGTCATGGCCGGTCTGTGGAACGGCTCCGAAATGCGGCTGGAGGAGCTGCACCGTTTCCCGAATGTCGCGGTCGATCTCGGCGGCTCCCTCCGTTGGGATCTGCTGCGGCTCTGGCACGACATCCAACAGGGCCTGGCCCTCGCCGCCAAACGCTACGGCCACTCCATCGTCTCCGTGGGCGTGGACACCTGGGCCATCGACTACGTGCTGCTCTCGAAGTCCGGCGAAATGCTCGGCCAGCCGCATTGTTACCGCGACAACCGCACGCAGGGCGTGATGGAGGAGGTCATCCGAACGATCGGCCGCGAAGAAGTCTTCGCCCAAAGCGGCCTGCAATTCCTCCCCTTCAACACGCTCTACCAGCTCGTCGCCCATCAGCGGCAAAGCCCCGAGACGCTCGCCGCCGCCGAGACGTTCCTGATGGTTCCGGACTTCCTGAACTGGTGCTTGTCCGGCGCGAAGACGGTCGAGTTCACCAACGCCACGACCACGCAGTTCTTCCATCCGACGAAGCGCGACTGGTCTATCGACCTGCTCCATCGCCTCGGTTTGCCGTCGAAGATTTTCCCCGAAGTCATCCTGCCCGGCTCCATCGTCGGCAGCCTGCGCCAAAGCGTCATCGACCGCACCGGGCTGCATCGCCTGCCGATCATCGCCCCCGCAACGCACGACACCGGTTCCGCCGTCGTGGGCGTGCCCACGCAGCACACCGGCCGGACGAACTGGGCCTACATCAGCTCCGGCACCTGGTCGCTCATGGGCGTGGAGACGCCGTCGGCCGTGCTGGGGGCGAAGGCGCTGGAGTTCAACATCACCAACGAGGGCGGCGTGGACGGCACCTACCGCGTGTTGAAAAACATCATGGGCCTGTGGCTCGTGCAGCGGTGCAAACGCTCCTTCGACGCGCGCGGCTCCACTTACGACTATGGTCAGCTCGTCACCTTGGCCGAGCAGGCGCCGCCGCTCCGTTCGTTGATCGATCCCGATGATAGCCGTTTCCTCAGCCCGCTCGACATGCCGTCGGCCATCCAGGAGTTCTGCCGCGAGACCGGCCAGCCCGCGCCCAGGACCGAGGGCGAGCTCGTCCGCTGCTGCCTCGAAAGCCTCGCGCTGAAATACGCCTTGGTGCTCGACCAGCTGGAACAGCTCACCGGCGAACGCGCCGAGGTCATCTACATCGTCGGCGGCGGCTCGCGCAACATCCTGCTGAATCTCCTCACCGCGAACGCCTGCCAACGTCCCGTGCTCGCCGGTCCGGTCGAAGCCACCGTGCTGGGCAACCTCATGGTCCAGGCCCGCGCCGCCGGCGAAGTCGCGTCGCTCACCGAGATCCGCGAATCCATCTACGGCTCGGTCGTCCCGGCGTCGTCCGAGCCCGTGCCGTCGGAAGCGATCATCTGGCAGGAAGCGCGTGAGCGATTCGCGCGATTGCGCCAGCGGGCGGGGCCGGACACAGTTTTGGGGTGATCCGCAAAGCCTTCGTCATGTCCGTCCATGCCGGCCACGAAGCCGAGTATGCGCGGCGACATCAGCCGATCTGGCCGGAGCTGGAAGCGGTGCTGAAGGCGCACGGCGTGGTGAGCTACTCCATTTTCCTCCACGTCGAAACCCGCCAGCTCTTCGCCTACGCGGAGATCGAAGACGAAGCCCGCTGGGCCGCAATCGCCCAGACCGAAGTCTGCCGCCAATGGTGGCATCACATGCGCGACCTGATGCCGACGAATCCCGACCACAGCCCCGTGGCCGAGGAGCTGAAGGAAGTCTTCCACATCGAGAAATGAAGACCTCTCACCCATCCCGGATAGAGTGCGGTTCGGAGCCCTGGCGAGCGCCAAGCGTTTACCCAATCCCAACGGGATTGAGTCCTCTAGCCCAGGGTTGCGCGGTCTGCGCTACCCTGGGAACGCGATCTATTGAGTTCCAACCCCAACGGGGTTGCGTCAACGACCAGCCGAAAATGGACACAACCCTTGCAGGGTTGGCCTCCCATCGCGCGCCGTTCCCCAGGGTAGCCTCGCCAGCTCGGCGAGCCTGGGCTAGGAGACGGAATCCCTTTGGGATTCACCGAACTTCCGAACCGGCCAACTCAACCACGGCCCTATTTGCGCCTCTTTCCGGCGATTTCATATCCCCTTTCTCCCCCGCTCCCGTGCACCCCGTGCTCCGCCTGATTTCCCCATGACCGTCACCCTCTTCATCCCGTGCTTCGTGGACCTGATGTATCCCAAGGTGGGCATCAGCATCGTCGAGATCCTCGAACGCCTCGGCCATCGCATCGACTACCCGGAGGACCTCACCTGCTGCGGCCAGCCCGCCTTCAACTCCGGCTTCTGGGACGAGGCCCGCAAGGTCGCCCTGCCCGTCCTTGAACGCCTCAAGAACGCCGAAGCCGTCGTCATCGCTTCCGGCTCCTGTGGCGCGATGCTCAAAGTCTTCTACCCGGAACTCTTCGCCGGCACACCGCACGAAGCCGCCGCGAAGGAACTCTCGGTCAAGTGTTACGAGTTCTCCGACTTCCTCGTGACCAAGCTGGGCATCACCGACCTCGGCGCGCACTTCCCGCACAAGGTCACCATCCACGACGGCTGCCACGGCCTGCGCGAACTCGGCCTGAAGAAAGGCGCCCGCCAACTCCTCGGCCAAGTGCGCGGACTGGAACTCGTCGAGATGAAGGAAGCCGAGACCTGCTGCGGCTTCGGCGGCACCTTCGCGGCCAAGTTCCCCATGATCTCCACCGCGATGGGCGAGGTGAAATGCGCCTCCGCCTTCGACACTGGTGCCGATTACATCGTGTCGAACGACTCCAGTTGCCTCATGCACGTCCAAGGGTTGCTGAGCAAGCAAGGCAGCGGGTTGAAGACGATTCACTTGGCGGAGATTTTGAACGCGCGATGAAGCTTCGCCGCTTAGTGGGCCGGGCTGCCAGCCCGGCACGTAGTCCAAGCTGCCAGCTTGGACACCGCTTTTCCTATACCCAACACGCAGGCTGGCAGCCCGCGCTACTTGTCGGGCTGCCAGCCCGACCTACGCCATGACCACCGAAGTCCAAGAGTTCAAATCCCAAGCCGCCAAGGTCACGGCCGATCTCCGCCACCGGAAGCTCATCCAGACCGCGATCGGCAAATACGAGGTCGTCCGCGACAAGCGCAAGAACGCCTTCCAGAGCTGGACCGACGCCCGCCAGATCGCCGCCGAGACCAAGTGGGACGCCATCAACCATCTCGACGAACACCTCGTCTCCTTCGCAGACAAGCTGGAGGCACGCGGGACCAAGGTCCATTGGGCCACCACCGCCACCCAGGCCCGCGACCTCGTCCTCGGCATCATCCAGGCCAAGAACGCCAAGTGCGTCATCAAGTCCAAGGCGATGACCTCCGAGGAGATCCACCTCAACGCCGCCATGGAAAAGGCCGGCTACGAGGTCGTCGAATCCGACCTCGGCGAATACATCGTCCAGCTCCGACAGGAACCGCCCTACCACATCGTCTTCCCGGCGATGCACCTCGACCGCCACGAGATCAGCGACCTCTTCGAGAAACACCTCGGCAGCGCCAAGACCGACAGTCCCGAGGAACTCACCATGATCGCCCGGCGCGCTCTCCGGGAGAAATACATCACCGCTGACGTGGGCATCACCGGGGCCAACTTCGCCATCGCCGAGACCGGGATGATTTCCATCACGGAAAACGAGGGCAACGCCCGCCTCACCGCCGCGTTGCCCAAGACCATGATCACGTTGATCGGCATCGAGAAGGTGCTGCCCCGCATGGCCGATCTCGCCCTTTTCCTCCCCATGCTGGCCACCGCCGGCGCCGGCCAGCAGATCACCGGCTACAACACCCTCTACGGCGGCCCGCGCCAGCCCGGCGAATCCGACGGCCCGGAGGAATACCACGTCGTCCTCATCGACAACCGCCGCACCGAACTCCTCGCCGATCCCGAACAGCGCGACGCCCTCCACTGCATCCGCTGCGGCGCGTGCCTGAACGTCTGCCCCATCTTCAAGAACGTCGGCGGGCACACCTACGGCACCACCTACAGCGGCCCCATCGGCTCCGTCATCACGCCGCACCTGCGCGGCTTGCAGAACTGGAAACACCTCTCCTACTCCTCCTCCCTCTGCGGCGCCTGCACCGAGGCCTGCCCGGTGAAGATCAACCTCCACCACCACCTCCTGCACAACCGCCGCAACTCGGTGAAACAGGAACCCGACCCGCAGGAACGCGTCGCCTTCAAGCTCTTCGCCTGGGCCATGAACCACCCCGGCCTCTACGACGCCGGCAAGAGCGTCGCCCGCTGGCTCCAACCCCTGCACCGCTTCATCAAAGGCACCCGCCTCGATCCGGCGAAGTCCTGGACCAAAACCCGCGACCTCCCGCCTATCGCCGACCGGACGTTCAAGGAGTATTGGAGGAACCGGGAGTGAGCGTCTAAACGAAGGAGCCACCAAATGTCTTGGAAACCCAAACAACAAGAGATCACCGCAATGGCATCCGCTGCTGCCAAGCAGCGGTATGAATACTTCATCAAACGCGTCTGCGACTCCCAATGTTTGTGGAGTCTTTATTTCGATGGCTGGGCGGCGATGGAGGATTCCTCCGGCCGCGGGATGCTACCACTGTGGCCCCATGAAGATTACGCCAAGCTATTCGCAACTGAGTCATGGGCGTCATACGCACCGAAGAAAATTGAACTGGCTGCATTCTTGGAAGAGTTGATCCCGAGCATGCGGAACGACGGTATTCAACCTGGAGTTTTCCCAGTGGTTTCAGGCAGGGGCATTGAGGTCAGCCTCGACGATCTCGAAGCCAACCTTCGCTATGAGTTGCATGAGAGGTATGGCGAGTAGCCCATTGCAGCAGTCTTTTTGGCATGACTGAAGGCCTCCAATCATCCCGACCAGATGGATCGCCATTCATTAGCCGGGGGGCGAGGAGCGAGGAGCGCGACGCCCCCTCGGGTTAACCGTCCCTTGGAACCCGATCTCGGCGGGATTCGCCCAGGACCACTGGCGGTCAAACGTTGCGGCAAGCCAGCCGTTCACCGCGTCCGCATGTAGTGGAAGAGATATTGCTGGGCATAGCCGGCGTGGGGACCGAAGTAGGTTTCCGTGAATCTCAGGAGCCGCTGCGGCATGGGGCGGCGCTTCGGGAAATACAGCTCGCGCAAGGCCCGCAAAATCCACACGTCCACCGGGAAGGCGGCCGGGAATCCGTAGGCGAAGAGCAACACGCAGTCCGCGATCTTCCGGCCGACGCCGGGCAACGCCATCAAGGCCGCCCGCGCTTCGTCCAGCGACATGCCGCGCACGGCTTCAAGATCCAGGCGGCCTTCCGCCACCGCCTTCGCCGCCGCATGGACGTAGGGGGCGCGGAAGCCGAGCTTGCACGCGCGCAGTTCCGCTTCGGTCAAGGCGGCGACCCGCTCCGCCTTGGGGAAGGCCCAGGCCTCGGTTCCATCGGACGGAATCCGCTCGCCGAAGCTGCGGCTCATCGCCTCCACGATCTGCCGGATCTGCACGATCTGTTTGGTGGAGGAGCAGATGAACGAAGCGAGGCATTCCCACGGTTCTTGCCGCAGCAGGCGCAGGCCCCGACACGACGCCACGGCCGCGCGCATCGACGGATCGTCGGGAAAACTCCGCAGCACGGCATCCAAGTCCACGTCGGTCTGGAGATAGTCCTGGAGCCATCGCCAGTCGGTCTGCGGCGAAACGGTTGTGGCTTCGATCGCTCCATCCCCGGTTCTCAGCCGCACCCAGCGTCCGCAGACCACGCCTTCCCAGGCATCGCCTGCGGAACGCCAGCGAAAGGCCTGGCCGGAATCCAAGGTTGGGCCCAGCGCGTAGTCCGAGACGGGAATCAAACACCGCGTCGGTTCCAATCGATCCGAAGAAGCCACCCGAATCTCGGTGCCAGCCTCCGAGCTTTCCACGAAGCCTTTTGCCCTTTGGCCTCCGCGCTTCGCCATTTCTCCATCAGTAAGTGACCACCGACCGCACCGGCACGTCGCCCAGCTTGGCGCGGCCGTTGAGGAACCCGAGCTCGATGACGAAGCCCACCTCCACGATCTGCGCACCGCCCTTCTTCAGCAGCTCCACCGCCGCCGCCGCCGTTCCGCCGGTGGCCAGCACGTCGTCGATCAGCGCCACGCGCGATCCCGGCTTCACCGCGTCGATGTGCATGGCGATGGTGTTGGAGCCGTATTCGAGGTCGTAGCTCGCCTCGTAGGTGTCGAACGGCAGCTTGCCCTTTTTGCGCACCGGCACGAAGCCGCAGCCCAGCCGCAGCGCCGCGGCTCCCGCGAAGATGAACCCGCGCGCGTCGATGCCCACCACGGCGTCGATGTCGCCCGGTTTGAAGCCGGTCAATAGATGGTCGATCGTCGCGGCGAAGAGGCGCCCGTCGGCCAGCACCGGGGTGATGTCCTTGAACTGGATGCCTGGCTTCGGAAAGTTGGGGATGTTGCGGATGGCGGCCGAAATCTCGGCGGACGTGGCGGCGCGGTCGGTCATAACGGGGGCGAACGATAATCACGGCCCCGGGTTTGAACAGACGGGAGTTGATCCGAACCATTCTTGGCCCGCCGAAACCCAACTGCCTCTCCCACCACCCGAACCGCCGCGTCCCCTGCCCTGCCCTCAGGCCTATTCGATGAACGCCAGCTCGTTCGACAGCAGCAGCACCTGGGCGAGCTGCTCGAGGCGCGCCATCGACTTCACGGCGGGTTCTTTCCGGCCGAAATCGCCGCGCGCGCTGTAGGCCAGCTTGATCGGTGGCGCGTTTTCGCCGGGGTCGAGGACGATCTCCGGCGACCAGTCGAAACTGTCCCAACCGTCGTTGCCCACGCAGTCGAGGACGAAGTCGATGGTCTCGCCCGCCTTCACCTTGAGTCCGGCCAGCTTCAGTTCCGCCTCGCCCGTGTGGACGGAGGCTTCGGCAAGCTTGCCTTGAAGATCGGAAACAATCCGGCCACGCACGCCGTCGCCTTCCTTGGCCGGATGCTTCAACCGTCCGTCGATGCGGACGGTGCCGTCCACCGGCGCGATCCAGCGGCGAATCGCGGAGAGATCCGCGCGGGGACCGGGATGGCCGCCTTCGGCCGTGAGATTCAGATAGGAGAAGTCCGGCGCGGGAAACTCGGCTTGGGGACTGAAGTGGCCGTCCTTCTTCACGGTCATCAGGTTGAAGCCCTTCACACGCTGCTGCTCGGCGTCGAACGCGCCGTAGCCCAACTGCCAGCCGTAGTTTTTGGCGACCGACGAGGTTGCCGCCGGGGTCTCGCCGAGAAACTCCGTCGCCAGCTTCAGCTCCTGCCGATCAGGCTCGCGCTGGAAGAGCACGCGATAGAGCGAGGCGACCTTGTCCTTGGTCTCCGCAGCCTTCGCGATCTCCGGCCGCTTGGCCAAGGTCCGCGCCTGCTGCTGGAGGAACGGGCTGTTCATCAGGAAGAGCGCCTGCTGCGGCACGGTCGTCGTGAACCGCTGCGGGCTGCTCACATCGGGATTGGGGAGGTCGAAAGTGCGGAAGATGCCGGGCAAGTTCTGGCGGTCGATGAACGCATAAACCGTGCGCCGGGTGTTGAAGGGTTCGGTTGTGATGTCGTCCGGCAAGCCGCCGGCCTTCAAGTCGAGCGCGCCGGACGCGGCCAGCACGCTGTCGCGCATAACCTCGAACTCCATCCGATGGCGATGGAAGCGGCCGAGCAACCGCCCGTCGGGATCGGCCGCGAGCAGTTCTTTCGGGGCGTCAGCGGAGGTGCGGTAGTTCGCCGAGAGAACGATGCGGCGGTGGAGATGTTTCACCGACCAGCCGTGGGCGATGAAGTCGGCGGCGAGCCAGTTCAGCAGATCCAAATGCTCCGGTGCCTCGGTGCGCACGCCGAAGTCGCTCGGCGTGCGCACCAGTGCCTGACCGAAATGCCAGCCCCAGACGCGGTTCACCAAGACGCGGGCGGTCAGGGGATTCTCTGGACTGGCGATGGCGCGGGCAAACTCCAGCCGTCCACTGCCGTTGGTGAACACCGAGCGATCCGGGCCCGACAAGACCGCCGGGAAACGGCGCGGAGCCTCTTCGCCCGGGCTTCCGGGGTTGCCGCGCTTGAAGACGCGGGAATTGCCGGGCTTTTCCCGGTCCACCATCGCCATCGCTCGGAGCGGCGCGCCATTGTGGGTCCAATCCAGCGCCTCGATCTCCCGCTTCATTCCGGAAACCTTGTCGCTGATCTCGCGGCGAATGATCCGCGCCCCCTCGTCGTGCGTGAGGTTGGCCGGGCGGCGTTCGGCATAGAGCAACTGGCGCAGTTCTTCGCGGGCCTCGTCGGCCAGCTTCGTCGGCGCTTCCTTCTGATCTTTGCGTGCCTGCTCCAAGGCTTCTCGCCAAGCCTTGTCGGTCTCGGCGAGGAGGCGGTTGTAGATGGTCACGACGTCTTGGATGGAGTTGGGAGGGTTGGTGAACGACTGCGCCACGAGCGGGTTCAGCGGCTTGGCTCCATCAGCATTGGCGGCGAACTGCGCGGACAATTCCTTGGCCTTTTCGGCGAAGCCTTCGTTCGGCAATGCGGCGAGCGCGAACCACGGGGCCAGCACGCGGTCGTGTTCTTTGACGCGCTCGTCGAGGAACGGCTGCCAACGTTTGAGCACCGTCGGATCGACCTTTCGCTCGCCGGCGAAGACGTCGAACTTCGCGTCCTTGTCCAAGGTCTTGGCGTCGCGCGCGGCCAGCAGATAATCGCCGATCTTCTCGCGGTCCTTGCGCAGGAACTCGGCGACCAGTCCCTCCTCACGGGAGCGGATGCGGGTTTCGATCCCGGCCTTGGCCTTGAGGTAGGACTGGTATTCCGGCGAATCGGTCAGCGGCTTGAGCAGCGGCTTTTCCCCGGGCTCCTCGGACGACGCAAAGACGCCGTGGAGCGAGTAGTAGTCCTCGATCGGCACGGGATCGAACTTGTGGTCGTGGCAACGGGCGCAGGTCACGGTCAATCCCATCAGCCCGCGCGTCACCACGTCGATGCGGTCGTCGATGATGTCGTTTTGGTTGTTGAGGAAGCGGCGACCGAGCGTGAGGAAGCCCATCGCGGCCAAAGCCGACTTGTCCTCGCCCTCCACGATGCGGTCGGCGGCGAGCTGCTCGACGATGAACTGGTCGTAGGGCTTGTCCTCGTTGAACGCGCGGATGACGTAGTCGCGATAGGTGTGGGAGAAGGCGTAGCGGCGCTCCTCGTTCCCGGCCAGGTAGCCCTTGGTGTCGGCGTAGCGGGCGACATCCAGCCAGAACCGGCCCCAGCGTTCGCCGTAGCGCGGCGAGGCAAGCAGACGATCCGCGGCCCGATCATAGGCGTCGGCGGAACGATCAGCCACAAAGGCATCGACTTCCTCCGGCGTAGGGGGCAGGCCGGTCAGATCGAGCGAGAGCCGACGGAGCAAAGTGCGCTTGTCGGCCTCAGGAGCGGGTTTGAGCTTCTTGGCCTCCAGCTTGGCCAGCACGAAGGTGTCCACCGGCGACTTCACCCATTTGCGGTCTTTGACCTTCGGTTCCGGTGGCAAGGCGATGGGCTGAAACGCCCAATGCTCCTTCTGCGCCCGGGCGATGTCCTGGGCCGGAGCCAACGGCGCGCCGGTGCGAGGATCGGGTGCCCCCAGCTTCACCCAGGCTTCCAGCGCGGCGATCTGTTCGGCGGAGAGTTTGCCGCCTTCTTTCTTGGGCGGCATGGCGGTGTCTTCGTCGGCGTAGCGGACGGCCTGGATCAGAAGGCTTTTGTCCGGATCACCGGCCACGATGGCGGGACCGCTGTCGCCGCCTTTGAGCAGGCCGTCCTTGGAATCCAGCACCAAGCTGCCCTTGGACTTGCCCGACTCCGCGCTGTGGCACTTGTAGCAGGACTCGACGAGGATCGGCCGGATCTTGGACTCGAAGAACTCGACGTGTTCGGCGGGGAGATCGGCGGCCCGCGCGGAGAAAAGGCTGAGAAAGAGAAGAGCGCTCGCCGCGATCCTCGTCTTCGTCCTCCTCATCCTCTTCGTCTCATCCCAAAGAGACTGACACCAACTTCGGAAACGAAATCGCCTGCCCTCAGAAGCCCCCTCACCCGCCCTTCGGGCACCCTCTC